>NZ_JAMYTP010000001.1:0-384774 GCF_040322515.1 Mesorhizobium sp. M0136
ATCCAATCTCCCCCCTTGCGGGGGAGATGGCCGGCAGGCCAGAGGGGGGTGTTCACGCGCCACCCTTCGCGCGGTCAGCCGCCTGCGCCGCAAGTATCTTCTTCACTTCGGCAACCAGCTCACTCTCCGCCACCGTCACCTGCGCCGGCCGTGCGGCGCGCCATTCGGCGTTATCGGCGATCTCGGCCGACATGCGGGCGCCCTCGATCAGGTCCTTGATCTGCACCTCGCCCTTGGCGCGCTCGTCGCCGCCTTGGATGACGGCGACCGGGCTGCCGCGGCGGTCGGCGTATTTCAGCTGCGCCTTCATGCCGGCGCCGCCGAGATACATTTCCGAGCGGATGCCGGCGGCGCGCAGCTCGGCCACCATCTTCTGGTAGCGGCCGAGGCTTTCCGTATCCTTGTCCATGGTCAGCACGACGACCGGCGCGATGACATCGGAACTATCGAGCTTGCCCAGGTTCTTCAGCGCCGTCATCAGCCGTGAGACGCCGATGGAAAAACCTGTCGCCGGCACCGGCTCGCCACGGAAGCGCGAGACGAGACCGTCATAACGGCCGCCGCCGCCGACCGAACCGAAGCGCACGATCTGGCCGTCCTCATTGGGGATCTCGGCCAGCAGCTCGGCCTCGTAGACCGGGCCGGTGTAATATTCGAGGCCACGCACGACGGAGGGGTCGATGCGGATGCGATCCTCACCGTAGCCGCTTTGTGCGACCATGGTTCTTATCTGCTCCAACTCTGCAAGACCCTCAACAAACGAGGCGTTCGTGATGCCCAGATGTTCGAGTTTCCTTTCCTCGATAAGATTGCTGAGACCGGGGTTGATGGATGCCAGTGTCTGGACAATTTTTTCGGGATCATGCTGCGCCATGACTGTGAAATAGCTGATGACAACGTCGATTTGCGTATTGTCCAGCCCGGCGCCCTTGGTGAAATCACCGCTCTCGTCCTTGCGCCCCGCGCCCAAAAGCAGGCGCACGCCCTCGACGCCCAGTTTGTCCAGCTTGTCGATGGCCCTTAGCACCGTCAGCCGGCGGCCAGCGTTCTCGTCGCCGCCGAGGCCGATCGCCTCGAGCACGCCGTCCAGCACCTTGCGATTGTTGACACGGATGACGTAGTCGCCGCGCTTGATGCCGAGCGCCTCCATCACGTCGGCCATCATCATCGCCATCTCGGCGTCGGCGGCGACGCCCGGCGTGCCCACCGTGTCGGCGTCGAACTGCATGAACTGGCGGAAGCGGCCGGGACCGGGCTTCTCGTTGCGAAACACCCAGCCGGAGCGGTAGCTGCGATAGGGTTTCGGCAGGCGCTCGTAATTCTCGGCGACGAAACGCGCCATCGGCGCGGTCAGGTCGTAGCGCAGTGACAGCCACTGGTCGTCGTCGTCCTGGAACGAGAACACGCCCTCGTTCGGCCGGTCCTGGTCTGGCAAGAATTTGCCGAGCGCGTCGGTATATTCGATCAGCGGCTGGTCGACCGGCTCGAAACCGTAGAGCTCGAAAACCGAGCGGATCGTCGCCATCATCTTCTCGACGGCGCGCAGGTCGGCGGCGCCGCGGTCGACAAAGCCGCGCGGCAGCCGCGCTTTCATCTTTTCGGATTTGTCGGCCATGGGATGGGTACTCGGAGTTTCGTGGCGTTCCGGGGATCGGCTAAATAACCGATTTCCACGGCGCCGGTGTCCTAACCGATGCAGCCGGGAGCGGCAAGGGTTTGCGCTTCTCCTTCCCCCTTGTGGGAGAAGGCAAGAAAAAGAAGCTGAAACAATTGCGCCACGCGCGCGGCATCGTGCCGACACAATCCCGGCCGATAAGCGCGCCGAAACAACGGGTTCGGGGCCATGGCCACGCTACAAAAGTTCGACATCATCGATAGCGGCGCACGCGACGCCTCGGTCCGGCTGCGGCCGGCCGACAATCATGCGCCGAAGACGACGAAGCAAATCGCGGGACCGTTCGAGATCGCGGCACAACAGCCCAGTGGGCCGACCATGCGCGACGTTCTGATGACCGGCCTGCTGGTGATCTATCCGGTGTTCGCCGCGCTGGCGGCCATCCTCGCCGGGTTTTTCCTCGCCGGCGCCGGCGGCGCCTGAGCCGCTATTTCGGCCGCTTGAAGGCTTTCCGCTCCGCCTCGACCGGCTCGCGGCAGACGCAGCCCTCGAGATGGTCGTTGACCAGCCCCATCGCCTGCATGAAGGCGTAGACGGTGGTCGGACCGACAAAGCTCCAGCCGCGCTTCTTCAGCTCCTTCGAAATGCGGACCGAGACGGCCGTCGTCGGGTTGGCGCGCAGATGGGCGAGATCGACGATCTCGGGCCGCTCGTCGGGGCGGGGCTCGAACTTCCAGAACCATGCCGCCAGCGAGCCGGCCTCGTCGATGAGCTCGCGGGCGCGTTTGGCGTTGTTGATGGTCGACACGATCTTGCCGCGATGGCGGATGATGCCGGCATTGCCGAGCAGGCGCTCGACATCGGCGTCGGTGAAGGCGGCGATCTTGTCGACATCGAAGCCGGCGAAGGCCTCGCGAAAATTGTCGCGCTTGCGCAAAATAGTCAGCCAGGACAGGCCCGACTGAAAACCTTCGAGGCAGATCTTCTCGAACAGCCGGCGGTCGTCGGCGACCGGCCGGCCCCATTCGTGGTCGTGGTAGTGCAGGTAATCCGGCAGATTGCCGTGCCAGAAGCAGCGGGCGATGCCGTCGGGACCGGCAAGCAGACCTGTCTTTTCGTCCATGGCGGAATTCCGTTCTTGTCCTGGCGTTAACGCGTTTTGACGCGGCCTTTACCGCGGCTTTACCAGATTCCTGAACCGGGCGGTAACCACACCAAAAGCTTTACTGACAGATCGGCATTTTACGCATTCCGATTCATGTTTCGGTTGCCGCTTCGCGCCCAATGTCGGCGAAATCGGGGAGGCTTTGCACCCCGGCATGTTCGACGATCAAGGTGCGTTGCGATGAAGATATTCTTGTTCCCACTGTTCGGCGCCGCGGCCGTGCTTGCGGCCGGTGCCGCCAATGCCAACGACCGCTATGCCGAGAGGCCGCCGGTGGTGGTCAGTCCCGACCTTTCGGCGCCCTGGGTGCTGCAGCTCGGCCATGCGCCGGGCATCGTGCGGCAGAGCCGGCAAGAGGCGCAGCCGCAACGGCGCTACCGGCGGCTGGCCGAACCGGATCAGCTGCGCACCGCAGCGGTGCAGGCACCGGCCAAGCGCATCGTGATGCGGCGGCAGATCGACCCGATTTATCTGCCGCAGGAGGTCGCCTATGACGGCCCGCAGAAGCCGGGCACGATCGTCATCGATACGCGAGAGAATTTCCTCTATCTGGTCGGGAAGAACGGCAAGGCGCGGCGTTATGGCGTCGGCACCGGCAAACCGGGCTTCGAATGGTCCGGCACCCACAAGATCACCAACAAACGGGTCTGGCCGGACTGGCGGCCGCCGGCGGTGATGATCGCCCGCGAAGCCGCCAAGGGCCGTTATCTGCCGACCTATCTCGCCGGCGGCATGGAAAACCCGCTCGGCGCACGCGCGCTCTATCTCGGCTCGACCGAGTACCGCATCCACGGCACCAACCAACCCTGGACGATCGGCGGCGCGGTGTCGTCGGGCTGCATCCGCATGCGCAACGAGGACGTGGTCGACCTTTACGAGCGGGTCAATGTTGGCACGACGGTTGTAGTGATGTAATCTGCGGTTGACCTCACCGATGATTCTGCTCAGAAGCCTCGGGAGTATTGAATAACGGGGGACGGGCCGTGTGGGGATGCGGCCAGTCACGAAAGGGCAGCGCGGCAAGCCGTGCTGCCCTTTTTGTTTCCGCCAACGCCAGCAAGAATTGACGGGAAGATTTCGCCGGCACGTCGCGCGACGGGCATGGCGGTTCGTTTTTCGCACTGCCTTTTCGCGGTTGCTTTGCTATGTGGCGGCTAAAGTTCCAGACAAAGGCCCTATCTCGATGACCCTCTCCGACGACAGCCGCTATCTCCGAGGCGGCCCGGTTGCCCAACGCATCATCGCCGGCGTGCGCGAGGACGCGGCGATCGCCACCGCCGAAGGCTTTCCGCCCAAGCTGGTGTCGATCACCGTCGGCGACACAGCGGCGGTCGACGTCTATGTCCGCAACCAGCGCGCCAAGGCGGGGCTTGCCGGCATCGGCTTCGAGGAAAGGCGCTTTCGCGCCGACATCACCGCCGGCGAACTCGAAGCGGCGATCCACGGCCTCAACGCCGACCCGCGCGTCACCGGCATCATCATCCAGCGACCGGTGCCGGTGCACATCCCGATCAAGACGCTGCAGGCGGCGGTGCATCCGCTCAAGGACGTCGAGGGCATGCATCCGGCCTCGATCGGCAACATCGTCTACAACCAGCTCGATCTGGCGCCCTGCACGGCCGCCGCCTCGGTCGAACTGCTCAAGGAAACCGGCCTCGACCTGAAGGGGCTCGAAGTGGTGGTCGTCGGCCATTCCGAGATTGTCGGCAAGCCGATCGCTTTCCTTTTGATGAGCGAAGGCGCGACGGTGACGGTCTGCCATCACATGACGCGCTCGGTGGCGGCACACGCACGCCGCGCCGACGCGCTGTTCGTCGCTGTCGGCAAGCCGCGGCTGATCAAGGCCGACATGGTCAAGCCGGGTGCGGCCGTCATCGATATCGGCATCAATTCGGAGATCGGGCCAGACGGCGAGAGCCGCATCGTCGGCGACGTCGATGCCGAGAGCGTCAGGCATGTCGCGTCGTGGATCACGCCGGTGCCGGGCGGCGTCGGCCCGATCACCGTGGCGATCCTGCTGCGCAACACTATGGTGGCGCTCAGCCGCCAGCGCGCGCGCTACCAGGCAACCTACGGCACGGCGGACAGGCTGGCGGCCGAGTAGACGACTGGCGGATCACTCGGCCGCGACAACCGCCCTCTCTTCGCGAACGCCTTCGGGCTTCGGCCCACCATAAGCCCAGTCGAGCAGCTTTATCGTATGGACCACCGGCAGCTTCGCGGCAAAGGCGATCTGGGTGATGCAGCCGATATTGCCGGTGGCGATGATGTCAGCACCGGTCGCTTCGATATTCCTGACCTTGCGGTCGCGCAGCGTCGCCGAAATGCCGGACTGCAGGATGTTGTAGGTGCCGGCCGAACCGCAGCAGAGATGCCCCTCGCGCGGCTCGCGCACGACAAAGCCGGCACGGACCAGAAGCTCCTTCGGCTGGCGGGTGATCTTCTGGCCGTGCTGCATCGAGCAGGCCGAGTGATAGGCGACAACGGTGCCCGGCTTAAGCACCGGCTCGGGCAGGTCGAGGCTCACGAGGTATTCGGTGATATCCTTGGCCAGCGCCGAGACCCGCGCCGCCTTGCCGGCATAGTCCGGATCGAGGCGCATCATGAAGCCGTAATCCTTGATCGTGGTGCCACAACCTGACGCGGTGATGACGATGGCATCGAGCCCGCCTTGCTCGATGGCGCGCGTCCAGGCATCGACATTCTGCCTGGCCGACGCCAGGGCAGCCGCCTCGCGGCCCATGTGATGCACCAGCGCGCCGCAGCAGCCTTCCCCTTCGGGTACGACGACCTCGACACCGAGTCTGGTCAGCAGCGAGATCGTCGTGTCGTTGATGCCGGGATCGAGCACGGATTGCGCGCAGCCGGTGAGGATGGCGACGCGGCCATTTTTTTTCGGGCCCTGCCCCGCATGGACGCCCGGCGAGGCCATCGGCGAGACTGCCGGGACCGACGCGGGTGCGAGCTTGAGCATGGCGCCCAGAGGCCTCAAGGCCTGGATTTTCTCAAACAGACCGGCGAATGGCTGGCCGAGCTTCGCCAGCTTGAGCGCCGCGCGGAAACGCGAGGGATAAGGCAGCACGAACGCCAGCATGGCGCGGGTCAGACGATCGGCCAGAGGACGCTTGTAGGTCTCCTCGATATGGGCGCGGGCGTGGTCGACCAGATGCATGTAGTTGACGCCCGACGGGCAGGTGGTCATGCAGGCGAGGCAGGACAGGCAGCGGTCGATATGGGTGACGATCTCCTTGTCGGCCGGCCGGCCGTTTTCCAGCATGTCCTTGATCAGGTAAATCCGGCCGCGCGGCGAATCCAGCTCGTTGCCGAGTGTCACATAGGTCGGGCAGGTGGCCGTGCAGAAGCCGCAATGCACGCATTTGCGCAGAATCTTCTCCGATTCCGCGACATGCGGATCGGCGAGCTGGGCAGCTGAGAAATTGGTCTGCACGTAAACAAATCCTTACCGTTTGAGCATGATCTTTTCCCAAAACCGGTACCCACGTTTGGGGATCACGCTCATAATCCTAGAAACCAGCTTTCCGGGTTCTTGACCGCTTCGCCGCGCTGCAGCGCCTGCAGGCCGAGAATGCAGCGGGCGATGAACCAGACGGCGACGGCGAAAATCAGCACGACACCGATGACCACGATCATCAGCAGCGCCGAGATCAGTGCATAGAGCAGGCCGATCCAGAAGGTGCGGATCAGGAATGTGTAATGGCTCTCGACGAAGCCGCCGGCCTTGCCGCGGTTGATATAGGCCAGGACGATGCCGACAATGCCGCTGACGCCGATAGCTAGGCCGGCGAGATAGAGGATGTAGATGACCAGCGCGTTGGTCGGGCCGGGCTCTAGCCAGCGGTCGGTCTGGCGTGACGTACCGTTTTGGCCTGGATCGCTCATTGTGCTCCTCCCTGGGTTGCCGCGGCGAGAGTAGCAGAGGCTGCGCCCGGCGCCATACGGCCGGGATTGAGGATGTTCTTCGGATCGAATTCGGCCTTCAGCCGGGCCGACAGTGCTGCCAGTTGCGGCGCTTGCGGTTCGAACACGGGAACGGCAGCGCGGTGCGAGGGGGTTGCGCGCACCAGCGTCGCATGGCCGCCACCATGTCTTCTGATGAGGCCGCGCAACAGGCCGGCCTCGGGATCGTCCTGCTGCATGCGCAGCCAGATCAGCCCGCCCTGCCAATCGTAGAAGGCATCGACCGCGGCCTGCATGCGCAGCGCCAGCACCATCTGGTGGCCCTGTGACGGCGCCATCGAGACGCGCCACACAGGCCTTTCGCCGCCATCGGCGAACGGCGCGCAGTCGCGGATGTCACGCCAGACCGAATACGATACCGAACCGGAAATCTCCTGCAGCGGCCCAGCGTCTTTCAGCAGGTCTTTCAGCGCGGCAATGCGGTAAGCGACCGACGGGCCGAAGCCCTCGATGCGCAGCAGCGTCGCCGCATCGCTGCCGAGACTGCCGTCAGCGACCCTAGCTGCGACCCGTTCGGGAAGATGGGCAGCGCTCGACACCTCCGCGCTGGAACCGAGCGCCAGCGCCATGGCGGCGGCGGCGTGATCGTCGAGCAGGCCGCGAATGGCGAGCGTGACTTCGGTCTCGGCGGCAGGCAGCACCTTGAAGGTGACGTCGGTGAACACCGCCAGCGTGCCCCAGCTGTTGGCCATCAGCTTGGACAGATCATAGCCGGTGACGTTCTTGACCACGCGGCCGCCGGACTTGAAGGCCTCGCCGCGCCCGGAAACGGCAGATATGCCGAGAATGTGGTCGCGCGCAGCACCGGCCTTCAGCCGGCGCGGCCCGGAAAGGTTCGCGGCAAGCACGCCGCCGATGGTGCCTCGTCCTGGCTCGCCGCCGAGCAGCGGGCCGTAATCCATCGGTTCGAAGGCCAGTTGCTGGCCGTTTTCGGCAAGCAGGCTTTCGATCTCGGCCAGCGGCGTCCCGGCCTTCGCCGACAGCACCAGCTCGGCCGGCTCGTAGAGCGTGACGCCGGAGAGTTTGGAAAGGTCGAGCGTATGCTCGCTCTGCTGCGGCCGGCCGATGCCGCGCTTGGAACCATGGCCGATGATTTCGAGCGGCGAGTCTTCGGCGGCTGCCCAAGCGACGGTGGAGAGGGTTTCCGCTGATGTGGTCGGGGTGAAGGTGGTCATGCGGCAGAACCGCCAGTCGTAAATGACGAGAAGCCGCGATCCTTCCCACCCCCCTCTGTCCTGCCGGACATCTCCCCCGCAAGGGGGGAGATCGGATGTCGCTTAGGCTTTCGCCAACCATCAACGCTTGAAGGCGAGCAGGACGTTGAAGCAGCCAATCTCCCCCCTTGCGGGGGAGATGTCCGGCAGGACAGAGGGGGGTGTCCAAGCGCCAACATACCCCTCAAAACCTCGGGATGTCCGGAAACGCCACTTGCCCGCGATGCACGTGCATCCGCCCGAGTTCGGCGCATCGCCTCAGCTGAGGAAACACCTTGCCCGGGTTGAGCAGATGGTTGGGGTCGAACGCGCATTTGACGCGCATCTGCTGGTCGAGGTCGATCTGGTTGAACATTTCCGGCATCAGGTCGCGCTTCTCGACGCCGACCCCGTGCTCGCCGGTCAGCACGCCGCCGACCTTGACGCAGAGCCGCAATATGTCGGCGCCGAAACTCTCCGCCTTGCCGAGTTCGCCCGGCACGTTGGCGTCGTAGAGGATCAGCGGGTGCAGATTGCCGTCGCCCGCGTGGAAGACATTGGCGACGCCGAGCCCGTATCTCTCCGACAGTTCGCGCATGCCGGCGAGCACGCGCGGCAGTTCCTTGCGCGGTATGGTGCCGTCCATGCAGTAATAATCGGGCGAGATGCGGCCGACCGCCGGGAAAGCCGCCTTGCGGCCGGCCCAGAAACTCAGCCGCTCCTGCTCCGATTGCGAAATGCGGCATGTGGTCGAGCCGTTCCTATAGGCGATGGCTTCGACCAGGCCGATCAGGTGATCGACCTCGACACCCGGCCCGTCGAGTTCGACGATCAGCAGCGCCTCGACATCCAGGGGATAGCCGGCCTGGACGAAATCCTCTGCGGCGTGGATGGCCGGACGGTCCATCATCTCCATGCCGCCCGGGATGATGCCGGCGCCGATGATGTCGGCGACGCATTGGCCGGCCTGCTCGCTGGTCGGGAAGCCGATCAGCAGGGCACGCGCCGTCTCGGGCTTCTTCAGGATGCGCACGGTGACCTCGGTGACGACGCCGAGCAGTCCTTCGGAGCCGGTCATCACGCCAAGCAGGTCGTAGCCTTCCGCGTCGAGATGGCTGCCGCCGAGGCGCACCACCTCGCCATTCATCAGCACCATCTCGATGCCGAGCACATTGTTGGCGGTGAGACCGTATTTTAGGCAGTGCACGCCGCCGGAATTCTCCGCGACATTGCCGCCGATCGAGCAGGCGATCTGTGAGGATGGATCGGGGGCGTAATAGAAGCCCTCCTGCTCGACGGCGGTGGTGATGCCGAGATTGGTGACGCCGGGCTGGGCGACGACGACGCGGTTCTGAAAATCGATCTCGAGGATGCGGTTGAAGCGGCTCATCACCAGCAGCACCGCGTCTTCCAGCGGCAGCGCCCCGCCGGAGAGCGAGGTGCCGGAGCCGCGTGGGACGACGCGGATATTGCGGTCACTGCAATATTTCAGCACGCGCGAGACCTGCGCCACGGTTTGCGGCAGCACCACGACCAGCGGCAATTGCCGGTAGGCGGTAAGCCCGTCGCTCTCGAAGGCGCGCATGGCATTGGCGGCGTCGACGACGCCCTCGCCCGGCACGATGATGCGCATATCGGCGACGATCTCGTCGCGCCGGCGCATCGTGGCGTCGTCTGGTTTCGGCATGGCAAGGCCGGACATCGACAGCCTCCTTCGATCGACTGGTAAAAATCTTTTACCAGCGACGGTGGTCGCTTGCAAATGCCGCTTTGGCCGGGTTGGGAGGCCTATGGCCGGGACAGCCTTCCGCAGCGGCAATCTGCCGCTCCGCCCTTCGCTACTCGCCGGGCTGCTTGCCTGGTTCGGAGTGCATGCGGCGGACGCGGCGCACGCCCCACCAGACGAGCACGACGGCGAGCGGCACCGAGGCGGCGGTGACCATTTCCGGCGCAAAGGCATGGCCGAAGATCGAGGCGCCCTTGGCGACGTAGCCGATGAGCCCGACGACATAGTAGGAGACAGCGGCGACCGAGAGGCCCTCCACCGTCTGCTGCAGCCGCAATTGCAGGCGGGCACGATTGTTCATCGATGCCAAGAGATCGCGGTTCTGCTTCTCGACCTCGACGTCGACCCAGGTGCGCAGCAGCGTGGTAGCACGGGTGAGCTTCGTCGACAGGTTGGCCTGACGCTCCTCGACCGAACGGCAGGTACGCATCGCCGGCGCCACGCGGCGCTGCAGAAAACCGCCCCAGGTGTCGTAGCCGGGCACCGCCTCTTCATCGAGCGCTTCCAGCCGTTCGCGGACGATGCCGTCATAGGCGCGGCTGGCGCCGAAGCGGTAGAGGCTGGAGGCGGCATCGGCCTCCAGCTCGGCGGCCAGTTCGGTCAAGTCGGCAAGTAGCGTCTGGCTGTCGCGGGTCTCGGCGACCTTCATTTCCAAGGTGGTCTGCGCCAGCCTGTCTTCGATGCGGCGGGCGCGACCGGACAGCGTCAGCGCCAGCGGCAGCCCAAGCATGGCCAGCGTGCGGTAGGTCTCGATGTCGATCAGCCGCTGTGACAGTGCCCCGGTGCGCGCCGGGGTCAGGCCGCGGTCGAGCACCAGCATGCGGGTCAAGCCGTCGCCGTCCTGGCGGAAATCGGTGACGATGGCGGCGTTGCCGCGCTCGACCAGCGAGTAGCACAGGCTGGTCGGGTCGAAGGCGGCGATCAGCCTCTCGTTCGCCGGCGTCCATTTGCGGATTTCCAGCCTGATGCCGGAAATCACCGTTCCCGGCGGCGAAAACCCGTTGCCGAAGGGTGTGTCTTCTTGCCCTCTTCCGTTTTCGGCGAGCGGTCCTTCCCAGAGGTAGGTCGAGAACTCCGTGTGCCGTTCCCAGCGCAGCGAGCCCTTGCCCCATTTCATCGCGTGGTGGCGGGCGTGGGGGTCGGGCGCGGCGATACCGAGGCGTCGCGACAATTCGGAAAGCACGGCCTGATCGACGCCGGATCCAGCTTCGGTCATGAAGGAAAGCTGCACCAGCACGCGCGGCTTTTCGACCAGCGGATGCGGCCGGGCGTGGACCTCGCCGAGGGCGCCCGGCCGACCTTCATGCGCCGGAAAGCCCATGACGGTGCCGCCCACGGCTTTGGCGCGCAGCTGGAATTCAAGGTTGGACGGGTCGGCGTCTGGCACGGCTGGTCCCCCGGGCTTCTCTGAGCCCTTTTTGGCAATGATGTCTCTCTTGTTCACGGAAACGCCGAACCGCTCTATCTCTTTGATTCTGCGCAATTCCGGACGAAAAACCGTTTCACACTTTTCCTGGAATTGCTCTAGAGGCAATCACCAGAGGACGCAAACGGCCAGTTTAGCTTACGCTGATATGAAGCCGCGGCAGTGAACGGGCCCGGCCCCGGCGAATTGGATAAATAATTTGACCAGTTGGCGACGCTGGCTTTATCTTGCGCGACTTCGGTTCAACCCCCAGGCACCCCGTTTGAGCGACATTTTCTCCCGGATCGAGCATTCGCGCACCGCCGACGAGGTGGTGCAGCAGATCGAGAGCCTGATCCTCGAAGGCGTGCTGCGCACCGGCGACCGGCTGCCGGGCGAGCGCGAGCTGGCGCGCCAGTTCGAGGTGTCGCGGCCCATCCTGCGCGATGCCTTGAAAGCGTTGGAAGGGCGCGGGCTGTTGACGACACGGCCAGGCGGCGGCACCTATGTCGCCGATGTCATCGGCCAGCTGTTCACCAAGCCGGTGACCGACCTGATCTCGATGCATCGCAAGGCGGTGACCGACTATCTGGAGTACCGCCGCGAGATCGAGGCGGTGGCTGCCGAATATGCGGCGCGGCGTGCCACATCGGACGATCTGGCGCTGCTCGACCGCATCATGGCGCGCATGGACGAGGCGCACCGGACCGCCAATTTCGACGACGAGGCGGAAATCGACATCGAGTTCCATCACGCGATCTGCGAATGCGCGCACAACATCATCCTGCTGCACACGCTGCGCTCCTGTTATCGGCTGCTGTCGGAAGGCGTGTTCCAGAACCGGCGGCTGGTGTTCAACGTGCCGGGCGCGCGCGAGGCGCTGCTTTCGCAGCACCGGGCAATCTATGCGGCGGTCAAGGCCGGCGATCCGGCTGCGGCGCGGCAGGCGGCGATGGACCACATCTCCTACGTCGAACGATCGATGGCCGAGGCCGAGCGCAGCGGCGACTGGCAGCGCGTGTCGCGGCTGAGGCTCAGGCAACGCTCCGAGCCCGGTGACGGTGAGGCGGCGAGAAAACCGTCGTAAGCCCCGCCCAGAAAATCCAACGACGAACCAGCGAAGAACCAGCGGAAAAAGATCCATGAGCAGCATTCTCACCATCGCCGACCTCAAGGACCTGGCGCGCCGCCGCGTGCCGAAGATGTTCTTCGACTACGCCGATTCCGGCGCCTGGACCGAAAGCACCTACCGCGCCAACGAAGAGGATTTCCAGAAGATCAAGTTCCGCCAGCGCGTGCTTGTCGACATGGACAACCGCTCGCTGGAATCGACCATGATCGGCGAGAAAGTGACGATGCCGGTGGCGCTGGCGCCGACCGGCATGACCGGCATGCAGCATCCGGACGGCGAGATGCTAGCGGCGCAGGCGGCGGAAGAATTCGGCGTGCCGTTCACGCTGTCGACGATGAGCATCTGCTCGATCGAGGATGTCGCATCGGTGACCAGTAAGCCGTTCTGGTTCCAGCTCTACGTGCTGCGCGACAAGGACTTCGTCTTCGATCTGATTGACCGTGCAAAAGCGGCGAAATGTTCGGCGCTTGTGCTGACGCTCGACCTGCAGATCCTCGGTCAGCGCCACAAGGACATCCGCAACGGGCTTTCGGCGCCGCCGCGGATGACGCCGAAGCACCTCTGGCAGATGGCGACCAGGCCGCGCTGGTGCGTCGGCATGGCCGGGACCAAGCGCCGGAGCTTCCGCAACATCGTCGGCCATGCCAAGGGCGTCGGCGACCTCGCCTCGCTGTCGTCCTGGACGAAGGAGCAGTTCGATCCGCATCTGTCGTGGAAGGACGTCGCCTGGATCAAGGAGCGCTGGGGCGGCAAGCTGATCCTGAAAGGCATACTCGACAAGGAAGACGCGCTGATGGCGGCCAGGACGGGCGCCGACGCGATCATCGTTTCCAACCATGGCGGCCGCCAGCTCGACGGCGCCTCGTCGTCGATCATGGCGCTGGAAGAGATCGCCGACGCCGTCGGCGACACGATCGAGGTGCACATGGACGGCGGCATCCGTTCCGGCCAGGACGTGCTCAAAGCATTGTGCCTCGGCGCCAAGGGCACCTATATCGGCCGCCCTTTCCTGTACGGCCTCGGCGCACTCGGCAAGGAAGGGGTTACCAAGGCGCTGGAAATCATCCGCAAGGAGATGGACATAACGCTGGCACTGTGCGGAAAGCGTCTGGTCACCGACATGGGCAAGGATCAGCTCCGGCGCTAAAGTCCTGTGACGGCATGATCACGGAGGCGACGCAGGCATTGACGGAGCCCGGCATCAATTTTTTCGAAGCGCGCGGACCGGAAGGTATGCGCCTCTATGCGATCGGCGATGTGCACGGTCGGCTTGACCTGCTGACCGCCATGCACCGCCGGATCGAGGGCGAGCTGGAGAGGAAGCCCACTGCCGATTGGCGCGTGATCCATCTCGGCGACTATGTCGACCGGGGTCCGGACTCCAAAGGCGTCATCGATTTCCTGATCGACGCGCAAAAACGCGATCCGCGTCACCTGATGCTGGCCGGAAATCATGATCTCGGCTTCCTCGATTTTCTCGATGTCCCCGACCCGGACGGCCTGTTCATGCGCTATGGCGGCATCCAGACGGCGCTATCCTATGGAGTGTCGCTCGGTGGCAGCAGCGCCTGGTTTGGCCGCGCCGATGCGGCATTGCGGCAAGGGCACGCCGCGCTGGTCGAGGCGGTGCCGCAGAACCATGTCGAGTTCCTGCGCTCGCTGGCCTTTTCAGTGACATTCGGCGACTTCTTCTTCTGTCATGCCGGCATCCGGCCCGGCATTGCGCTGGAAAGCCAGAGCCCGCAGGACCTGATCTGGATCCGCGAGGTCTTCCACGACCACACCGGCCTTCATCCCAAGATCGTGGTGCACGGCCATACGCCGGTAGCCAAGCCCGAGATCACCGGCAACCGCGTCAATGTCGACACCCTCGCCTGGCACTCGGGAAACCTCACCGCGCTCGTCGTGGACGGCGCGGAGAAACGGATCCTGACGGTGACGGGTGAGCGGGCGTAGGTAAGGCGCGAGGTTATGTGCAGAGGGTCTAGCGAAGCGCGGCGGTGACGCCGTAGCCGTCGACGGCATTGTGGTTGTTGGCCGCGTCGGCGGAATAAATGCCGAGGCCGCACAAGACGATGGCCGACAACATGGCAAAGGACAAAAAGGCTGCTTTCACGGACGTCATCTCTTGTTGAGCTTTCTGCATCTATGCACGAGCGGGTTACCAATGCGTTGAAACGCGAAATACGTCGCAAATGTCTGACGGTTTCGCGCTTCTAGGCATGTTCTGTATCGGCGGTGTGTCGCGCGGGTCACAGGAAAGGTTCATCGCGGTTGCACGCAAGATGCAGAGCGGGCGCCTTTTAGGCTGGCGGACTGACACAGGCCAAGGATGAAACGCGTTATCCCCGGCGGATTTGCCGCCGCGTGCCAAATATGCAACGTCCCCAAATACGTTGGCTGTATGAGCCGTCAGATGGTCGCCACCCAGGCGCGGGCGATGGCCAGGCCGGCGGCATCGGCTTGCGGTCCGTTGCGGGCCATTTCATCGTCGAGCCGGCCCGCCCATTCAGGATGCCGCTCGGCGATCAGCGGTGCGAAGGAGGTGCTCCAGTCGCGCACCATCGGACTGTCGGCCTCGAAATGGAACTGGAAGCCGTAGATGGCGCGGCCGATGCGGAACGCCTGGTTCTCGGCGACGGCATTGCCGGCCAACCGCACGGCAGTCTCGGGCAAGACAAAGGTGTCGTCGTGCCATTGGAAGATCGGGAATTTTTCAGGCAAGGAGGCAAGCACCGGATCGGCCTGCGCCGCCGCGGTGAGCGCGACCTCGTGCCAGCCGAACTCCGAGGCACCGCCTATCTGGTTCTCGCCGCCAAAGGCGCGCGCGACCAACTGGCTGCCGAGGCAGATGCCGAGCACCGCGCGATCCCTCTCGGCAAAGTTGCGCGTCAGATCGAGCAGGCCCGGGAAATAAGGGCAGAGCTCGTCGTCCAGCGCATTCTGGGCGCCGCCGAGCACCACCATGGCGTCATGCCAGCCGCTATCTTGCGGCAGCGCGTCGCCGCGATACGGCCGGCGCAGGTCGATATAGGCGCCCGCCTCGACAAGCGCCGCGCCGATCTGGCCAAGGCCCTCATTGTCGAAGTTCTGGACGACCAAGACCCGCATCGAAACCTGCTGACATGAAATTGATGCAGCGAGCGATATCATGGCGTCAGCATTGCAGCCAACAGGGAACGCCTATGCCACTGCAAAACCGGGTCGACCCGTTCGGCGCCATCCATGCCGTGCCGGAGCGCGGCCTGTTCATGGGCAATCGCGGCATCATTCACGACCCCGAGACGAGAACGCTGTTGAAGAAGCGCTGGGCGCTGCAAGCCTGGATCATCTGTGTCTGCGAATACGGCGACGTGCGGCGCCAGCCGATGGGGCGCAACCGGCAAAGCGACGACCAATTGGGCGGCAAGGCCGGCTGGACCGAGCTGTTTTTCCTCGACGAGGTGACGGCACTTGCCGCCGGGCACCGGCCCTGCTTCTTCTGCCGGCGCGAGCGGGCCAGGGATTTTGTCCAGCGCTTCGGCGATGCCTTCGGCCTTGCCGAGCCACGCGCGCCGCAGCTCGACAAGCGCCTGCACAAGGAGCGCCTGGCATCGGGCGGGCGGGCGCCGCGACTGAAACCGGAGGCGCTTGCGGACTTGCCGGACGGCACGATGATCTCGTCAGGAAACAGGGCGTACGCCCTGTTTGACGGCGCCGCGCTGCCCTGGAGTTTCGGCGGCTATGGCGATCCGGTGGGATTCGGCGATTTTGCCGACGGTCCAATCGGCATGCTCACGCCGGCGACAACTGTTTCCGTGCTGAAGCGTGGCTACAGACCTGTCTGGCACGCCAGCGCGGAGGCTTGACGCCGGCGACGGCCTCGCCCATTCCTCGGCGATGCGCGCCAATTACAAGATGCAGCGGCTATTCGTGCCGGACGAACTTGGACCGGATATCGAGTTCGACGTCGGCCAGCAGCAGAGCCATTATCTCTCGCATGTGCTGCGGCTCGGCGAAGGCGCCGAAATTCTGGTCTTCAACGGGCGCGACGGCGAATGGTCGGCGGCGATCGCCGCGAAGTCGAAGAAGGCGTTGCGCCTGAAGGTGATGAAGCTGCAGCGGCCGCAGCCGCCGCTGCCCGATCTCGTCTATTGCTTCGCGCCGCTGAAGCAAGGGCGGCTCGACTACCTCGTGCAAAAGGCGGTGGAGATGGGCGCCGGCATCCTGCAGCCGGTCATCACCCAGCACACGCAAGTGGCAAAACCCGGTATCGAGCGCCTGCGCGCCAATGTCGTCGAGGCGGCCGAGCAATGCGGCATATTGGCGGTGCCGGAGCTGCGCGAAGCGGAAAAATTCGAGCGCCTGCTGGCGGGTTGGGACCGCGAGCGGCGGCTGATCTTCTGCGACGAGGATGCATCAACCAACAATCCCCTGCCGGCATTGCAGGCGGTGCGGGAGAGAAAGCTCGGTCTGCTGGTCGGGCCTGAGGGCGGCTTTTCCGACGAGGAACGCAGGATGCTGAGAGCGCTGCCCTTCGTTACCGCCATTCCGCTCGGGCCGCGCATCCTGCGAGCGGATACGGCGGCGGTGGCGGCACTGGCGCTGATCCAGGCGACAATCGGCGATTGGTGATCAATTCCCGTTACCCTCTGGCTCAGGATTTTTCGCTTGATCGGCTACTGACATTTCGTCCATCTAGCGCCGGCAGTGGCCGCGTGTCCTTTCGGACGCGCAAAGGACGCTGTAGCATTTGATTGGGCACCTGATCCCTTCAGAAAATCGAAGCCGGTTTTCGGGGTCATGTGCGGAGGGCTATTATGGCGCGCGATACCACCGATTTCCGGCCGATCGAAGGCGTCGACGAACTCGTCGAGCACCTGGCCGAAGGCAACAAGCCGCGCGACAAATGGCGCATCGGCACCGAGCACGAGAAATTCCCGTTCTATGTCGACGGCAATGCCCCGGTGCCCTATGGCGGCGAGCGCGGCATCCGCGCCATCCTCGAAGGCATGCAGGACAAACTCGGCTGGGACCCGATCATGGATGCCGGCCGCATCATCGGACTGGTCGAGCCGACCGGTCAGGGCGCGATCTCGCTGGAGCCAGGCGGCCAGTTCGAGCTGTCCGGCGCGCCGCTGGAGACGATCCACCAGACCTGCCGCGAAGGCAATGCGCATCTGGCGCAGGTGCGCGAGATCGCTGAACCGATGGGCATTCGTTTTCTCGGCCTTGGCGGCAGCCCGAAATGGTCGCTGGCCGAGACGCCGAAAATGCCGAAATCGCGCTACGAGATCATGACGCGCTACATGCCCAAGGTCGGCACCAAGGGCCTCGACATGATGTACCGGACCTGCACGATCCAGGTGAACCTCGACTTCGAGAGCGAAGCCGACATGCGCCGCAAGATGCAGGTGTCGCTGAAATTGCAGCCACTGTCGACGGCGCTGTTTGCCAACTCGCCCTTCACCGAAAGCCGGCCGAACGGCTTGCAGAGCTGGCGCGGCGAGATCTGGCGCAACACCGACAATCAGCGCTCCGGCCTCCTCGAATTCTGCTTCTCGCCCGATTTCGGCTTTGCCGATTATGTCGAATGGGCGCTCGACGTGCCGATGTATTTCGTCATCCGCGACGGCCAGTACCATGACATGACTCACATCACCTTCCGCCAGTTCATGGCGGGCGCTGCCCGTAACGAACTGCCGGACGGGCTGCCGACGATGGGCGACTGGGCGAACCATCTGTCGACCCTGTTCCCGGACGTGCGGCTGAAGCGCTTTCTCGAAATGCGCGGCGCCGATGGCGGGCCGTGGCGGCGCATCTGCGCGCTGCCGGCCTTCTGGGTCGGGCTGCTCTACGACGCGGCAGCGCTCGACGCGGCCGAGGCGCTGACCTCGAGCTGGAGCTATGACGAAGTGCTGGCGATGCGCAACGCGGTGCCGCAACAGGGCATTTCGGCGCCCTTCCGCAACACGACGTTGCGCGAGATCGCCCGCGACGTGCTCGTCATCTCGCGCATGGGACTGAAGAACCGTGGCCGCAAGAACCGCGACGGCTACGACGAGACCTCGTTCCTCAACACGCTGGATGAGGTCGTCGCGCGCGGCACGACCAGCGCCGAGGAGATGCTCTCCGCCTACCACACACGCTGGGGCGGCTCGATCGAGCCGGTATTCATGGAATACGCGTATTAACGCTTCCCTGTCCGCATGAGCCACGGTCCGGCAAATTCGCTTCAATCAGTGATGGAAACGAACTAGGCTTCTCCAACGAGGATTTTCCCGGAGGAGAAAACAATGCCTTCCTTGTTCGATATTCTGGCACAGGCCCAGAACGGCAACGGCATGCAGGCGCTGGCCCAGCAGTTCGGGCTGTCGCAGCAGCAGACGCAGGCGGCGGTCGCGGCGCTGCTGCCGGCCTTTTCGCAGGGGCTCAAGCGCAACACGGCGGACCCTTACGGGCTCGGCTCCTTCATGACGGCGATGGCCAGCGGCCAGCACGCCAAATATTTCGAGGATGCAAGCCGGGCTTTCTCGCCGCAGGGCCTCGATGAGGGCAACGGCATTCTCGGCCATCTGTTCGGCTCGAAGGACCTGTCGCGGGCCGTTGCCAACCAGGCCGCGCAGGCGAGTGGCGTCAGCCAGCAGGTGCTGCAGCAGATGCTGCCGGCAATCGCCTCGATGATGATGGGCGGGCTGTTCAAGCAGACCACCAACCAGCTAGGCGGACAGATGCATGCGGCAGGCAGTGGCGGCAATCCGCTCGGCGAACTCATCGAGCAGATGATGCGGCAGGCGGGCGGCGGCAGCCAGGCACCGACCCCTCAGCCTGCGGCCCCCACGGATAACCCGCTCGGCAAGGTGCTGCAGGATATGTTCGGCGGGCAGCAGCCGCAACAGACGCAGAGCCCTTACGGCGACAACCCGCTGGGCAAGGTGTTGCAGGACATGTTCGGCGGCGGGCAGCAGCCCCAAAGCCAGCCGCAGCAGACACAGAACCCTTATGGTGACAATCCGCTCGGCAAGGTGCTGCAGGATATGTTCGGCGGCGGTGCACCACAGCCACAGCAGCCGCAGAACCAACCCCAGCAGACACAGAACCCTTATGGTGACAATCCGCTCGGCAAAGTACTGCAGGACATGTTCGGCGGTGGCGCACAACAGTCTCAGCCGCGTCAGGCGCCGCAGCAACCCCAGGCGCCGCAGCCGCAGGCCAATCCGAGCGGCAGGCCGAGAAATCCGTTCGACGACCTGTTCGGCAAAATGTTCGAGACAGGCGCCCAGCAGCGCGACGACTACCAGAAAGGCATGGAGTCGATCTTCGACCAGTTCAAGCAAGGCATGGGCCGGCGCTAGACCAGACACCGGCAAGCAATCATCAGTGCCGCCCAAAAAAGAAAGCCCGGTCCTGGGAGGACCGGGCAGCGCGCAGGCTGGCCGGGGGGATCCGGCAGGGAGTGGGGAGCCTGCGTAACTTGGTGGCGTCGTGCCTCAAGAGGTTCAATGCGACCAAAATCGCGAATTTGTGCGATCACACCACCTTGCGGGCAAGATCCTCGATCGTTTCGGCGCGCTCGATGGCGATGACGCGAAGCCTTTCTGTCGGATCTCGGCCAAAGGGTACACCGACAGCGACGTGCAGGTCGGCGCGGGTCAGGCCGATGTCGGCGAGCTCGGCATCCGACATCTCGCCGAGGCGATAAAAGGCGCGGCGGTTTTTCCAGGCGCGGTAAACATTGGCAGCGGCATTGGCCACGCGCGTCGCAACGGCCGGACGCGAGGTGATGCGCGAGGTCTCGGTAGCGAAATCAAACGTAGCCATGTCGGTCTCCTTCACATTCGAACGGGCGAAACCGGTCGATCGGGCGCTGGCAACAGCGGCCGTTCCGGCTTCGATTCACATGCGTTCATGTGGACAAATCGGAATTTGCCATGGCCCGATTGATTAATCCAACGAATGTTTCTAATCTTTAGCATCAGCATCAATGATGGATTAGGCCAATGAAAGCGCCGCTCGATCTCGATCAGTTGCAGACCTTCATCTCGATTGTCGACACCGGCAGCTTTACCCGCGCGGCGGAAGCGGTGCATCGCACCCAGTCGGCGGTGTCGATGCAGATGCGGCGGCTGGAGGAACGGATCGGCAAGCCGCTGTTCGAAAGAGACGGCCGCACCAACAGGCTGACCGAGGAAGGCGATAGACTGCTCTCCTACGCAAGGCGGCTGCTCTATCTCAACAAGGAAACACTGGCCGCCTTCGACGACCGCCGGCTCGAAGGCACCATCCGCATCGGCACGCCGGATGACTATGCCGATCGCTTCCTGCCAGAGATCATGGCGCGGTTTGCCCGCTCCAACCCGCATGTCGAACTGACCGTTATCTGCGAACCGACGCCGGGACTGGTCGAACACATCAAGCGCGGCAATCTCGACCTGGCGCTGGTGACGCACAATGACGCGCGCGGCCAGTCGGAAGTGGTGCGGCGCGAACCGCTGCTGTGGGTTACCTCGGCCAACCACGCGACGCATGAGCAGCCGATCCTGCCGATGGCCTTCGGCCGGCCGAACTGCATCTGGCGGCGGGCGGCCGCCGACGTGCTCGACCAGCAGAACCGCGACTACCGCATCCTGTTCACCAGCTTCTCTGCCACCGTCATCGCCGCGGCGGTGCTTTCCGGCCTGGCGATCTCGGTGCTGCCGGAATGCGCGCTGCGGCCCGGCATGCGGGTGCTGGGCGAGGCCGACGGTTTCGGCGCCCTGCCTGATTGCCGCATCGGCATCATGCGCGGCCAGACCTCGCGGCCGGAGATCGTCGACGCGCTTGCGCGCCACATTTCGGAGAGCCTCGACAATATTTCCGTGCCACTCGGCGAGGAGACCGGCACGTTCGATTTCGCCGCCCTCGCCTTCGCCAAGATGAAGCGGACCAAGCCGAACCAGATCCTGCCGGGCTGGTGATCGCGCGATTGGGGCCGACATCGAACACGGCCGCCTTGACGGCGGCCAACAACCGTTCCCCAATCGGCCGATGAGCGACGCAGCACCCGAATCACGCACCAACGCCACCGAGTATACGGTGAGCGAGATTTCCGGCGCGCTGAAGCGCACGGTCGAGGACGTCTTCGGCAATGTACGAGTGCGCGGCGAGATTTCCGGCTATCGCGGACCGCATTCCTCCGGCCATGCCTATTTCTGCCTGAAGGACGATCGAGCGCGGCTCGATGCCGTGGTGTGGAAGACCACGATGACCCGGCTGAAATTCCGTCCCGAGGAAGGCATGGAGGTGATCGCCACCGGCAGGCTCACCACCTATCCCGGAAAATCCAACTACCAGATCGTCATCGACAATCTCGAGCCGGCCGGTGCCGGTGCGCTGATGGCGCTGCTGGACGAGCGCAAGCGCCGGCTGCAGGCCGAAGGGCTGTTCGACGCGGCCCGCAAGCGGCGTCTGCCGTTCATGCCGCGCGTCATCGGCGTGGTCACCTCGCCAACAGGTTCGGTGATCCGCGATATTATCCACCGCATCAAGGACCGGTTCCCGCTGCATGTGCTCGTCTGGCCGGTGCGGGTGCAGGGCGAGACGGCGGGCGCGGAAGTGACCGCTGCCGTCAACGGCTTCAATGCACTACCTTGGGACGGCGCCATCGCGCGGCCCGATCTGTTGATCGTGGCGCGCGGCGGCGGCAGCCTGGAGGATCTGTGGGGCTTCAACGACGAAGCGCTCGCCCGGGCCGTCGCCGCTTCGGGTATTCCCGTGATTTCCGCGGTCGGCCACGAGACCGACTGGACGCTGATCGATCTGGCAGCGGATGTGCGGGCGCCGACGCCGACAGGCGCCGCCGAGATCGCCGTGCCGGTCAAAGTCGATCTCGAAGCGACGCTTGCCGGCCTTGGCGCGCGGTTGAAGACCGCACTGTCGCGCAATTTCGAACGCAAGCGGCAGGCGGCGCGCGCAGCCGCCCGGGCGCTGCCCTCGCCCGACCAGTTGCTGGCGCTGCCCCGGCGGCGCTTCGGCGAGGCGACGAGCCGGCTCGGCCGGGCGCTGTCGGTCAGCGTCGAGCGCAAGCGGGCCAGGCTTCTGGGCCAGCGTCTGACACCGGCGACCTTGTCGCGGCGCATGAACGAAGCCCGCACACTGACCCGCCGCGACCTCGCCCGAGCGCAAGCGGCGTTCTTCGCCATCGTGCGCGAGCGTCGGGCACGGTTTTCGCGCACGGCCGCCAGACTGTCACCGGCGCCGATCGCCAGACGGCAGAAACTGCGAGGCGATGCCCTGCTGGCACTGGCATGGCGGCAGGACCAGGCGATTTCGCGGCGGCTGGACCGTCTGCGTGGAAAACTGACGCAGGCCGATCGATTGCTGGCGACGCTGTCGCACAAGGCCGTGCTGGCGCGAGGCTTCGCACTGGTCAAGGATGCGGACGGCGCGGTGGTCAAGCGTTCGGCGGAGGTCGTGTCGGGAATGGCGCTTTCGCTGGAGTTCGCCGACGGCACCGCCGATGCCGTCGCCATCAGTGGCACGGCGCGGCCGAAGGCGATTGCCAAGTCGGCAGCCAAGCTCAAGGCGCCGGGCGGCCAAGGCTCGCTTTTCTGAGGAAGACCAAGGCGCTTTTCTGAGGAAGAAATGACCGATCCACATCTTACGACGCCCTCGGGCAAACTGCGTGCACGCGCCGTCGATATCCCATTCGAAGGCACCCCAGGCCGCTTCAATGCCATCACCGATGTGCCCGGCGTGACGGTCGGCTATACGACGCTGATCTCAGGGGACGGGCCGCTCGTTGTCGGCAAGGGTCCGGTACGCACCGGCGTGACCGCGATCCTGCCAAGGCCCAGAGACGAGTTGGCCGTCCCGGCGTTCGCCGGCGTGTTCAGCGCCAATGGCAATGGCGAACTGACCGGCTCACATCTGATAGAGGAGCTCGGAGCGTTCAATCTTCCCATCACCATCACCAACACGCATTCCTGCGGCGTCAGCCGCGACGCAACGTTGCGCTGGATGTAGACGGTGCTGCCGCACGCGCTCGACAGCGCCTGGGCGCTGCCGGTGGCGGGCGAGACTTATGACGGCTTTCTCAACGACATCAACGGCCATCATTTGAGCTTCGAGCATGTGTTTTCCGCGCTCGATACGGCTGAAAGCGGGTCGATCGAAGAGGGCAGCGTCGGCGGCGGCACAGGCATGATCACCTTCGGCTTCAAGGCAGGGTCCGGCACATCCTCGCGCAGCGTCGACTGGAACGGAGAGCGTTTCACGATCGGCTGCTTCGTCCAGTCGAATTTCGGTGCAAGGCGAAACCTCGTCATCCGTGGCATCAGGGCCGGAGCGGAACTCGCCGAACCGGCGATCCGGGACAACACGCCGCGAGCCGAAAAGAGCTCGATCATCGCGATCGTCGCTACCGATGCGCCATTCATGCCGCACCAGTTGAAACGGCTGGCGAAACGCGTGCCGCTCGGCGTCGCGCTGACCGGCGGCTATGGATACAATTCGTCCGGCGATATCTTTCTGGCGTTCAGCACGGCCAATGCTGACGCGGCGCGCGGCGCGGCCGGCAAATTGGCCAGCGCGGGTTACATACCGGATGCCGACATCAACCCGTTCTTCGACGCCGTCATCCAGAGCGTGGAGGAAGCAATCCTCAATGCTTTGGTCGCCAATGAAGACATGACCGGGCGCGACGGCAATTTCGTGCCGGCATTGCCGCAAGGGTGGCTTAAGGAGAGATTTGGCAAAGCTGCGCGGCGATGAGACCGCGCAACCGCATCAGACAGGCAATGTTCGCCCGGCAGGTTTTGCCGGAGGCGGTCCGTCAGCCGGCAGACTTATTGGAATTCTGCTCGTCCTGCTCGGCCTCGGCCGCCTCTTCGAGCCTCGAAGCAATGAGCTCCTGAATGTCGCCGACCTCTTCCTGAATATCCTCCAGGGGTATGCCGGCTTCGGCAGCCTTGGCCGCGCATTCCCTGGCGAGGGTCTCCGCCTGCTTCTCGATTCTGGCTGGCGAGGGCTGGCAGTGGACTTTTTCGCCAATCCACCCGCGCAAGAACTCGATCGCGTGTTCACTCATACTGCTGTTTCCCTAGCGGCTATGCCGATTGGTAATCATAAACGTCGGCATCTTCGAAAAGATGCGTGCTGCCATTCGAGCCGAGTCGGCTTCGCCCGGCAAGCCGAACTTGTCCGAGGTCCACAGAGCTAAAGGGAATGGAGGGTTCAAGGAGCACGTTCTAGTTCTTGAGGACTGATTCTCTCGAGGAAACTCGTTCGACCCGCGCTATTGTTTCTATTTGCTTTTTTTCGGTTTTCAAGCCGTTTTAGATCACAATAGATGTCACAATAGCTAGCACATTTACCGCGCTCTCGCTGGCACGACGTAAAAGGCGAGCCGTCAAAGCCGCCGCTATATAGTGACAACCATTTGCAATGTCGACTCTGCTCGCGGTCCTGCTTCTTTCCGCCGCGCTTGCTGGGAGAGATGTGGTGTGACCGGCCTTGCAGTGCAAGCTGCCGAGCGCGTTATGCAAGGCATGCAATAGCGTCTTGTGGAGCCCTGAAGTGCTTGTCTCAGGGTGGCTCTCTACCGCTGGCGGTAAAGGATCATGCCGGCATGATAGAGGACGCCTTCGACGAACTCACCATCCGCGGTGAAGCCCGTATCGTCCCAGTATTCTATGTGGTTGCCCTGCACTTCGTAGCGTCCCTGATAGGCGCTCTCGCGGTCACCACGCCCTTCGTCATAACGGCCGTTCGGCAGGAGTTCGTGCCTGATATGGCGATCCTCGGTGACCCAAAGTCCGACGTAAGGATGATCTTGCTGCGTCATTGGTTCCTCTGCAAGGATTGGAGTTGAAGGAAGGGTCAGGCCGGTTGGAGCTACAGCAAGGGCAATCCCCGTAAGCACTGCGCTCAAAGTGGATGGCATCAATGCGCCGCCTTCGTCGGACGCACGACGATCTCGTTGACGTCGACATCGTCGGGCTGTTCGATTGCGTAGCGCACTGCCTTGGCGATGGCATCGGGTTGCAGGGCAATAGCACGCCAGGTTTTCATGGCGGCGGCAGCGGCTTCGTCGGAGATCGTGTTCGCCAGCTCGCTTTCCACCACGCCGGGATGAATGCAGGTTACCCGGATATCGTCACTCTCCTGGCGGAGCCCATCGGAAATCGCGCGGACAGCGTATTTCGTTGCGCAATAGACGGCAGCCATGGGCGAGACGGCCAGTGCGCCAATGGAACCGATATTGATAATATGCCCGGAGCCACGTGCCGTCATCTCAGGCAGCACCGCCGCGATGCCGTACAGAACACCCTTGATGTTGACGTCCACCATCAGCTCCCACTCGTCGACCTTCATGGCTGACATGGCCGACAGCGGCATGATGCCCGCATTGTTGACGATGACATCTACCTGGCCCCATTCGGCCCGGGCGGCATCGGCGAATGCTGCGACGTCCGCCCTCCTGGTGACGTCGAGCGCTCGCACGCGAACCGTTCCACCAGCCGCCTCGATTTCTGCCGCAAGCGCTTCAAGGCGGTCGGTGCGCCGCGCGCCGAGCATCAGCTTTGCACCTGCCGCGCCAAGTTCGCGGGCGATGCCAGCACCGATGCCGCTGGAGGCACCGGTGATCAGAACAACTTTGTTCATGGTCATCGTAGATGATCCTTTTGGTTTTTATTTCACGATGTGAAGGGATGGCGTGCGGATGAGCTCCCGCGGCGCGCCGGCTTTATAGGGGATCACTGGGCGGTGTAGCCGCCATCGACCAGAAGCAACGCCCCGGTGATGAAGCTGGATGCCGGCGAGGCAAGAAAGGCGATGGCCTCGGCAACTTCTTGCGGCTGGCCGATCCGGCCGATCGGATGCGCATTGCCGAAGCTGCGCAGCATCTCCCGGCCATTCTCCACCACACCTTCCATGATGTCGGTTTCGATCACGCCAGGGGCAACGGCGTTGCAGCGAATGCCCATACGCCCATATTCGATCGCGATTACCTTGGTCAGCTGTGCGACAGCCGCCTTGGAGGAGGCATAGGCCGCCTGCGTCTCGAAGGCCGCGACGGCCGAGATTGATGAGACATTGACGATCGCGCCGCCACCACCGGCGGCCATCAGTTCCACAGCGGCACGGGCGGTGACGAAGCTGCCGCGCGCGTTGATCTGCAGAATGCGGTCGTAGTCGTCGACCGAGGTCTCCGTCAGACGTTTGTTGAGCGTGCGACCGGCATTGTTCACGACGATGTCAAGGCGTCCGAAGCGCTTCGCCGCGAGCTCGACCGAGCGTCGGGCCAGATCCTCGTCGGCGCCGTCCCCGACCAGGGTTGCCACGTCCTCGGCTTCCAATTCGCGTACGGTGTCGCTGAGATCGCTTGCCACGATCCGGGCACCCCGCGCACGCAGCAGCTCCGCCGTGCAGCGACCGATGCCGCGTGCCGCGCCGGTCACGAGGGCGACTTTTCCATCCAGGTCCCAGGAGGAAGGGAGTGATGTCATGGAATATCTCCTTGTCGGTCGGCTTCGGCTTGGATCGGGAGGATCAAGCCTTCTTGCCGTTGCGACAGAGATAGAGCCATGGCATTGTCGCGATAAGCCGCCCATTGTTAAGCTCTAAGATAAGTCTTGCTAACCAATGGACATCGATCTCAATGCAATTGCCGTCTTCGTCACGGTGGCCGAGGAACGCAATTTTCGCGCTGCGGCGGACCGGTTGGGCGTGACGCGCTCGGCGGTCAGCCAAAGCATCCTCAGGCTTGAACAGCGTCTGGGGATCGCATTGCTGCAGCGCACGACACGCAGCGTCAACCTGACCGAAGCGGGCGAGCGCCTGTTGGCGAGCGTCGCACCGGCGATCGCCGACGTGAACGCGGCAGTCGAAGCCACCACGGAGTTTCTGGACCGCCCGCGCGGCCGCCTGCGGATCGCGGTTTCGTCTATCGCAGAGACCTTTCTGTCAGGACCGTTGCTGGCGTCCTTTGCAGAAACGTTTCCCGAGGTGCATCTGGACATCGTGGTGACAGACGAGGAATTCGACATCGTTGCCGAAGGCTATGATGCCGGAGTCAGGCTCGGCGAAGTGATTGAGCAGGACATGATCGCCGTGCCGGTATCGGGCGATCAGCGGCAGATGGCCGTCTGCGCCCCGCGCTATCTCGAAAAGTTCGGAGCACCCGCCCATCCGCGCGAGCTTGTGGCTCATCGCTGTATCGGCTGGCGGCCGGCGCCGGGAGTTTCGCCCTATCGGTGGGAGTTTGGCGAGGACGGGCGCGAATTCGACGTGGCGGTTGCGCCCGAGATCACGACCAACGACATGTGGCTGATGATCCGGCTGGCCGTTGCAGGCGCCGGGATCACGTTCGGCATGGCGGATACATTCCGCCCCTGGATCGACCGCGGCGAGCTTGTACCAATCCTCGACGGCTATTTCCCGCCGTTTGCTGGTTTCTATCTCTATTTCCCCAGCCGACGGAATGTCGCGCCGAAGCTGAGAGCCCTCGTGGACCACCTGCGCGGCGCGCGTCAGGCGCGGGCCCGTCGGTGAGGCGACCGGTCATAAGACCGCTTTGGCAGTATTTTGCCGGTCAGAAGTGTGGCTGAAAGGTGATGGTACCGTTGGCTGGGATCGAACCAGCGACCTCCGGATCCACAATCCGGCGCTCTAACCATCTGAGCTACAACGGCACGTTTGCCAGAGCGGGATCGAGATGAAACGTTCGGGACCCGCTCTGTCGTTCGGCGATGCGTCCATACGGGCTATCGGAGTTTAATTCAAGGCTTTTGGCAAGGCAAAAGCTCGCTCCGGCATCGGGTCATTTTCCGCCGGACAAAGAAAAGGCCGGCGGGAGGAGGTGCCGG
The DNA here is from genome assembly GCF_040322515.1 of Mesorhizobium sp. M0136. Classification (NCBI taxonomy): domain Bacteria; kingdom Pseudomonadati; phylum Pseudomonadota; class Alphaproteobacteria; order Hyphomicrobiales; family Phyllobacteriaceae; genus Mesorhizobium; species Mesorhizobium sp. M0136. Next base: position 28,102 of record NZ_JAMYTP010000001.1, read on the forward strand.
CCTTTTCCTGTTACGAGCCAGCGGGAGGAGGTGCTGGCTGGTTACCCCGGTGAGCAGAGGGAGGAGGTTCCACTCGCCGGGTATTCGTTTGAACGACTATATCGCACATCTATTTGTCTGACGAAATGCGACCTTTTGATGCATCGTTAGACTATGTGCAAATATTAGGCGATCTTGATTTCTTTCATGGCCTTCTCGAAGGCGGTCTTGATCGGCTTGGATACGTCCTCGGCCGCCTTGGCAGCAACCGCCTGGAAGTCCTTGGCCTGCTCGACGGTCATTTCGACGCGCTTGCGCAGGAAAGCGGTCTGCAACTCGACGACTTCCGACAGCGACTTGGCGCCGATCAGCGCTTCGAAATGCGAGAAGCCGGCTTCGGCATTGGCGCGCAGGGCGGCGATGGTCTTGAGCGACAGGTCGCTGGAAACGGACTTGGCGGTCTCGTAGGTCGACTCCAGAGCCTTCTGGGTCTCCTCGGCCCCGGTCTTCAGCTTGGCATAGGCCTCTTTCGACTGCTCGACGCCCTTTTCGGCGAAAGCGCGGATCTGGTCAGTGGCCTTGGAAGCGTCGAAGCTCGGGAATTCAACGTTTTCGATCGTTTCAGCGGTCTTGGTCCTGGACATTTTCCATCCTTTTCAGCGGCAGCGGCTTTGACGAAAAGCCGTCTCGTTCATGTATCATGGCAATATAAAGGCAATTTTTGTGCATTGCAACATGTTTGTTGCATCGCACCATATATTATTTGTTCGTGGCGTTAACCACGCGCCTAGAGATTCCATTGGTTGCACGCTATGACTTGTGGACCTTCGCGCCGTCGGCTTTTATTAACAAAGCGTTAACCGCAAATTGCCCGCTCTGTGAGGGTCGCCAAACGCATGCCGGCTGAAAACTACTCCTTCCTCGATGTCGCCGTGCTCGACGCGGTCCGCCTGCGCTTCGCCGCAGGCGACGCGATCGCTATTCTGTCGGCAGATCTCGAGCAGGTGATCTGGGCCAACGGCCCCGGCGCAGCGGTATTCGGCTATCCCGACATCGGCGCGATCATCGGCGCCTCGGCAGGTTTGCCGCTGATCGCCAGGCGCCAGATCATGGCAACCAGCGGTTTTCCGCAGATCGGCCGCGACCGTGCCATCACGGTTCGGCTGGCGACCGGCCTGACCAGCCGCGCGGTCGGCTTCCTGGCCAGCGCAGTGACCATGCCCGATGGAGAGGAAGCAATCATGCTGGCGCTGCCGGCGGCGCAGACCGGCTCGCGCAGTGCGGCCGAGATCGCCGATCGCGCCATCGGTGGTTTTACGGAAGACGGCCACTACATCGCCTTTGTCGACGCCAAGGGCAATATCGACGCCGCATCGGACGGCTTTTCGGCACTCGGCATCCGGCCTGAGACGCTGGCCGCGCTTGTCGCCGACGTGGCGAACGAGAGCGACCGCATCGTCAAGCGCCTGGTCCCGGGTGGATCCAGCTCCTATCCGGCGGGCCTTGCCCGGCTGACGGACGAGCGGCATCTGCTGGTGGTGATCGACGAGGACCGGCTCGACGGCGGGGCCCCTGATGGCGAGCGCGCCGGGGGGGAAACCGGCAGCGAAGCAGCAGCGGCACCGAGCGGTGGCGATCTTCCCCAGCCGACGGGCCAAGACAACGAGCCGCCAATCGCCAGGATGGGCGCGGCGGAGATCAACCTTGCAGCGATGGAAGGCACCTCAGCATCGGCGGAGCACGAAGCTGTCGACGCGGCTGACAATCAACACACGGTTGGCGAAACGCCGACGCAGCATGATCATTGGTACTTCAATGCCGGCGACGACGCGCAGGTCCCGCCCGGGGCAGCTGCGTCCGGCAAAGCCGAGAACAGCCCGGACGCTTCGCAGGCCGGCGCGGATACTTCGCCGGAAAGCGCCGCAAAAGCCACCAAAGCCGCCTCCCCGGCCGAACGCCGCGCTTCGGCGATCGATCGCACCGCCGCGCCCATGCGTTTCGTCTGGCGTACCGACGCGGAGGGCCGGTTCAGCGCCCTGTCGCCGGAATTTGCCGAGCTTGTCGGCAGGCCTGCCGCCGACGTGATCGGCCGCCGCTTCGAGGATGTTTCGGCCGCCTATGGCCTCGATGCTTCTGGCGAGATTGCCGGCCTGCTCGAACGGCGCGACACCTGGTCCGGCCGCTCCGTGCTGTGGCCGGTCGCCGGCACCGATCTGAAGATACCCGTCGATCTGGCGGCGCTCCCGGTTTACAGCCGCAGCCGGGTTTTCGAAGGTTTTCGCGGTTTTGGCGTCGCCAGGAGCGGCGATGCGGTGGTCGATCCGGATGCCGTCGGCATGGCCCTTGTCGCCGAGGAGAAGCCCGCCGCGAGCGTTGGGCCGGAAGCCGTCGAACCTGCCCCAGCGACACCGAAACCCGCCGATCCGTTCAGGGGCGAAGTGCCGGCGTTGACCATCGTGCCAAAGCCCGAGCGGCGCTTTGCCGACAAGGTGATCCGGCTGGCCGAGCACCGGCAGCCGGCCAACGACAAGGGCCTGTCGACGCTGGAACGCAGCGCGTTTCGCGAGATTGGCGAGCGTCTCAAGAAGGACAGCACCCCGGCCGAAGAACAGCCCAGCGCCGGAAAGCAGAAGCCGGTTGAGAAAGTCGAGGCAGCCGGCAATGCCGACGAGCCAAAGCTGAAAGGAGCCGGCCCGACGGACAAGGGTGAGATGCCGGAACCAGGTCCGGAAAGCGAGGCGGCTGCCGCCGAACCACCCGAGGCCGATGCCGAGGACCAGAAGGACCTCGCCCGGCTCGACAGCGAGCAGCCGGATGAGGCGGTAGCAGAGGCGCAAGCCGGCGAACCCGTCACACGCCCTGTTTCCGGATCGCTGCTCGACTATGCCGACCGCGAACCCAGCGATGAAGCGCAGGAAGGCGACGAGCCCAGCACGGACGGTCGAACGATCGTCGCCGAAGCGCCGCGGGATGGCGACGATGATAGCATGACGGCCGAAGATTTCCGTGACGCCGAGGACAGCGAGGATTGGTCCGAGGACAGCGCAGCCGACGCTGCCGGCCAGGTGCCGCCCGTCGAGCGGCCGCAGGCACCACCGCTCAAACTCGGCGGCTTCGTGCCGTCGGCGTTTGCCGGAGCGGACAACAAGGGGCCGGATACCTCGATCCTCGGCAAGCTGCCGGTGCCGTTGCTTATCCATTCCGGCGATCAACTGCACTACGCGAACGACGAATTCCTCGGCTTGACCGGCTATGCGACGCTCAACGCCCTGGACGAGGCGGGCGGGCTCGGCGCGCTGTTTGCCGACCCTTATGCCGACGACGGCAGTTCGGAGGGCGGCGACCGCGCATTGCGGCTGAAGACGCGCGACGGTCAGGAGTTTCCGATCGACGCAATTTTGCGTTCCGTCCCCTGGGCAAACGGCAAGGCACTGATGCTGGTCGTACGCCGTTCCGGCGACGACGAAGCAGCAGCCATTCCGCATGGCGCTGCCGACGACCAAACGCAGCCGGATGTTTCCGAGCTCAAGGCGCGCATTGCCGAAATGCGCACCATCATCGACACCGCCACCGACGGCGTTGTGCTGATCGGCCGTAACGGAACGATCCGTTCAATTAGCCGTCCGGCGGAAGCGCTGTTCGGCTTCGACAGCGACGAGGTGACCGGCAAGCCGTTCGTCTCGCTGTTTGCGATCGAAAGCCAGCGCGCGGCGCGTGACTATCTCGAGGGTTTGTCGGAGCCCGGCGTTGCAAGCGTGATGAACGATGGCCGCGAGGTGATCGGACGCGAGGCGCAGGGGCGCTTCATTCCGCTGTTCATGACCATCGGCAGGCTGCCCAACGACAGCGGCTTCTGCGCAGTGGTGCGCGACATCACCCAGTGGAAGCGGGCCGAAGAGGACCTGACCCAGGCGCGCGCGGTCGCCGAACGCGCCTCGTCGCAGAAGACCGATTTTCTGGCCCGCATCAGCCACGAGATCCGCACGCCGCTCAACGCCATCATCGGCTTTTCCGAGCTGATGGTCGACGAGAAATTCGGACCGGTGGCCAATGACCGCTATCGCGACTATCTGCGCGACATCAACCGTTCGGGCAACCACGTGCTCGATCTGGTCAACGACCTGCTCGATATTTCGAAAATCGAGGCCGGCCAGCAGGAGATGGCCTATGAGGCGGTGTCGCTTAACGACACGCTGGCCGAAACCGTGGCGATGATGCAGCCGCAAGCCAACCGGGAACGCGTCATCATCCGCTCCAGCTTCGCCTCACGACTGCCGGAAGTGGTGGCCGATCTGCGCAGCGTTCGGCAGATCGCGCTCAACATCCTGTCGAACGCCGTCCGCTACACGCAGGCCGGCGGCCAGGTTATCGTGTCGACGGCCTACGAACTCTCCGGCGATGTCGTCATGCGCGTGCGCGATACCGGCATCGGCATGAGCCCGTCCGAGATAGAGCAGGCGCTGAAGCCGTTCAAGCAGATCAATGCGCTGAAGCGCGGCCGCGGCGACGGCACCGGTCTTGGGCTGCCGCTGACCAAGGCGATGGTCGAAGCGAACCGGGCCCGGTTCACCATCAACTCGACGCCCGGCGAGGGAACCCTGGTCGAAGTCGCCTTTCCCTCGACCCGTGTGCTCGCCGGTTAGCTATGGTTGCGCAAAGAAAAAAGGCGTCCAACAGGACGCCTTGAATGATAGGATTGCTGTCACAACGGGGCTTGAGCGAATCAGATCCTCTCGGGGCTAAGAGGAACGGGATTTCTCCCTCAAGTTACGCACGACTATCGATGCCGGGCCTTAACAAATCCTTACCGGCACGCCGGAAAATTTACCAATGTGTACCACTCATGAAATCTAGGTAAATTCCGAAGAGATAATTTGTTAACGATACCTGAGACCTCAAAACGGCTCCCGCCTTGGATCCCGGGTCAGTCGGCAAGCTGCGGCAGGTTGCGGAACAGCTCGAGCGCTTCGGGATTGGCGAGCGCTTCCTTGTTCTTGATGGCGCGGCCATGCACCATGTCGCGTACCGCGAGCTCGGTGATCTTGCCCGATTTGGTGCGCGGAATATCGCTGACGGCGACGATCTTGGCCGGCACGTGGCGCGGGCTCGCCCCGATGCGGATTTTCGCGCGGATGCGTTTTTCCAGCTCGGCATCGAGATCGACGCCTGCCGCCAGCCGCACGAACAGCACGACGCGAACATCATTCTCGAAATCCTGGCCGATGCATAGTGCTTCGAGGATTTCCGGCATCTGCTCGACCTGATTGTAGATCTCCGCCGTGCCGATCCTGACACCGCCCGGATTGAGCGTGGCGTCGGAACGGCCATGGATGATCAGGCCGCCATGGGCGGTCCATTCGGCGAAATCGCCGTGGCACCAGACATTGTCGAACCGTTCGAAATAGGCGGCTCGGTATTTCCTGCCGTCAGGGTCGTTCCAGAAGCCGAGCGGCGTCGCCGGAAACGCCTTGGTGCAGACGAGCTCGCCCTTCTCCTGGCGGAGCGGCCGGCCGTCATCGTCCCAGACATCGACGGCAAGACCGAGCCCGGGCCCCTGGATCTCGCCGGTCCATACCGGTTCGATCGGCACGCCGAGCACGAAGCAGGAGACGATATCGGTGCCGCCGGAAATCGAAGCCAGATGCACGTCCTTCTTGATGCCTTCGTAGACGAAGCGGAAATCTTCCGGCGATAGCGGCGAGCCGGTCGAGGAGATGGTGCGCACGCTGGAAAGATCATGCGTGCGGGCCGGCTTGAGGCCAGCCTTGCGCACGGAATCTATGAATTTGGCCGAGGTGCCGAAATACGTCATCTTCTCAGCATCGGCGAAGTCGAACAGCGTATTGCCGTCCGGGTAGAAGGGCGAGCCGTCGTAGAGCAGCAAGGTGGCACCCGACGCCAAGCCGGACACCAGCCAGTTCCACATCATCCAGCCGCAGGTGGTGAAGTAGAAGAAGCGGTCGCCGTCGAGCAGGCCGGCGTGCAGCCGTTCTTCCTTGACGTGCTGGATCAGCGTTCCGCCGGCCGAATGGACAATGCATTTGGGGATGCCGGTCGTGCCCGACGAAAACAGGATGTACAGCGGATGCGAAAACGGCAACCTCTCGCAGCTGACAGACCTGGCGGCAAAGGGTGACAGCGCCTCTTCCAGCGCGGCCGCCTTGCCGATGGTCGCCGCGACGTCGAGCGAGGTGCCGAGATAGTCGACAATGAGGACCTTGCGGACGGTGGCGAGCTTGCCCGCCACGGCCGCGACCTTGTCGGCGACTTCGATCGCCTTGCCATTGTACCAGTAGCCGTCCGGCGCGATGAATATGACCGGCTCGATCTGGCCGAACCGGTCGAGAACGCCCTGCTCACCAAAATCTGGGGAGCAGGACGACCAGACGGCGCCGATCGAGGCGGCCGCCAGCATCGCAGCAACGGTCTCCGGCATGTTGGGCATCATCGCGGCGATGCGGTCGCCCTTCTTCACCTTGAGCGACAGGAAAAGCTGCTGCAGGCGCGAGGTCAGCGCATGCAGCTCGTTCCAGGACAGCCGCCGCTCGACCTTGTCCTCGCCGCGAAAAACGATTGCGTCGCCAAGCCCGGTTTTCTTGAGGAGATTCTCGGCGAAGTTCAGCTTCGCATCAGGGAAGAAGGTCGCGCCGGGCATCTTGTCGCCATCGATCAGCACGCGTTCGCCCTTGTCGCCGACGATGCCACAAAAGTCCCAGACCAAGCTCCAGAAGGTCTCGCGGTCATCGATCGACCAGCGATGCAGGTCGGCATAGGAGGAGAAAGACTCGCCGGCCATGCTCGCCGCGGCGTTCATGAAGGCGGTCATCGGCGCCGCGTCGATCTGCTCTTGCGTCGGGATCCAGAGCGGTGCGTCGTCAGCCATCATTGTTCCTCCGCAGGCTGCATCGCTTATGCAATATCGCGATGCAGCAGAGCAAGATTTTGTTGGACCGCGCCGGTCAGGGTGTGCGCAAATGCCATCGCCGGGCCATAAAGACTTGAAATGCGTCAGCCGTCGGTTACACCCGTCGGGCGATTTTGTCGGAATGGAAGCATACAGGGCGATATGCCATCACCTTTGATCCGACGCGGAATATGGGCGATCGGCGCAGCCGTCATCGTCATCGCGCTGGTCGTCGCAGCCTTGCCGCTGATCGCCTCGACCCGCATCGTACGCGACCGCATCGCGTGGGAAATGAGCGCCTGGAGCGGTTTCCGGGTCAACATCGACGGCGCGCCGCGCATCGAGGTCTGGCCGAATTTCCGGGCGATCCTGAGCGACGTGACGCTGTCGCAATGGACAGAGACGGATGCGCCGCCCGTGGTCGAAGCCGAACGGGTCGAGGTCGACCTTTCGGCGATGGCGGCGCTGCGTGGCGACGTGGTGTTTTCGACGGCGCGGCTGGTACGACCGACGATCCGGGTTCAGCGTACCGCGAGCGGGTTTTTCCTGCCTGCGATTCCCAGCGGCGGGCGCATTACGCGTTCGATCGATGCTGCCCGCGCGGTGATCAACACAAATCCCGCCAAGCCGGATCTCGGCAAGCTGCCAACAGATCCGTTCGGCACAGTCGAGTTCAGGGACGGCCGCGTGGTGGCTGCCATCGGCGACAAGGACCAGGAGATATTGAGCAGCCTGAGCGGCCAGGCGAACTGGGCCGCGATGAACAGCAATGCGACGCTGTCGGCGACCGGGATATGGCGCGGCGAAAGTGTTGCCATCGACGCCGCATCGCCGAACCCGCTTGTGTTGTTTGGTGGCGGCACAGCACCGGTCACGTTTTCCTTCAAGGCGGCGCCGGCCAGTTTTTCATTCGACGGCCGCGCCAGCATGTCGGAAAACGGCTATTTCGACGGCCAGGCAAAATTCGCCGCACCTTCGCTCCGACGCGTGCTCGAATGGTCGCAGGCCGGCATCGCGCCCGGTGCGGCAATCGGCTCGATCTCGGTTTCAAGCAAGATCACGGCGACGGCCGGGCGCGTCAAATTCGAAAACACCGCCCTGACCCTCGACAACAACCCCGGAATGGGCGCGCTGGACTTCACCTACGGCGAGGCATTGCCGGTGATCTCCGGCACACTTGCCTTCGATACGCTCGACCTCAGATCATTTCTTTCCGCCTTTGCCCCGGTGCCATCGGCCGGCGGCACCGATCCGGGCGAAATCGATACGAGCTTCGCCGACCGGATCAATCTCGATCTCAGGCTGTCGGCGGCGCATGCCACGGCCGGCGCCATCCAGCTTGCCGAGGTCGCCGCCACCGCCCAGGTCAAGAACGGCCTTGCCGTCTTCGACATCTCGGATGCATCCGCCTTTGGCGGCAACGTCCAGAGCAGCGTCCGTTTCGACCGCAAGCCCGCCGGCACCGAAGTCGAGATCCGGCTGCTTGCTTCCGATATCGACGGCGGCGCTTTCGGCACCGCGGCCGGGATGACACGGCTGGTGCCGATCGGCACTGGAACCGTTTCGGTCATCCTCAAGGGGCCTGGCAGAACCTGGGACTCGATTTTCGAAAACGCCAATGGCTCGCTGTCCGCGACGTTCGGCGCGGGTGCGCTGAGCCGGCTTAACCTGCCGGCGTTCCTCAAGCACACCGAACAGGGCGGATTCTTCGCGCTGGACGACGTCTCGGACGGAACGCTGCCGATCGACGGGGCCGAGCTCAAGGCGAGCATTTCGAACGGCGTCGCGCGCATCGACAAGGCCGAGGTGAATTCCGCGCAATACAAGATCTGGCTTTCCGGCATTGCATCCTATGCCGGACGCGGGCTGGCACTGTCCGGCGGCATCGTCCGGCCGAGCCAGGCTACCACGCAGACGAACGGCCAGGGACCCAATCAGTCGTCGTTCTTCGTCGGCGGCACGTGGAGCACGCCGTTCATCTCGCCGGTAAGCCGCGGCGTTTCAGGAGAGTAAGCGGCAGCAGCTTCAACCGCGCTGCGCGGCCTGCTCGTCGCGCTGGCGCTGCACTTCGCGGCTCTTGTTGACAAGCGAAGCGATGATCACACCGACGGCGACAACGGCGATCAGGATGGTGCAGGCGGCGTTGATTTCCGGCGTCACGCCGAGGCGAACTTGGCTGTAGATCTTCATCGGCAGTGTCGTGGCGCCGGGACCCGAGGTGAAGCTGGCAATAACCAGGTCGTCGAGCGAGAGCGTGAAGGCCAGCATCCAGCCGGAGACGATCGCCGGCATGATGACCGGCAGCGTGATCTGGAAGAAGGTCCTTACCGGCGGTGCACCGAGGTCCATCGCGGCTTCTTCCAGTGACCGATCGAAGGTGATCAGGCGCGACTGCACCACCACCGCGACGAAGCACATGGTCAGCGTGGTGTGGGCAAGCGTCACCGTCAGAAAGCCGCGGTCGAGGCCGACGGCGACGAAGAGCAGCAGCAGCGACAGGCCGGTGATGACTTCGGGCATGACCAGCGGCGCAAACACCATGCCCGAAAACAGAAGCCGGCCGCGAAAGCGCGTGTAGCGTGTCAAGGTGAGCGCCGCCAGCGTGCCGAGCACGGTCGCCACGGTTGCCGAGATGACGCCGACCCGGGCCGTCACCCAGGTGGCGTCCATCAGACCCCGGTTGTGGAACAGCGAGACGTACCATTTCGTCGAGAAGCCGCCCCAGACGGTGACCAGCTTCGACTCGTTGAAAGAGAACACGACGAGCAGGACGATCGGCAGGTAAAGAAAGGCAAAGCCGAGCAGGATCGAAATGACGTTGAAGCGGCTCCAGGTGGCGTTCATTGGTCCTGCTCCTGAGCACGCGCCTGGGCCCGCTGGAAAATCATGATCGGCACGATCAGCAGCAGCAGCAGGATGACGGCAACGGCGGACGACACGGGCCAGTCACGGTTGGCGAAGAACTCGTTCCACAGCGTCCTGCCGATCATCAGCGTCTGCGAGCCGCCGAGCAGGTCGGGAATGACGAACTCACCGACGGCGGGAATGAACACCAGGAGGCAGCCGGCGATGACGCCGGGCAGCGACAACGGAAAGGTGATCTTCCAGAAGGCGCTGGTCGGCGGGCACCCGAGATCCTTCGCCGCCTCGATCAGCGTATGGTCCATCTTCTCCAACGACGAATAGAGCGGCAGCACCATGAACGGCAGATAGGAGTAGACGATACCGATGAAGATAGCCGTATAGGTGTTGAGGATGATCAGCGGCTGGCTGATGATGCCGCTGGCGAGCAGCAGCTGGTTGAGCAGGCCCTCGGGCTTGAGGATGCCGATCCAGGCATAGACACGGATCAGGAACGAGGTCCAGAACGGCAGGATCACCAGCATCAGCAAGGTCGGGCGGATCGTCGCCGGAGCGCGCGCCATGCCATAGGCAATGGGATAGCCGACAAGCAATGTCAGGACTGTCGAGATGGCGGCGACGACGACGCTCGTCACATAGGCGTTGAAGTAAAGCGCATCCTGCGTCAGCCACGTGTAGTTGTCGAAATTGAGCGCGCCAACCCCCGAGATGAACCCCGAAATGCCGCCGCGGAAATCGAGCACCGGAGTATAGGGCGGCATGGCGATCGCCGTCTGCGACAGCGAAATCTTGAAGACGATGATGAAGGGGACGAGAAAGAAGAACAGCAGCCAGAGATAGGGGACGATAATGACGAGACGGTTGACGAAAGCCGCGCTCAGCCTGGCCGGGGCGGATTTGCCGGCAGCATTTGCCGGAGAGCTTGTTGCGGCAGTGACAGCGGACATGATCAATCCCTACCGTGTCAGCACGACGCCGGCGTCAGGGCGGAAGGAAATCCAGGCGCGGTCGTTCCAGCTCAGCGGATCCTCGGTGAGGCGTGCCGCGTTCATGGTGCTTGCCCGCACCACCTGACCATCATCCAGCCTGACGTGATAGACGGTCATGTCACCGAGATAGGCGATATCGTAGACCTCGCCCTGGATGGCATTGACGGCACCGGCGGGTTTCGTCGAGGACACCTTGATCTTCTCCGGCCTGATGGCGAAGGTGACGGATGTCCCGGCGGCGGCACTGCCGGCGTTTTCGGTTCGGATGGTGATGCCGTTGCCGGCATCGATGCTTGCGCTGCCGGCCTCGCCAGCCGCGATCCTCCCGTCGAACATATTCACGTTGCCGACGAAGCCGGCGACGAAGCGCGAGCCCGGCGCTTCGTAGACCTCCGCCGGTGTCGCCACCTGCATCACCTCGCCCTTGTCGATGATGGCGATGCGGTCGGCCATCGTCATCGCCTCTTCCTGGTCATGGGTGACGACGACGAAGGTGAGGCCGAGATTCTGCTGCAGGTCCATCAGCTCAAACTGGGTTTCCTCGCGCAGCTTCTTGTCCAGCGCGCCAAGCGGCTCGTCGAGCAGCAAGACTTTCGGGCGCTTTGCCACCGAGCGCGCGAGCGCGACGCGCTGGCGCTGGCCGCCCGACAATTGGTGCGGCTTGCGCTTGGCGAACTGCTCGAGCTTGACCAGCTTCAGCATCTCGGCGACGCGCTTTTCGATATCGGCCTTGACCATGCCTTCCTGCTTGAGGCCGAACGCGATGTTGTTCTCGACCGTCATATGCGGAAACAAGGCGTAGGACTGGAACATCATGTTGACCGGCCGCCGGTAGGGCGGAATGCCGCGCAGATCCTGGCCGTCGAGCAGGATGCGGCCGGCGGTCGGCTCCTCGAAGCCGGCAAGCATCCTGAGCAGCGTCGATTTCCCGCAGCCTGAGGCGCCGAGTAAGGCAAAGAATTCGCGTTCGAAGATGGTCAGCGACAGGTTGTTGACCGCCGTGAACTCACCGAATTTCTTGGTGACGTTGTCGAACTGGATGTATGGCTTGGCGTTCGGATCGTTCCATGGCGCGAAATCCCTGCGGATACTGCCAAGCGATTTCATGTCCCACTCCGTCCTGCTGCTTGCCCCATGAGAAAGCGGCCCCGGCAGCCGGCTGCCGGGGCCTGGCTCAGATTGTTATTGGCCAGTGACGATCTTGGTCCAGGTGCGGGTGATGATGCGCTGGGTCTTGGGATCGTAAGGCGAAACGGTGTAGAGCTTCTGCAAGGTGGCGGCGTCTGGATAGATCGCCGGATCTTCCAGGATCGCCTTGTCGATGAACTGCTGCGAAGCCTTGTTGCCGTTGGCGTAGAGCACATAGTTCGACGATTTGGCGATCACTTCGGGCTTCATCATGTAGTTCAGGAACTCATGCGCTTCGGCGACATGCTGCGCGTCGGCCGGGATCGCCATCTGGTCGAACCACATCTGCGCACCTTCCTTCGGCACGGAGTAGCCGATCTCGACGCCCTGCTTGGCTTCGTCGGCGCGGTTGCGGGCCTGGAAGACGTCACCCGACCAGCCAACCGCCAGGCAGATGTCGCCATTGGCAAGAGCGTTGATGTATTCGGACGAGTGGAACTTGCGGATATAGGGCCGGACCTTCAGCAATGTTTCTTCGGCCTTGGCGATCTCATCGGGCGATGTGCTGTTCGGGTCGAGGCCCAGATATTTCAATGCCGCCGGTATGATGTCGGCCGGCGAATCCAGCACATAGACGCCGCAGTCCTTCAATTTGGCCAGGCTTTCGGGATTGAAGAACACGTCCCAGCTGTCGATCTTGTCGGTGCCGAGCGCTGCCTGCACCTTCTTGATGTTGTAGCCGATGCCGACAGTACCCCACATGTAGTTGATCGAATATTCGTTGCCGGGATCATACTTGGCGGTCCGTTCCATGACCGTGTCCCACATATTGGAAATGTTCGGCAGTTTCGACTTGTCGAGCTTCTGGAACACACCCGCCTGGATCTGGCGTGCAAGGAAATTGCCGCTCGGCACGACGACATCGTAGCCGCTGCCGCCGGCGAGCAGCTTCGTTTCCAGGATCTCGTTGGAATCGAAAGTGTCGTAGACGACCTTGATGCCGGTTTCCTTGGTGAAGTCGTCGATGATCGAACTGTCGATATAGTCCGACCAGTTGAACACGTTGACGACGCGATCCTCGGCATGCGCGCCTAGGGTGAAAACTGCCAGAAACGCCGAAGTCGCCGAAAGCCAGAGCGCTTTGCGGGTCATGCTATTCTCCTTTGATGAGTGTTCCGTCGCCAGCTCGTCGCGGCGTTCGCGCGGCTGGGCATTTGCCTCAGGGTATTGGGCTTGCAGGCAGGCGACAAGCGCGAATTGCCGGCGCCATTATGGTTCGGCGACGAGGCGACAGCGAAGACTTGGCGTGGCGTTGCTGGTGTTCCGGCGCCGTCGGAAGCTTTCGCTACGGCGCGGGCAGGGAGACGACGATGTTGTCCGGCCTCGATGCGGCCGGCATGGAGACTTGGCAAGATACGCCTGTCTTGTTGTTGCCTGATCGCAGCCTGCCCGCGCGGCCGCGACATTGTCAATGGTTCATCTCGCTTTCACGCGTGCGCTGCATCAATTAGGCGACGGCACACCGGTGACGCCGCTCGCGCGGGCCGCGTCTGACGCTTGAATTCGAGCCCGATATGGACGAGCAGCGCGGTGACGACGACCGCACCGCCGAGGATGGTGCGCGCCGACGGCATCTCGGAATGGATGAGCCAGACCCAGATCGGGCCAAGGATCGGTTCGAACGTGCCGAGCAGCGCCGCGACGGCGGCCGGAACAAGCCGGGCGCCGGTGGCGAAGAAGGCGAGGCCGAGTCCCAGATTGATCACGCCAAAGGCAAAGAGAAAGCCCATGTCGTGGCTCGAGACGCCGAGGGCCGACGCTTGCGATGCCGCAAAGGCGGCCGCCAGCATCGTGCCGAGGCAAGTCGCCGGGGTCATGCGCACATGGGCAAAGCGGCGCGTGATGACGGTGGCGACCGAGAACATGACGGCGATGAGCAGCGCCAGCCCGTCACCGATCGGCGATACCGCGCCATCGAGCGATTCCGACACCATGATGGCGACGCCGGCAATGACGGCGGCAATCGCCAACCAGGTCGCCACCGCCACCCGTTCACGAAACAGCGCCCAGGCAAACAGCGCCGCCAGAAGCGGCACGCCGGCCTGCATCAACAGGATGTTGGCGACGGTGGTATAGGCAAGCGCGACGACGAAAGAGGTCGACGCCGTGGCGAAGCAGAACGCCACCGCAAGGCCGGCCAGGCCCATGCCACGAAACAGCTTCAGCGTGCCACGCCAGCCGTCGCGCCAGACCATGAAGCAGAGCAGGAAGGCAGCGGCCCAGACTGAGCGCCAGAACACCACCGTCCAGCTGTCAGTGTTGTCGATGAAGCGCGCAATTGTGCCGCCAAAACTCCACATCAGCGCCGACAGGAATACCAGCAGGAAACCGACGCGTTCCCCTTGCGGCGACACGATCGGCGAGGCGGCAACCGGAGATGATGCGGTATCGGTCATGGGTGCGACTGTCGGCGAATTCGGAGCAGCACGACGGGCAATGGACGACAGAGACGTGCCTCATTCGCGTAACGCAAAGCAGAAGGCCGGGCGTGATCCAGTTCAATGTTCCGTTTGGCGCACTGATGAGGGCGCCTCGCCCTCGCCCGGCGATGATCCGAGGCGACCTGTCGACGATCGCTTTAGGACGTGCCCCTGTTGCCGCGGATAAAGCGCCAGAGACCGGCCAGCGGAACCAGCAGGAGCAGGCCAAACTTTTTCAGCGCGATCAGCGCCACGACCAGAAAACCTGCTTTCGCCGCCAGCTTTCCGGCAATCAGGCCACCGACGCCAATCGCCGCAACCGTATCGACGCCCGGCACGAAATCGGCGTATGTCTTGCCGGTGTTGAAGTCCGCGAGGCCAAGCACTTCATCCAGGCTTTGCCTTATCTCCGGCAATTGTTCCACCGTCGCGATATAGCTCATCACGAAGACGCCCTCCCTGCCAAGGAAACGGACGTCGTAGTTGAGCGTATGGGCGGCATCGTTCCCAAATTGCAGCTCCTTGGCCCAGTGCAGGCGTTTGTGGGCCGCGTCATAAACCGGCGGCGACGCCCAGCCGATCAGCGTAATGGGCGCGTAGCCGTCCTTTACCCTCTGATCGTTGCCGGACAGAGTGTCTGACTGCATGTTGCGCAACAGTTCATTGTAATCGATGGACGCGGCGTCACTGTCGTCGACGTAACCAATCTTTTCCCAGCGCAGCTCTATCCCCCAATTGTTATCGGCAATGGGATCATGGGAGACTGGAAAGATCATGCCGAGGGCATCGGAACCAGAGTCGGGCGGATTGCCCCAGGCTTCGGTGAGGACGGAGAGCGTGTCCTTCTTGTCCAGAAAATAGAACTTGTCCTTGAGATCGAGATGGATGCCTTCGGCAAGATTTATCGCGCCGGTCTTCGGATCGATCTTGTCCAGGAACGCCTTGCCGGCATCATTATACTGTTGATAGGACTTGAAGAAATCCGAGGACTTTTCAGCCAATGCGGGATCGGCCACCGAAAACGCGAGCGCCAAGCCAAGCCAAAAAACTGTCCTGCCCATCATTGATCCCCCGACCGTTGCGCAGTTCTTTTTTTGATACCGTACTGTCAATGTTGAATCAATATTCGGCTGAATCAATATTTTGGCTGAACCAATATTTTGGCCGGCAGCTGCGAACCAGCTTACTGGTTGCCGCCGCAGGAACAGATGAGGTTCTTCGGTCGAAGATTCAGCCGCAATATTGCTGGAGCCGAATCACTGAAAATCGAATGCCGACAGCCCCGTCACCATCTCATCGAGGCCGAGCGGGCGTGTAACGGGTGGCTCGGCGCGGGCGAGGCAGCCGATGCGCTCGCACAGCCGGCAGGCAGGGCCGACCGGCGTCGCCGTCGCCGTGGCGCTCTGTCCGGTCTTGCCGATGGCGGCTGGCCTCGGCAACGCCGCTCCATAGACGACCTCGTCGCTAAAACCGATGTCGCAGCCGAGCAGCAGCGCGGTGCGGCGCGGCCGCTCGGCAAACGAGCCCTGCGGCCCCTCGAGCGTGCGGGCAATGCAGAGAAACGCTGCGCCGTCGGGCATTTCCACCGCCTCGACCAGGATCTGGCCGGGCTGGGCGAAGGCGGCATGGACCGGCAGCCTCGGACAGCCGCCGCCGAAGCGGCTTTGCGGAAAGCCGTGGCTGCCCGCCTTGCGGAACCGATTGCCGGCACTGTCGACCTCGAGCATGAAGAACGGCACACCTGACGCACCCGGCCGCTGCAGCGTGGCCAGCCGGTTCGCCGCCTGCTCGAAGGAAACGCCGAAGCGCGACCGCAACATGTCTATGTCGTAGCGGGTGCGGACCGCAGCGGCGTGAAAAGGCTGATAGGGCATCATCAGCGCGTGCGCGGCATAGCGGCCGAGCTCGAAACGCGCCAGCCGGCGGGCCTCGTCCGTGGTCAGCTTCAGCGCCTGGATCTCTGCGGCGACAGCGACGCTCATCCGGATCAGACAGGCCTCCATAGCCACCTCGCGCAGCTGATCGAATGGCGACAGGCGCTCGGACAGGAACAGGCGTTGCGAGTGACGGTCATAGCGACGGCGCCAGTTGGGCATGGTGGCGACCGGCAGTACCTTGACGACGATGCCGAATTCACGCCGCAGCCAAGCCTTTAACGCACTGAACAGATCGTCGCCGGGATCGAGCACCGACGTGAATGCCTCGGCTTCCTCTTCGAGCGCGGCGAAATGATTCGGCCGGCGTTCGAAACTCTCATGCACCTCGTCGATCGGCAGCCGGGCACCGGAGAGTGCGGTGGCCTTGCCCTCACGCGCGAGCAGCTCGTTGAGATCCGATAATCGCTTGGCCTGCTCGCGATAGGCGCGAAACAGTTTTATCACAGCGGCGGAAGCGTTGGGCGCCGCCTCGGCAAGCTCGATGAGTTCCTGGTCGCCCGGCAGTTCGCCGGCCAGCAACGGATCTGAAAACACTTCCTTCAAATCGGCCACGGATCCCCGCGCCTCGCCTTGCAGTTCGTGCGGGTCGACCTTGTAGACGGATGCCAGCCTCAGGATCAGTTGCACCGTCAGCGGCCGCTGGTTGCGCTCGATGAGATTGAGATAGGACGGCGAGATGCCGAGCCCTTCGGCCATCGCCGTCTGGGTTAGCCCCTTGGCGTTGCGGATGCGACGAATGCGCGGACCGGCGAAGATTTTATGGTCGGCCAATCGACTGCCCTTGACAGAAATTTACATCCGCCGATGGCATGGCGGCCTTTACAATCATGACAGATTTACAGCTCCCATTAGTCAAACACAACACAGGTTTTCCCTTATTTTCTGGCTAATCTGGAGGTTTACCTCGCTTGCGCCGTACCGGCGTGTAAATGATGTCACACATGGCGCACACATTTTTCCCTCTGCGACGCCATCCGAAAACCGGCATCAAACCCGCCTGGAGTGACCAATGACCGACTTTTACAACCTTGTCCCGTCGGCGCCGCAAGGCCGCTTTGATGGCATCGAACGGCCCTATTCGCCGGAGGCGGTGAAGCGGCTGCGCGGCTCGGTGCAGATCCGGCAGAGCCTCGCCGAAATGGGAGCAAACCGGCTGTGGCAGCTCATCCATGAAGAGGATTTCGTCAACGCGCTGGGTGCCATGTCGGGCAACCAGGCGATGCAGCAGGTGCGGGCCGGGCTGAAGGCGATCTATCTGTCGGGATGGCAGGTCGCCGCAGATGCCAACACCGCTTCCGCCATGTATCCGGACCAGTCGCTCTATCCCGCCAATGCGGCGCCCGAACTGGTCAAGCGCATCAACCGCACCCTGCAGCGCGCCGACCAGATCGAGACTTCGGAAGGTAAGGGGCTGTCGGTCGACACCTGGTTCGCGCCGATCGTCGCCGATGCGGAAGCCGGCTTCGGCGGGCCGCTCAACGCCTTCGAGATCATGAAGGCATTCATCGAGGCGGGTGCGGCCGGCGTCCATTACGAGGACCAGCTGGCTTCGGAGAAGAAATGCGGCCATCTCGGCGGCAAGGTGCTGATCCCAACCGCCGCACACATCCGCAATCTCAACGCGGCGCGCCTTGCCGCCGACGTCATGGGCACGCCGACACTGGTCGTGGCCCGCACCGACGCGGAAGCGGCAAAGCTCCTGACCTCCGACATCGACGAACGCGACCGGCCCTTCGTCGATTATGGCGCCGGCCGTACGGCGGAGGGCTTCTACCATGTCAGCAACGGCATCGAGCCCTGCATCGCCCGTGCCGCCGCCTATGCGCCCTATGCGGACCTGATCTGGTGCGAGACCTCCAGGCCCGATCTGGGGCAGGCCAGGACGTTTGCCGAGGGCGTGCGCAAGCATCATCCAGGCAAGCTGCTTGCCTATAATTGCTCGCCGTCTTTCAACTGGAAGAAGAATCTCGATGACGCGACGATTGCGAAGTTCCAGAAGGAACTCGGCGCCATGGGTTACAAGTTCCAGTTCATTACGCTGGCCGGTTTCCACCAGCTCAATTTCGGCATGTTCGAGCTCGCCCGCGGCTACAAGGAGCGGCAGATGGCAGCCTATTCGGAACTGCAGGAGGCGGAATTCGCCGCGGAAGCCTATGGCTACACCTCCACCAAGCACCAGCGCGAGGTCGGCACCGGCTATTTCGACGCCGTCTCGATGGCGATCACCGGTGGCCAGTCTTCGACCACGGCCATGCATGGATCGACCGAGCACGCCCAATTCAGGCCGGCGGCGGAATAGCAGACAAACAGAGGGAACGCCCAAACGGGCATGGCAACACAACAGGCATGGCAACACAGGGAAAAGACCAATGGCATCGATAAGCCGCGTCAAGGAACGGGCCGAAGAGCAGGCCACCAGCATGAATGTCGACCAGCAGGCGACCATCCGAATGCTGGCGAACGATCTGCACAGGCTCAATCAGTCGGTAATGAAGGCGGTCGAGGCCGGCGTCTCGGTCGAACTGGTGCGCTCGGCACGGCACCATGGCGGCGACGGCAACTGGGGCGACCTGCTGATCCCGGTCATCGTCACGCAACGGAGCCACGACTGATGAATTCTACCGCACCGCGCCTTTTGTGAGCGCATGTTATCGCACCCCGCACCCCGCGGCTCTGCCTAGTCCGGCAGAGCCGCTAGTGCAACGATTTCAATGACAAGATCAGGCTGCGCAAGTGCTGCAACGCCGATAACTTCCGAGGGCGGCGGGTTGTTGTAGCTGCAGTGCTTCGGGCAGTGCTCGGCAAAGAATTCGTCCAGGACGTCCAGGCGAAAATTGGGAGAGCTCAGAACGCCGCCATCGGGAAATGGCCCCTTAACAAAGAAGGTCAGCCTGATGAGATGGTCGAGCGCAGTGCCAAGCTCTTCCAGGTCTGATTTGATGTTGGTGAGAATTTCGCGCCACTGCGCGGCCGCACCGCCGACGGCGCCGCCGCCGCTTTTGCCGATCGGATCGTAGTCCTCGACGGTCGCGGTGTTTCCGGAAAGGTAGACAAACCCCTTTGCGCCGGTAACGACCGTACCCTTTCCCCACGGCATCAACCGGCCATTTTTGAATTTCTTGTGAGTCACGAGTTCCATTGTCATCTCCCGTCGATCAAAGAGACGTGCTTAGCCAACGAGGAAGGGTAGTCCGCCGAGACGATACGACAAGCTCGCGACAGACCTGCCTCGCCTTCATCCCAACCTTTCGTCAACCCGGCTACGGCTGCGAGTTGGTGCGTTCGCGCTGCAAAGCTAAAGTTCACTGGAGCCTGCCCGGTTGTGGTGCAACTTCTCCTTCGGGCGGCGACAAAGAAAGCACTTAATTTTAATTTTAATGTTTCTTGCGATATTCTCCTGATATGCCATTTGAGCTTGACATGAGCAGTGATCTCACGCCAATTACCGCTCGAGTTTCAACCCTGCATTGAAATGTTGAACAACGGCCTGCCCCGCCATGTGCCCAGCGAATCGCGATATCGAGCCTGCAAAACAGCCGCCTTTCGTTAGCCGGGACATGGAGACGCGGATGCTGCCGGATTTCTCGCGGGTGCTGGTGGTCGGAAAATCACCGATCAACCGCGTCGTGGTTTCAAAAATCGTGGAGCGGTCCGGCCTCAAACCGATCTCGGAAACTCCCGAAACCGCGGCAAAGGCCTTGCACGCGCTGATACCCGGGACTGTCGTTCTCGACGGCGGCGCGCAGAACGGGGACTGCGACGCCTTGCTGTCGGGTATCGATGCACTGCGAAGGGCGTCAGGCAGATCGCTTCCGTCGGTGATCCTGCTTTCGGTCAAGACCGGCACTCCGGAGAGCCTGGGCCTGTCGAGCGTCGTCGATGCGGTGGTCGTCAAGCCGATCACCACCGAACGGCTGCAGCCGGTGATTGACCGGCTGGTCGGGGTCGGCCGCAACTGACCTCTACGGCGACGCGCCGACCGCAGACCTGATCAATCAATCTCGCCGATACGCTCGATCAGGCCTGGCAGTTCTCCGAGATTGGCTATCTGGCGAAAGCGCGGTGCTGAGACCGGCGGCTCGACATGCTCCAGCACCCAGGTCAGTTCATGCGGCACGTGGATGCCCCAACTGCCGGCTTCGATGGCCGGCACGACGTCCGATTTGAGCGAGTTGCCGACCATCATGCCCTTTTCCGGGCCATCGCCGTGGCGGCTGAAGATGCGGCTATAGGTGGCAGCGCTCTTGTCGCTGACGATTTCGACCGCATGGAACAGCGCTCCCAGTCCGGATTGCGCCAGCTTGCGTTCCTGGTCGAACAGGTCGCCCTTGGTGATCAGCACCAGGCGGTAGGCGCCGGCCAGCTTTTCCACGGTCTCGCGCGCATACGGAAGCGGCTCGATCGGATGGCTGAGCATCTCGCGGCCCGCGTCGAGAATTTCGGCGATCGTTGAGGCCGGCACATGGCCCTCGGTGACCTCGATAGCCGTCTCGATCATCGACAGCGTAAATCCCTTGATGCCGAAGCCGTAGACCGCGAGGTTGCGCTTCTCGGCCTCCAACAACCTTGCTGAAATCCGGTCCTCCTCGGCGTGATCGGCGAGCAGTGCGGCAAAGCGCTTCTCGGTCATGCGGAAGAACTGTTCATTCTGCCACAGCGTGTCATCGGCGTCGAAGCCGATCGTCGTCAGTTTGCGGCTGTGTTGCATGTGGCCCATTAATTGCAGCGTTGCGGAGGCCGACCCTAGACCAGGAAGCTTTCATCCGGAAGTCGTTGTGTTTCCCCGATTATCGAGGCGCACGCCAGCGGGCTCCCCTTCCCTTCCGTCGTCGGCAACGGCTATACTCCACAATCTGCAACAAATCTGGTGATTGATGCCGCCTGCAAAAAAGGAAGTCCGTCCGTCGAGCCGCGGAGGACGTGCCCGCACGCCTGCCTTCGTGAAAAACCAACGTGGCGTCAAGAACTGGAAGGAAGTCAGCGCCTGGCTGGAATGGCGCGGCATCGAAGACATCGAATGCATCACGCCCGACCAGGCCGGGGTTGCGCGCGGCAAGATGATGCCATCGAAGAAATTCACCTCCAATACCTCGCTGGCACTGCCTTCGGCGGTGTTCATGACGACGATTTCCGGCGGCTATCCGGAGGACGGCAATGGCTTCCACTATCCGGAAGACGATGGCGACCTCAAGCTGATGCCTGACCTCTCGACGCTGACCGTGGTGCCGTGGGAGGAGGACCCGACGGCGGCGGTTATCTGCGACCTCGTCCACCAGGACGGCCGCTCGGTCGAGTTCACGCCGCGCAACGTGCTGAAGCGCGTGCTCGCCGCTTATGACAGACGCGGGCTGAGACCGGTCGTGGCGCCCGAGATCGAGTTCTACCTGGTGCGCAAGAACCCCGATCCGGACTACCCGCTCACCCCGCCGGTCGGGCGCTCCGGGCGGCCGATCGGCGGCGGCGCTGGCTATTCGATCGCCGGGGTCAACGAATTCGACGAACTGATCGACGACATCTATCATTTCTCCGAAAGCCAAGGGCTGGAGATCGACACGCTGATCCACGAGGAGGGCGCCGGCCAGCTCGAAATCAATCTGCGTCACGGCGATCCGATCGAGCTCGCCGACCAGGTGTTCATGTTCAAGCGCACAATCCGCGAGGCGGCGCTGAAGCACGAAATCTACGCCACCTTCATGGCCAAGCCGATCCAGGGCCAGCCCGGTTCCGCCATGCATATCCATCAGTCGATCATCGACAAGAAGACCGGCAAGAACGTCTTTTCGGCGGAGGACGGCTCGGAGACCGACGCCTTCTTCCACTTCATCGGCGGCATGCAGAAACATGTGCCGAACGCGCTGGTGATGTTTGCGCCCTACGTCAATTCCTACCGGCGGCTGACGCAGTCGGCCTCGGCGCCGGTCAACAACAAATGGGGCTACGATAACCGGACCACGGCCTTCCGCGTGCCCCGCTCCGACCCGGCGGCGCGGCGCGTCGAAAACCGCATTCCCTCCTCTGACGCCAACCCCTATCTGGCGCTGGCGGCATCGCTCGCCTGCGGGCTGATCGGCATGACCAACAAGATCCAGGCCGAGCCGCCGGTTCTGACGACCGCCAACGAGGACCAGATCGACCTGCCGCGCAGCCTGCTCGAAGCCGTCGACCTGTTCGAGGCCGACGAGGAACTCTGCGCCCTGCTCGGCAAATCCTTCGCAGCGACCTATGCGGCGATCAAGCGAGCGGAATTCGAGACCTTCATGGAAGTGATCAGCCCGTGGGAGAGGGAGTATTTGCTGCTGAATGTGTGAGTAGTGAGTAGTCATTAGTGAGTAGTGAACGGGGCTGGATCGCACCAAGACCGTTACTGTCCGTTCCTATTCACCAACTACTACTCACTACTCACTATTTCTCTCCGCCTCTGCAAAAATCTCCAAGCCTTTGCATCATGCCCTACCAATCCCCAATCTCCCCCGGCCGCTCCTGGTACGAAGACACCGCCGGGCCAAGGCCCGAATATCCGACGCTCGACGGCGACCGGACATGCGATGTGGTGATCGTCGGCGGCGGCTTTACCGGCCTGTCGGCGGCGGCTCACCTCGCCAAGACAGGCGCGGATGTCGTGCTTATCGAAACGCATCGTTTCGGTGATGGCGCATCGGGCCGCAATGGTGGCCAGCTCGGCACCGGACAGCGGGCCTGGGCAGAGGAGTTGGAAGCGGAATACGGCTTTTCCCGCGCCAAGGCGCTGTTCGAACTGGCCGAAGAGGCCAAGGCGCATCTGCTCGACTTCGCCGCGGTGAACCAGATCGAGATCGACTATATGCCCGGCCAAATGTCGGTGGCGCACAAGAAGCGCTATGTCGACGACTACAAGGCTCATGCCGAGATCATGGCAAACCGGTTCGGTTATCCGCACATCTCATTCATGGATGCCGCGGAGACTGCCGAGCGGCTCGGCTCGACGCATTATTTCGGCGGCACCCGCGATACCGGCACCGGCCACATCCATCCACTGAAGCTGGTGATCGGCACCGCGAAAGTCGCGACACAGGCCGGCGCAAAGCTTTTCGAGCAGACGCCGTCGACCGGCATCACCTCCGGCGGCGGCAAGGTCAATGTTGTGACGCCGAAGGGCACGATCACCGCCGCTAAATGCCTGATCGGAGTCAACGCCTATGGCGGCACGCTCGAACCCGTGAGTGCCGCGCATATCATGCCGATCGGCTCCTTCATCGGTGCAACGGTGCCGCTGGGAGCCGATTCCAAAGTGTTGCCGGGTGGCGAGGCGGTCGACGATTCGCGCTTCGTCGTGCGCTATTTCCGCAAATCGAAGGATGGGCGGCTGCTGTTTGGCGGGCGCGAGATTTACGCGGTCAACGATCCCAAGGACATCCACATCCACATCCGCCGGCAGATCGCCGAGATCTATCCCTCATTGAAGGACGTCGAGATCACCCATGGCTGGGGCGGCTATGTCGGCATCACCGTGCCGAGAAAGCCGTTCGTGCGCGAAGTGATGCCCAATGTGATCTCGATCGGCGGTTATTCCGGCCATGGCGTCATGCTGTCGAACTTTTTCGGCAAGCTTTATGCGGAGACGGTCGCCGGCAACCGCGACCGGCTGAAGCTGATCGAGGACCTGAAAATTCCTCCCTTCCCTGGCGGCCGGCGTTTGCGCGCGCCATTGCTCTTTCTTGCGCTCAACTGGTACGCGTTGCGGGACAGGATTTAACCAGACGTTGCAGAATCCTTAACCTGGGCGCAGAATTCCCGCCAAGGGCGCAGTGATGCCACAATCGCGGGCGAAAGATGATGCTCGTGGGCAGCTGAACGGGGAATTTTGCGGGCTTGCCCGCTTTTGGTTTGGGACCGATGCCGATCGAAATGCCGGCTCTCCGGCATGGGGTCGTAAGAACATCGGCCCGCAAATGGAGGTGGCAAGAGTGAGAGAGCCCTTCAGTTTCGGCGCGCCGGAACGACGGCGCCTTGCGATGCAATTCGGTTACGATATGCGGCCGACGTTCTGGCATGGGGTCCGGTCGAACGCGCATCTGGTAATCGCCGCGATTGGCACGGCCGCACTGCTCGGCGTTGCCGCGGTGGCACTGTGGCTGGCATTGCCGGCAAATGAGCGACAAGCGGCCGCAAGCCCTGAGCAGATCGTTCCGACCATCCCGGTCAAGACGACGAAGATCATGCCTGCCAAGGTCGCTGCGGCGCCGCGGACGACGGGCAAGGCAGATGCGGTTTCCCCGGCGGTTGCCGCTGCGGAAGCCGAGATACCAGCGCTGGCTCCCAACGATCCGCGCTGGACGGGGCCAAAGACGGCATCGGCCGCCGCCACGGCAGCATCCGACCAACTGGCAAGCCAGACCGAGCAGGCGGCCGATAAATCGTCCGCCGCCGTGGCGTTTGCTGACCCGGCAGCGAAGCAAGACGCTGCGGCACTGTTTGCCAAAGTGGCGGCTCCCGGCAGCTCGACGAAAAACACAGGGCCTGACGGTGCTCAGACCGCCGCCATCCCGACACCCAAGCCGCAACTGCCGGCGGCGCAGTCCGCGAGTGACGACGGCGACGGCGCCAAGGCAAAATCCGGAAAAGCCAATACTGCGGGTACCGGACGCATCCTGAGATCCGTCACCATGCGGATCGGCCCGAAGAAGAATGCTGCCGCCATTCTCACCGTGCCTGCCAAGACCTCGGTGCAGGTGATGAGCTGCAAGCAATGGTGCCAGATCGTCTACAACGGCAAGCGCGGCTGGGTGTACAAGAGCTACGTCAAAACCGGGGCGTAAGGCCGGCACAGCGATCGCGGGTGGCTCGCCATCAGCCAGTCCTGCGCCTGAGGACCCGGCCGTTCAAATACAACGTCCGCCGTCGACTTCCAGCGCCACGCCAGTGATGAAAGCCGCTTCGTCCGAAGCAAGCCAAAGCGCGGCATTGGCAATGTCGAGCGGCGTCGAAAGCCGGCCGAGCGGGACCGATGCGCGGAACTTCTCGCGGATCTCGGGTGTGTCGGCGCCCATGAATTTCGCGAGCATGCCGGTCTCGCCGGCAACTGGGCAGAGGCAGTTGACGCGGATGTTCTTCGGCGCGAGTTCCACCGCCATCGATTTGGTCGCGGTGATCGCCCAGCCCTTCGATGCGTTGTACCAGGTGAGGCCAGGCCGCGGCCTGATACCGGCCGTGGAGGCCGTCGTCAGGATGACGCCACCGCCTTGCCGTTCCATGACCGGCACCACGGCAAGCGCTGCGTGGTAGATCGCCTTCATGTTGACAGCTGTGATCAGGTCGAAGGTCGCTTCGTCGACTTCCAGCATTTCACCGTTGCGATGGGTGTAACCGGCATTGTTGACTATGATGTCGATGCGGTCGAAGGCGCTCATTGCGGCATGGACCATGTCGTCGAATTCGGACCGCAGCGAGACGTCGGTCTGGGTCCAGATCGCCTTTTCGCCGATCTCGCCGGCAACGCGCTCCGCGCCCTTGGCGTTCAGATCGGCGACGACTACCCGCGCGCCCTCCTCGGCAAAGCGCCTGGCCATGCCCTCGCCAAAGCCCGAGGCAGCGCCGGTGATGATGGCGACTTTGTTTTGCAGGCGCATGCTTTTCTCACTCATCGTTGAAGGCGATCGACGACGCCTTTGGCCAAGCCATCGAAAGATGTGTGTCCATCGCCGATTTCTCCTTTGGCTTTCGCTGCCATCCGGCACTATGCTGCACCTGCGAAGGTTCCGGAAGCATCGCTTGCCGACAAGCCTCCGGCTAGCG
The DNA here is from genome assembly GCF_040322515.1 of Mesorhizobium sp. M0136. Lineage (NCBI taxonomy): Bacteria > Pseudomonadati > Pseudomonadota > Alphaproteobacteria > Hyphomicrobiales > Phyllobacteriaceae > Mesorhizobium > Mesorhizobium sp. M0136. Next base: position 54,152 of record NZ_JAMYTP010000001.1, read on the forward strand.
CCCGTGTCAAGAGCACACGCGGATGTGACGCAATGGCACTGGCAAGTTTAAATCGATTAGATTATATCAGCCGCGTTATCGCGACCGGCGTCACAGCGGACAGACCATGACCAGCCAGATCATTCCCGTCGACCCCTTCGACTTCATCATTTTCGGCGGCACCGGCGACCTGTCGGAACGTAAGCTTCTGCCGTCGCTGTACCACCGGCAGCGCGACCACCAGTTTTCCGAGCCGACGCGCATCATCGGCACATCACGTTCGAAGATGACCGACGAGGAATTCCAGTCGTTCGCCAGGCAGGCGATTGCCGATCATGTGAAACCGGAGGATATCGACGCCACGGAACTGAAGACGTTCCTCGCGCGGCTCTCCTATGTCCCGGCAGATGCAACCACAGGTGCCGGCTTCGACAGGCTGAAGAAGGCGATCGGCGACAGCGAACACATCCGCGCTTTCTATCTGGCGGTGGCGCCGGCGCTGTTCGGCGACATCTCGCACAAGCTGAAGGAGCACGGGCTGATCACGCCGAATTCGCGCATCGTGCTGGAAAAGCCGATCGGCCGCGATCTCGCTTCGGCGCGCGCGCTCAACGACCTGGTCGGCGACGACTTCCATGAAAGCCAGATTTTCCGCATCGACCACTATCTCGGCAAGGAGACGGTTCAGAATTTGATGGCGCTGCGCTTTGCCAACGCGCTCTACGAGCCGCTTTGGAATTCCGCCAATGTCGATCATGTGCAGATCACCGTGGCCGAGACGGTCGGCCTAGAAGACCGCGTCACCTATTACGACAAGGCCGGCGCATTGCGCGACATGGTGCAGAACCACATGCTGCAGCTGCTCTGCCTGGTCGCGATGGAGGCGCCGTCGTCGATGGACGCCGATGCTGTCCGTGACGAAAAGCTGAAGGTGCTGCGGGCGCTGAAGCGCATCAACGGCAACGAAGCGCCGAAGCACACGGTGCGCGGGCAATACCGTGCCGGCGCCTCGGCCGGCGGGCCGGTGAAAGGCTATGTCGAGGAGCTCGGCAAGAACAGCAACACCGAGACTTTCGTTGCGCTCAAGGCCGAGATCGGCAACTGGCGCTGGGCGGGCGTGCCGTTCTACCTCCGAACCGGCAAGCGGCTGGCGACCCGCGTTTCGGAGATCGTCATCGAATTCAAGCCGATCCCGCACTCGATCTTCGGCGAGAGCGCCGGGCCGATCTCCGCCAACCAGCTGGTCATCAGGCTGCAGCCCGACGAAGGCGTCAAGCAGTTCATCATGATCAAGGATCCGGGGCCGGGCGGCATGCGGCTGCGCCAGATCCCGCTCGATATGAGTTTTGCGCAATCCTTCGACGGCCGCGCCCCCGATGCCTATGAGCGGCTGATCATGGACGTCATCCGTGGCAACCAGACGCTGTTCATGCGCCGCGACGAGGTCGAGGCGGCGTGGAAATGGATCGACCCGATCCAGGATGCCTGGGAAAGCGGCAGGCAAGAGGCGCAAGGCTACACCGCCGGCACATGGGGCCCCTCGGCCTCGATTGCGCTGATCGAACGCGACGGGCGGACATGGCACGAGAGCAATTAGGCGCCGCCTACAACTGGCACGAATTTGCCGGACGCCAGGAGCTGGCGACAGCGCTTGCCGGCCACGTCGCCGGCCGTCTGTCAAAGGCGATCGCCGAGCGCGGCACGGCACTGCTCGCGGTCTCGGGCGGCACGACGCCGGCGAAATTCTTCGCGGCGCTTTCGACCGTTCCGATCGCCTGGGAAAAGGTGACGATAACATTGGTCGACGAGCGCTTCGTGCCGCCCTCATCGCCGCGCTCCAATGCCGGCCTGGTTGCCGCCAACCTGCTGCAGAACGCGGCCGCGGCCGCAAATTTCGTGCCGCTCTACCGCGCCGCGGCAAGTATCGAGGGTGCAGCGGTCTCCGACAGTGAGGCGCTGCAAGTGCTGCCCTGGCCACTCGACGCCGTTGTGCTCGGCATGGGAACTGATGGCCACACCGCCTCGTTCTTTCCGGATGCCGACAACCTGGCAAGATTGCTCGATCCCTCGTCGCAAAGGATCGTGCTTCCGGTTCACGCGGCAAGCGCCGGCGAGCCACGGCTGACGCTGTCACTGGCGCGGATCATCGATGCCGCCTTCATCGCGCTGCATATCGAGGGCGCGGAAAAACGCACCGCATTCGAGGCCGCGCTTGGAACTGGAACACGAAAGCCCATTCGCGCCATGCTCGATGCCACTCAAAAGCCCGTAGAGGTTTTCTGGGCACCCTGATCTCAACTTGGCTGCAGGTCCCGGCAACAGCCGGAAGGTGTTGCGGGACCTCGCCTGAAAGGACCGACCGCCATGACCGCAAGACGCGACATCGAAGCCATCACCCAGCGCATCCGTGAGCGCTCCAAGCCCGGTCGCGAGGCCTATCTCGGCCGCATCGCCGAAGCCTCGAACCGCACCGCCAACCGGGCCGTGCTGTCCTGCGGCAACCTGGCCCACGGCTTTGCTGTCTGCAGTCCCTCCGAAAAGGTAGCGCTTGGCGGCGACCGGGTGCCGAACCTCGGTATCATCACCTCCTATAACGACATGCTGTCGGCGCATCAGCCTTTCGAGACATTTCCGGCGCTGATCAAGGACGCGGCGCGCGAGGCCGGCGGCATCGCCCAGGTGGCCGGCGGCGTGCCGGCGATGTGCGACGGCGTCACCCAGGGCCAGCCCGGAATGGAGCTGTCGCTGTTCTCGCGCGACGTGATCGCCATGGCCGCGGCAATCGGCCTGTCGCATAACATGTTCGATGCCGCCGTCTATCTCGGCGTCTGCGACAAGATTGTGCCGGGGCTGGTGATCGCGGCGCTGACCTTCGGCCATCTGCCGGCGGTCTTCATCCCGGCCGGGCCGATGACGACCGGCATTCCGAACGACGAAAAAGCCAAGATCCGCCAGCTCTATGCCGAGGGCAAGGCGGGGCGGGCCGAACTGCTCGAAGCGGAATCAAAATCCTATCACGGGCCGGGAACCTGCACTTTCTACGGTACCGCCAATTCCAACCAGATGCTGATGGAGATCATGGGCCTGCACACGCCTGGCGCTTCCTTCGTCAATCCCGGCACGCCGTTGCGCGACGCGCTGACCAGGGAAGCGACGAAGCGGGCGCTGGCGATCACCGCGCTCGGCAACGCCTACACGCCAGTCGGGCGGATGATCGACGAGCGCTCGATCGTCAATGGCATCGTCGGCCTGCACGCCACCGGCGGTTCGACCAACCACACCATCCACCTGATCGCCATGGCAGCGGCGGCCGGCATCGCCATTACCTGGCAGGACATCTCCGATATCTCGGAAGCGGTGCCGCTGCTGGCGCGGGTCTATCCGAACGGCCTTGCCGATGTGAACCATTTCCACGCCGCCGGCGGGCTCGGCTTCCTGATCCGCGAACTGCTCGACGCAGGCGTCTTGCATGAGGATGTGCAGACTGTGTGGGGCGAAGGGCTGCGCCCCTACGCGGTCGAGGCCAAGCTCGGTGCGGACGGCGGCGTCGTACGCGAGGCCTCCCCGCGCCAAAGCGGCGACGAGAAGGTGCTGGCACCGTTCAAGAAGGCGTTCCAGCCGAGCGGCGGGCTGAAAGTGCTTTCAGGCAATCTCGGCCACGCCGTCATCAAGACGTCGGCGGTCAAGCCGGAGCGGCGCATCATCGAGGCGCCGGCCAAGGTGTTCGACAGCCAGCAAGGGCTGAACGAGGCGTTCAAGGCGGGGTCGCTGACCGGCGACTTCATCGCCGTCATTCGGTTTCAGGGTCCGAAGGCCAACGGCATGCCAGAATTGCACAGGCTGACCACCGTGCTCGGCATCCTGCAGGACCGCGGCCAGCATGTGGCGCTGGTCACTGACGGGCGCATGTCGGGCGCTTCAGGCAAGGTGCCGGCGGCGATCCACGTGACTCCGGAAGCGGCGGAGGACGGGCCGATCGCCAGGATCCATGACGGCGATATCATCAGGCTCGACGCCGAGGCTGGGACTCTCGAAGTGCTGGTGCCGGCCGGCGACTTTGCCCTGCGCCGGCCCGCCGACAGCGACCTCATAGGCAATGAATTCGGCTTCGGCCGCGAGCTTTTCGCCGGGTTCCGGCAGTTGGTGGGCCGCGCCGACCATGGCGCCAGCGCCTTCGGTACAGCGTGACCTTTTTTCGGCAATAAGGAAGAGCGGCTGACGGCTCTCCCCTGGATCTATTGAACCGTCAGTTCGGCTCGCGCGCCGGCCCTGACCGTTACCGTGCCTTCCTTCGAGCTGTTGTCCGATTTCTCCGAAACCACCGCGTAGTCACCGGCCGACAGGGTGGCTTCATACTTCTGGTCATAGGCGTAGCCCACCGACTTGCGGGTTCCGTCGATGTTCTTCCTGGCCTCGAATATCTCGATCTTCGAGGCCCCTGGCGCGGTTATCGTCAGCATGCCGGCGTTCATCGCGATCTTCAGATCCTGATCGTCGCCAACCTTGACGCTGAACGGCTGCTCGGCAACCGCAAGGTCGACCGTCGCGACCAGCACATAATCGTCGGGCGGCAGATCGAACTTGCTGTCCGGACCGTAGGCATAAGTCACCTCCCGCCTGGTTCCGTCGACGCTCTTTTTCGCCTGGAGCACCTTGAAGCCGACGCCCGAACCCTCGGCCTTGTCGCCGCCGGCAGCATAATAGGCGTTGGCGACGATACGCCCGACGCCGACGATGACGTCCTTGTCGATGACCCTGCCGGCGGCAAGCGGGATCGTCTCGGTAACCATGCCCTGGCCGATCGTGACGGTCACCTTCTGGTCGCCGGCCGGCAGCACGACTTTCGTGTCGCCGTAATAGGTCGGCGGGGTGTCGACGCCGGGATAGCCGACTACGACAGCCGCGCCGCCGTCAACGTCCGCTCCTTCGCTTGGCCGCGGGTGGATGACCAGCGTGCCGGCATTCAGATTGAAGTGCGGCTTGGCGGCCTGGCCAGGCTCTATCTTGATCTTCTGTTCGGCCCTGGCCTCGCCGGCGCGTGCGACGACGATATAGTCGCCCGGCTCAAGATTGCCCTTGTAGGCGCCATATTCAGTGGTGACGGGATCGCCGCGCGTGCCGTCGGAATTTGCCTTGTAGATCTCCCAGGCATTGCCGTCGGTGACGGGATCGCCACCCTCGGCAAGCACGACGGTGGGCACGAAATTGGACTCCGCCGGCTGCGCGGGCGCCGGCTGGGGAGCAGGCTGCGGGGCGGGAGCCGGTTCAGGGGCGGGTGGCGGAGGCGCGACGGTCTCGACGAGAGCGTCCTGCAATGCCTTTTCATCCGACGCTTCGATATATTTGCCGCCGGTGTTTTCGGCGAGGCAAGCGACCTGCTTGCCCTCGGCCGCCGTCAGGCCGAAGCCGACGACATTGACGGTGAAGTCGACGCCGGCAGCCTCCAGTTCCTTGCCGAGCGCACAGGGGTCGCCGTTGCATGTCTCGATGCCATCGGTGATGAGAACGACCGTCGCCTTGCCCTCGGTGTATTTCAACGCCTCCGCCGCTTGTTTGACGGCGGCGGTCAGCGGCGTCCTGCCCTGAAATTTCAGGCTGTCGGCCGCGGCTGAGATCGCACTGGCCGAGCCGGCCTGCGGTGGCACGATGAGTTCGATGTCGTCACAACTGGCCTTCTCGCGATGGCCATAGGCCATGAGGCCGATTTCCTCGTCGGCGGGGACCGATTGCAGTACGTTCCGCAGCGATTGACGGGCGATTTCGAGCTTGGGCTTGCCGTCGATCTGCGCCCACATCGAGCCGGAGGCATCGAGAACGATAATGACGCGATCGGCGGCGAAGCCGAACCCCGTCATCCACAGCAGCAGGGTCGCCGCCGCGGCGCTCCGCACAAATCCCACCATCGAATATTTCCCCATCAGTCGCCGCCGCTCGGCGCCGGAAAGCTATTTGACGCCGCGTCGCGACACAAGCCCGGCTGGAGCACGAAGCTGCGCCGCCGCTGTGCAAAACCCTCAATAGGTCGTGCGGCGTTCCTCGGAAGGCGGCCGGCCGAACTGCAGCCGATAGCTCTGGGCAAAATAGGAATGCGAGGTGAAGCCGGTGGCGATCGCCACGTCGAGGATCGGCATGTTGGTCTGGCGCAGCAGTTCGCGCGCCCGCTCGAGCCTAAGCCGCATATAGTAGCGCCCGGGCGTCACGCTGAGATGGCGCAGGAACAGGCGCTCGACCTGGCGCACCGACAGGCCCGCCGACTTGGCAAGCTGCACCGCCGACAGCGGCTCGTCGAGATGGTCGGCCATCAGCTCGACGATTCGGCGGAGCTTCTCCGACTTGCCGGTCAGGTCGCGCTCCGGGCCGACGCGCTGGCGGTCACCGGCCGAGCGGATGCGCTCATGCTGGAACTGGTTGGCGACGCCATTGGCGAGGCTCGAACCGAAATCACCGCGCACGATCTCCAGCATCAGGTCGATCGAGGTGGTGCCGCCTGCGCAAGTGTAGCGCTTGCGGTCGATCTCGAAGACGTTGCCGGTGCAGTTGATATCCGGGAAACGCTCGAGGAAACCGGCGCGGTTTTCCCAATGGATGGTGCAGCGATAGCCATCGAGCTGGCCTGCCTCGGCAAGCAGATAGGAGCCGACCGAAAGCGCGCCGAGCGCATTACCGCGCCGGCCCCAGCTGCGCAGCGCCGCCAGCACCTTGCTCTTGCCGGGAAATTCCGTCGTCAGCCCGACCGAGACGAACAGGATATCGACCGGCGGCAGATCGGCGACGGCGTAGTCGATCTTGAGCGGCAGGCCGTTGGACGCCATGACGGCATCGCCGTCGGCCGACACCGTCGTCCAGCCATAGAAATCGCGGCCGAGCAGCCGGTTCGCCGACCGGAACGTGTCGATTGCCGCTGCCAGCGAGAACATAGAGAACTTGTCGACCAGCAGAAACCCGAACTGCCGGCCGCCCTGAACGGGATCATTGGTGACCGGCCGTTCTAAGGGAACAGTGAGGTTCGGCAAGGACGCTGCTTTCTGGTCAGAAGGAAGGCCGTTTCAACCCGGCCGCGAGATAGGCGGAAGCTAGCGTGTTGGCCATCAGCATGGCAATGGTCATCGGTCCGACGCCGCCAGGCACCGGCGTGATGGCGCCGGCCGCCGTCGCTGCTTCGGCAAAGGCGACATCGCCGACGAGGCGGGTCTTGCCTTCACCCTTCTCAGATGCGGCGATGCGGTTGATGCCGACGTCGATGACGGTTGCGCCAGGCTTGACCCAGTCACCGCGGACCATTTCGGGCCGGCCGACGGCTGCAACCAGAATATCGGCGGTGCGGGCAAGCGCCGGCAGGTCCCTGGTGCGGCTGTGTGCGATGGTGACGGTGCAGTTGGCGGCAAGCAGAAGATTGGCCATCGGTTTGCCGACGATGTTCGAACGCCCGACGACGACCGCATTGAGGCCGGACAGGTCCTTGCCGCGCACCCGTTCGATCAGCAGCATCGAGCCGGCCGGCGTGCAAGGCACGAAGGCGGTCTCGAGCTCGCCGGTGCCGAGCTTGCCGACATTGATGAAGTGGAAGCCGTCGACATCCTTCTCCGGCGCTATGGTCTGGATGATCTTGCCGGCGTCGATATGGCCGGGAAGCGGAAGCTGCACCAGGATGCCGTTGATGGCCGGATCGGCATTGAGCTGGCCGATGATCTTCAAAAGGTCCGGCTCGGAGGTTTCGGCCGGCAGCGTGTGCTGAACCGAATGGAAGCCGCATTCCTTGGCGGTACGGGATTTGGATGCGACATAGACCTGGCTCGCCGGATCCTCGCCGACGATGACCACCGCGAGACCGGGCTGCTGCCCACCTTTTTCCGCTAGTTCGGCGGTCAGTGTCTTGACCCGCCGCACCACGTCTTCGGCGACGCTTTTTCCGTCAATCAACTCGGCCATGAACCACCCTCGACGCCTATTGCTAAGCCTGCCGCATCCATGCGGCGTGCTCCAGATATGTTTTTATGCAGGTCGTTGCCCAGAACCATGCGCGGGCGGGCGGACATGCAGCGCGGCATTTTCACGAAAATCGAGCCGGGCAATCCCGTCAATGCGCCGTCCCATGCCGTTAACTCGAAACCGGCATGTTTTATTCGACGCTCAGAAATAGCGGCGATGCGTGCGGTTTTCGGTGAGCTCGCGAACCGCCTTGCGGAATTCGCGCAGGCTGGCGCGGATTTCCTCGATCTGGCTTTGCTGATCGGCGGCTTCCGAGGCCTGAATTGCGTCCCTCGACCAGGCCTGAGTATGTGCCGAATGCGGCGGCGTGCGTTGCTGCGGATACGATGCCCGACCGGCATAGAGCGGCTGCGGGTAGAAGGCAGGCGACATGGCTGCGCTTGAGTTTGTCGCGGTGGAAGTTTCACCGGATGCCCTCTGCGCCGGCGCTCTGCCGGGCATGAGCCGGCTCAGCGCCGACAACACGGCACCGATCGGACCCGGACGTTTGGTGCGCGCGACCTCGACCGGCAGAGCGGGAGGCGGCGCTGCCGGGTATGCGGCGCGATCAGCGGAACCGGAATCGGGGCCGTCAAGGGAGCCTACGGGGTCGAAAAACCGATCGGCAGCTGTAGCCTCTTCCATCAGCATGGTGCCGGCCTTTGGCTCATCAGGATGGGGCTGGCCTATGCCGGCATCTGCCAACAGGATCGGGCTGGCACGCGCTTCGCGGCGCGAGCGGGCCAGACGATGGCGTGTGGCGGCATCCTCGCGCCATGACGGGGCTGTACGGTCCTCCAGGGAAACCAGCGCTGCTTCGTCTTCGTCGCGCGCTGCCTCGACGAACGACAGCAGGGACTGCTCGTTCCTCCAGTGTTCACGATTATTCCTATAAGCCATGGTTTCTGGAGCTTCCCCCTCGGGCTGGGACGTCGCGACCGCCACTGGTTAAGCGATGCTAAACACGCATAGAAAATAAAAGGTTAATGTGATCGCCGCGCGCCTGCGCGGCTACATGCGCATCCAACCGCACGGTCCGAGTTTCCGCCTGATCACAGTCCCAACGGGGCTTCCCCGCCCTGCCGCGAACGGCTATGGGAAGCCATCTCTATGGGAGGCTTTCGATGACGATCAGGCTTGTTCTCGCCGGTTGCGGCAATATGGGCTCCGCAATGCTTTCGGGCTGGCTGAAAGCCGGCAAGCTCGCTCCGGCTGCGGTGTTCGTGGTCGAGCCCAATGCCGAGTTGCGCAAGCGTGCCGAAGCACTGGGCTGCTCTGCTGCCGCGGACGCCGGCGCCATCCCGGCGGACGCCGTGCCGGCCCTCGTCGTGATAGCGGTCAAGCCGCAGGTGATCCGCGACGTCACCGCTGGCTATATCCGCTTCAACGATGGCCGAACCACTTTCCTCAGCATCGCCGCCGGGACGCCGGTCGCTACGTTCGAAGGCATTCTCGGCGATCGTGCGCCGATCCTGCGCTGCATGCCCAACACGCCGGCGGCGATCGGCAAGGGCATGATGGTGCTGTTTCCCAACAGGCTGGTTTCCGAAGACACCAAACGCCTTGTCGCCGACCTGCTTTCGGCAAACGGGCAAGTGGCCGATATCGGCGACGAGGGCCTGATGGACGCGGTGACGGCGGTCTCCGGGTCGGGGCCGGCCTATATCTTCCACTTCATCGAAGCGCTGACCGTGGCCGCCGAGAAGGCCGGCCTGCCTGGCAAGGTCGCGAAGCTCCTGGCCATGCAAACGGTCTACGGCGCCGCCTCGCTTGCCGCCGAAAGCGGCGAGGAGCCCGGCGTGCTTAGACAGCAGGTGACCAGCCCCAACGGCACCACGGCTGCCGCCCTTGCCGTGCTGATGGGCGAGGACCGTCTGACGCGCCTGCTCACTGAGGCGGTGGAAGCGGCGCGGCTGCGATCGATCGAACTGGGGAAGTAACAGCCGATTGCGGATTACGCGGGATCGGTATGCGAAAAGTCGTTGCCCTTGTAGAGCAGTGCGGAGCCATGACTTTTTGCGCAAGCATAAGAAAGGCAGTCGGCTAAGTTGAGCTGGGCGGGATGTCCGCGCCCCTTTCCGTAATCTGAAAATGCATGGATTGCGAGCTTGGCATCGCTGGCGTCGATAGGCACAATTTCGATTTCAGCCTCGCGAAGAAACGCCTCTATCGCATCTCCGGCGACAACCGGCGGCACGGCAAGCATCGTCGAAAGCCGCATCGCCGCTTCAAGCACCACCAACGCCGAAGTTATTCTTGCGGGCGCTGCCTCGATGCGGTTGCTCCACTCGCCGGCATCCTCTTCGCCTGAAAGAATCGCGACAACCACGGAGGTGTCGACGAACATCAGGAATGGCCCCACATCTCATCGATCTCATCCTTCGTCATAGCCCGACCATCTTGGCCTGCCTTGGCCTTGAAGTCGTTGGCAATGGCAGCAAGCCGCTCGGCCAAGGGAATGCGTCCGCTCTCCCGCTTCAACTCGGATTCAAGCGCTTCGATGACCGCTTCCGTCATAGAAATCTTGCGTTTGGCAGCAAGCTCTCGCGCCAGTTCGCGTGCGCGCGGATCCCTGATCTGAAGATTCATGTAATCGCCTCCGCCTTCATCGTCACTACAATATAGAGAATTCGTCATGACAACGCCAGTGCTCGGCCGGAGGCCATTGCGACGGCTCACCGGTCGAGAGCCTTACGCTCCATACAGCATCCCGTCCTGCAGCCGGCGCAAGGCGAACAGCCTGGTCGTCGGGTCGGGCGCGGCATTGTCGGCGGTGAGCAATTCGCCTTGCCGCACCTGTTTCAGCACCTTGCCGCCTTCGAGCAGGCCGACGGGCACGGCGCGATGGGCGCGGGCTTCTTCGACGGTCATGGTCCAGGAGCGGTAGCAGGTCTCGCCGATCGCATCGAACGTCTCGCCCGTCGCCAGATCGCGCTTGGCCACGGCGCAGACCTCGGCCACCGGCCGTGGCAGCGGCACCATGTCGGGCTTGCCATAAAGCGCGATGCGAGCGGCCGTCAGCGGCACTTCCAGCGAGGTCAGATGGTAGGGCCTGAAGAAGCTGTAATAGGGGCCGTGGCCGATATGCAGATCGTCCATGCGCTCGATGATGCGCGGATGCGTCGCCTCGACGATTACGAAGACGCCGGGCGCCACGCCCTTGCCGACGGTGTAGTCGACGACGCCGTTCTTCGACAGGATGCCGCCCTGCTCGCGCGGGATCAGCACCTTGACCAGCTCGTCGCGATCGGCCTTGGGGCCGTGCATGCCGGGAACGTCGGGCACCAGCCCGGTGGCGTTGGCAATGGCGCACATCTCAACCATGGTTTTCGAGCCGTCGACGAACTCGACCAGCATGCGCGGATTCATGTTGCGGCGTAGCGCTTCCTCGCGATAGTCGTCGGGAACGGCGTCGTGGTTGAGCGGGTTGTTCTTGCCCTTGCCGGCGGAGACGATGGTGTAGCCGAGCGCCGAGGCGAACTCGATCAGCTCCATGCAGCTCGACGGCTCGTCGCCGGCGCCGACCGAATAGACGACGCCGAGCCGGTCGGCCTGCTGCTTCAGATAACAGCCGATAGTGACGTCGGCCTCGACATTCATCATCACCAGATGCTTGCCGTGCTGCATCGCCATCAGGTCGAAATCGGCGGCGACGCCGGGCTTGCCGGTAGCATCGATGACGACATCGATAAGCGGATTGGTGACCAGCATTTCGTTCGAGGTGATGGCGATCTTGCCGCTTTCGATCGCCTGGCTGAGCTTCGACGGCGTATTGGCCTCCCGTGCCATCGCCTCGTCGCCATAGGCGATGCGGATGGCATCACGCGCCGTATGCGGGCGGCGCGTCGAGATCGCGCAAACCGAAATGCCCGGCATCAGCATGCCTTGCGTCACCAGGTCGGTTCCCATCTCGCCGGAACCGATGACGCCGATGCGCACCGGGCGGCCTTGTGCGGCGCGCTTGGCAAGATCGCGGGCAAGCCCGGTCAAGGCGACATTGGTCATACGAGAGCGTCCACTGCTTTACGTCTTTGTTTTGTGCATGTCGCTGTCCCAAAACCGCGGCACACTTGGGCAACATGCATCAGGATGCGGGAATAGCAGGGAACGGTAACGGTTTGCCAACGAAACCGGCCGCCGGCGGTGTTTTCTTGCGCTTGGCCCCAAAATTCGGATTGCTTTCTGTGAAGACAATGCACCCGGCCAAAGTGTTACCGACGGTCCTGTGGGCCCAACGTCCGCGTTCTCAGATATTAGAAAATGCCTCTCAGGGCACAACCGGCGAACGGGTGCAGCAGAACCGCTAAGCGCCGTTTGAATGGATCACAGCCAAGAAATGGACGGAAATTCTTAGTTATTCCTTTATGCATCCCGGCTTAAATGAGGAATGGACTGGCGTGCCCGTATCTTCAGGCGTTTTTTCTGCATGCGACGAACCGGCAAGAGTGGCAACGTTGCCACTATTTTTGCCCTGTCGTTGCCGATCGTCGTCGGCGGCGCGGGTCTCGGCGTTGAGACTTCGTACTGGTATTACAGCGGCCTGAAGCTACAAGCGGTGGCGGATGCGGCAGCCTATGCTGGCGCTTTGGAAAAGGTTTCAGGATCCGACAAACCAACGATAGTCTCCGCCGCGACATTGTCTGCGACAACGAATGGCTGGGACCCGTCGACAGGCACAATCGAAATCTTCACGCCCCCGTCCTCCGGCCCGAATGTGGCCCAAAAGGCTGTCGAGGTCATCGTTCATCAGACCCTCGATCGGTTTTTTACATCGATATTCACGCAAAATGCGGTCGGCGCACAGGCAAGAGCGGTGGCTCTTATCACCGACGCCTCAAAGGCCTGCGCTCTAGCTCTCAATCATTCCGCTCCGAAAGCGGCGCTCTTTTCCGGCAGTTCGAATCTCAAACTGAACGGCTGCGTCGTGATGTCGAATTCGATAGCCGCGGACGCCATCAAGCTTCAGGGATCGGCAAGCCTTCAGGTCGATTGCCTGGTATCGGCAGGCGGTGTTTCGTTGAGCAACCCCGTGACGACCGTGTGCGCCAGGCCGATAACCCAGGCGTTGCCCGCTGCCGATCCTTTTGCCGACTTGCCGGCGCCACCGGCCACGAACCCCTGTCGAAACAGCAATCAGTCGGTGTTGCAACCTGGAACATACTGCAGGGGGCTCAGCTTGAGCGGCAATGTAACGCTTTCGCCCGGGATATACGTCATTCAAGGCGGTGATTTCAAAGCGAACTCGAACGCGAATATTTCCGGCGACGGAGTCATCATTTATCTGGCCGGCAGCTCCGGCGTCAGCATGAACGGCACGGCCACCGTCAAGCTCAGCGCACCAACGTCGGGCACCTATTCGGGGGTGCTGTTTTACGGCGACAAAGCCAACCTGACTGGATCGAACACGGTTAATGGCACGGCAGATTCGCTTTTGACCGGCGCTTTGTATTTTCCAACGCAAGACGTTAATTATCTCGGCAATTTCTCGGGCAAAGGCGGTTGCACTCAGGTCGTCGCCAATACCGTGCAGTGGTCCGGCAACGCGAACGTCAATCAGGACTGCACGAGCCTTGGAATGCGAGACATTCCGGCCACGCAATCCATAAAGCTTGTCGAGTAATCTTCGTGACAGGGTCAGCAGTCCGGATGTTCCGCAGCGATTCGGGTGCTGCCGCGGTAGAGTTTGCGCTGATTGTGCCGATCCTTTGCCTGGTACTCCTTGGCATCATTGACGGCTGGTCCTTTGTGTCGAACGCGTTGTCGATGCGTGCAGGCGTCAAAACGGCGGCGAATCTCGTGATGCAAGGAGCAGCCGAGGATGCGACTATCCAAGCTGTCGCTCTTTCAGGCTGGGAAAACCATCCCGGCGACGCGCAGGTGACGCTGAGCCGGAAACATATGTGCGGGACCACCGTGGTCGATCCATCTGTCCTGTGCGACAGTTTGAAAGCTCCCGCGGTTTTCGTCGAAATCCAAGCGACAGCCACCTGGTCACCGCCCTTCAGTTTCGGCGCGTTTTCGCTCTCGCGCGCGCTCACTCACCAACAGGTGATCCGTGTTCGCTAAAGCGAGGGCCTTCATACGGGGAGCATCAGGCGGAGCTGCGTTGGAGTTTGCGCTGATCGCCCCTGTTCTGATAATGGTCTTGATCGGCGTCTTCGCATTCGGCTGGGCCTTGAATGCCATGTCCAGTGTTCGGTATACGCTGGAAACGTCCGCGCGTGCGCTGCAGATGAAGAACTCGCTGACGCAGGCCGAGATAGAAGCCATAGCCACGGCAAAATTGCTGACTTTGGGATTGAAAGACGTAGACGTAACAATAGCAATCGACGCCCCCAGCGGCGGCTTTCGAATGGCACATCTCACGGCCAGGTATGCTTTCGTTATCGAGTTCCCGTACTTCGATCGGTATCCGATAAATTATGGGACGACCGTCGCAGTTCCATTGGTTGGATCATGAGCGCGTCCAATTTCCTTAGGCAATAAGGGTTGAGCGGCTCAACGAAAGCGGCTGCGTCGGTTTTCCCGCGGGCTACCGCAATTCGGCCAGCAACACCTGCACCTCGGCGAGGTTTTTTCAGAGCCGGCGGCCAAGGTCGTCCACTACCCCTCGCCCACTTCTATCTCGCCGCTACTTGTTTAATGACAATTATGCGAGGCCCACATGTGGAACTTGGCGACAGAGGGCTGGGTACTCCTCAGGCAAAGCATCCTCGGCTTCGTCAACGACAATGCGCTGAGCCATGGGGCGGCGATAGCGTTTTATGCCACGACTTCGCTTGCGCCGATCCTGCTCATCGTTGTCGCTATCGCCGGCATGGCCTTCGGGCACGAGGCGGCGCAACTCGCCCTTTCGGCACAGATCGCCGGCCTGATGGGGCCGCAAAGTGCCGAGCTGCTGCAGGCGACGATCGAGAACGCCTCGCAGAAGGAAGCGGGAACCCTTGCCAGCATTCTGGGGCTGGTCACGTTGTTCGTCGCCGCATCCGGCGTGTTCGGCGAAATGCAGCTGGCGCTGAACGAGATCTGGAAAGTCAAACCGAGCGGGGCAACGATCTCGCGGCTGGTTCGGGCACGCATTGCAAGCCTGGGCCTGGTCGCCGCGCTTGGTTTCCTGCTCCTGGTGTCGCTGGTCGTAAGCGCTGCAATTTCGGCGCTCGGAGAGGTCATCAACGCCTATCTGCCGTTCGGCACCATCATCCTGAGCGCCATCAACGGGATCGTCTCGTTTGCCCTGATCACGCTGCTGTTTGCCGCGATCTACAAGGTGCTGCCCGACCGCAGCCTGCAATGGCGCGATGTCGGCCTCGGCGCCGTGGTCACCGGGTTTCTGTTCACCATCGGCAAGTCGCTGATTGGCTGGTATATCGGAACCAGCGCCATCTCATCGTCATACGGCGCGGCCGGCGCTCTGCTCGTCGTGCTGTTATGGGTCTACTATTCGGCGGAGATATTTCTGCTGGGCGCCGAATTCACGCGAGCCTATTCGGTCCGACACGGCAGCCGGACCGATTTGAAGAACAAGGTGGAATCGCATGACAAATGAATTCACGCCGAAATTCGACCTGGCCGGCAAGGTGGTGCTGGTTACCGGCGCCTCGCGCGGCATCGGCCGCGCCTGCGCACTCGCCTGCATGTGCTCGGCCACATCCCGCTCGGCCGCATAGGCGACCCGATCGACGTCGCCGGCACCGTGGTGTTCTTCGCCTTGCCGGCGGCGTCACTGATCACCGGCGCGAATATATTGGTGGATGGCGGTTGGTCGCTAGCGTGATAGGGCTCTTTGGCTGGTAGTGCGACACCGCCTCGCGAGTGCCGCCTCCCCACACCGGAAGAAGCGCGCGGACTTCGCAGGTCGTGAGCGGTTCAAGGTTAGTCCAAGAGGTCTTTTATGGGCGAAAAATCTCAATCGAACAGTGAATTCGACGAACCGCGGAATGAGCCACTCTTCACGACTATCTCGCAGACAGACCCCGCCTTCCTTGCAGCTTACGATCGCGCACTTGCGAGTGTGCCGACATTTGTCGAACACATCGAGAGAAATGCAGATGCCTTCTGTTCCGCGAAGCTTCGGTTTCGCGATCCCGACGAGTCCGAACGTCTTGGGGAGGACAACTTTGTTTTCCTTTGGCTTGCCGCAGTGCATTATCATGCTGAGGAGCGGCTATTTTCGGGTACGTTTTTCGGGGTGCCACCCGAGCTTCAGAAATGGCATCAAGTCGGACAGCGACTTGCATTTGAAGGCGACGATATTTTCGATTGGATGGTTCTCGACGCGGGGCACTTGCATGGGGGATTCACATTGCGCGTAACCCGAGACAAGCTTCCTGAGAAAGATCGCGGCTCATACGATCGATACATCGGGGTTTCGGTTTATGAGCCACTGCCGTCCTGATTCAACGCATGCCTAATGGCCTGGTCTTTCGTTGGAGGATTGGGCACCGCACTGGTCAAACCAGCTTTCTCATTCATTGCCGGCGAGCCAACGGACCATGTTCGCCATCAGTTTTCCGTAGAACGGCCATGCGAGGAAATCCTGCGAGAGCCAATGCGGGCCGATATCGGTTGCCCAGGCAATCGCGCGGCCGCGGCCATGGCTGCCGACGGCAAGGAGCGGCCAGTCGGTGCCGCGATGGTGGCAGGTCGCCAGAAGCCGGGACGAACCGTCGCGCCTGAATTCCAGCTTGTTCATGCCGAGAATCGGCGGCAAAGGCCCCTCCACCCCGGAAAAAATCGGATGTGACGACTGCAGGATGGAGGCCTGCAGGCCTTGCGGCACCTCCATGCCGTCGCAGTAGGGTAGGCAGCGGACGGGCAGAACGTCCTCGACCGGGGTGTCGTGGAAACGCGCCGTCCCGAACATGCCCTGAAAGCCCATGTAACCGCCGGCCAGCATCAGCCCGCCGCCAGCTTCGACATAGGCCTTGAGCACATCGAGGCGGTTGACGCCGACACGCCCGGCGCGGGCATCCGGCGTGACCAGCAATGTCAGGGCGCCGACATCGGAGATCACCACCGCCTGATATTGGGCGAGCCCATCGAGGTCATAAGGGAACTCCGCGCTGCAACGCTCGCCGCCGATCTGCGTGACGGCGATGCCTTCAGTGGCCAGCGCGGCATTGAAGGCCATAGCGCCATTGGTCGAGGCCGCACTTGTAAGCACGTCGCTGCCGATGGCAACCGACGTCGTCGCTGCAAAGGTTTCGCCTGCAAGCAAGATCTTCATTGCCGCCCCGCACTGTTTTCATTCGAGATGTTTTAGGAAGGGCGCCGGATCGACCGGCGCCCCTCTGGAGCTTGAGCTCCATAGAATCAGAACTTGAACTCGGCCAGATTTTCGGGGGTCACGATCTTGGCCGGACCAAGGATCAGTTCGCCGCTGGCGCCAATCGTGTATTCGCCGAGCCTGCCTGCCGTGAACTTCTCACCCTCCTTGCCGGTGATCTTGCACTGCGCAAGCGCCTGGGCTGTCTGATAGGTAAGATAGCCAAGATCGGTGACGTTCCACCAGATATCCTGAGCCGCCTTGTCCTTGATGTATTTCGAGATCAGAGTGGCCGGCGCGAGGCCGGTCAGCTTGACCTTGCCGATCATGCCCGCTTCCTCGAGTGCACGCGCGGCCGCCGGAAGGCCAATGCCTGCCGGGACGATGATCACCTTGAGATCGGGAAACGCCTGGACCAGCGCCAATGCCTGCTGCTGGTTGATCTGTTCGCTTTCTTCACCATAGGCCACCTGCACCAGCTTCATCTTGGAGAACTTCGGCTCGGCCGCCATCTTCGCCTTCATGAAGTCGATCCAGGCATTCTGGTTGGTCGCCGTCGGCGTCGACGACAGGATCGCGAATTCGCCTTCACCGCCGCTGAGGGCGAATGCACTTTCCAGCATCATTTCTGCCAGACTGTCGCCCTTGACCTGATTGACAAACACCGCGCGGGCATCGGCAGCCACATCGGAGTCATATGAAATCACCCTGACGCCCTGCTGAACGGCGCGCTTCAGCGCAGGCGCGACCGCATTGGCGTCGTTACCTGCAATCGCGATGACCCCGACCTTCTGCGAGACGAGGCTGTTGA
Organism: Mesorhizobium sp. M0136; assembly: GCF_040322515.1. Taxonomy (NCBI): domain Bacteria; kingdom Pseudomonadati; phylum Pseudomonadota; class Alphaproteobacteria; order Hyphomicrobiales; family Phyllobacteriaceae; genus Mesorhizobium; species Mesorhizobium sp. M0136. The sequence continues at coordinate 72,175 of NZ_JAMYTP010000001.1, forward strand.
TGAATTCGATCTGCGCCTCGGCAGTCGCCTGCGACGGAGCCACCTGGGTGGCGGTGCCGCCAATTTCCTTGGCCGCCTCTTGTGCGCCTCCGAAGGCCACTTTGAAGTAGGGATCTGTGTCGAGCTTGGGCAGGAAACCGACCGTTACGGGTTCCTTGGCGCATTCCTGGCTGAAGGCCAGCGACGTTGGCGCAAGCAGAACCGCGGATGCGAGCAGGGCTAATCTAAACGCTTTCATTGTGACTCCTCCGTCAAAATTCGGGCTTGAAGGAAGGGGCCCGAGATCACCCCTTTGTCTCGCGCATTGCGCGGGATCTGCTGAGCATCTCCTGTGTGGAGCGCCAGTAATTGCCTACCAGCAGCGAGCCGATCAGAAGCAGGCCGATGATCATGCCCTGGGCGTCGCCACCGATCTGGTTCAGCGCCAGCACGTTGCGGATGATGGCGATGAGGACCAGTGCCAGCATGACGCCGGTCAGGCGGCCCTTGCCGCCAAAGACGCTGACGCCGCCGAGCAGCACGATAGTGATGACGTCGAGTTCCATGCCGAGCGCATTGTTGGCGCGGGCGTTGGAGAGGCGCGCGGTATAGACGATGCCGGCTATGGCGGCGACGACGCCCGAGACGATGAACAGGTTCAGCACCATCCGCCGCGTGTTTATGCCCGAATAGCGCGCCACTTCGGGGCTGCCGCCGAGCGCGTAGATGCGCTTGCCGGTCGGCGTCTTCTGCAGCACGACCGCAAACACCGGCGCTAGCACCAGGAAGGGCACGATGGTCCACGGTATCTCGGTGCCAGGCAGGTTGTTGATGCCGAAATCGACGACCGCGGGCGGCAGGATGTTGACCGAGCCGGTGCCGAGCAGGATGTAGCCAATGCCTCGATAGAGCGCCATGGTGCCGAGCGTCACAACCAACGACTGCAGTCCAAGGCCCGAGACCAGATAGCCGTTGAAGGCGCCGAGCAGGCCGCCGGCGACGAGTGTCAGCGGGATTGCGGCAAGCGTCGGCACACCGGCCTGGACCAGCAAGCCAAAGACGACGGATGTCAGCGCCAGCACCGAGGCGATCGACAGGTCGATCTCGCGGGTGATGATGAGCAGCGTCATCGGCAGGATCAGCAATGCCTTTTCCGAGGCGCTGGCGGCCAGTTGCGAGAGATTGAAGCCGGAAACGAAATTAGGCACGAAGATCGCGGCATAGAGGAAGATGGCTACACAGGAGGTCGCCAGCAGCAGATCCCAGAAATCGATCGAACGGAGGAACTTCTTCATCTCGCCCTCGCCTGTCTTGCCTGCTCGGCGCGCCGTACAATGAAGGTGTCGATCCCGATGGCGACCAGGATCACCAGGCCGTAGACGCCCTGCAGCCACAGCGGATCGACGCGCACCAGCGTCAGCCCGTTCTTGATGACCAGCAGCGTGAGGGCTCCGAGGATGATACCGAGCAGCGTGCCCGAGCCACCGCGAATGGCGACGCCGCCGACCACTGCCGACGCGATCACCGTGAGTTCGAAGCCGAGCGCAACGCGGGCGTCGATAGTCGCATAGCGCGATGCCCACAGCGCGCCGCACAGGCCGCCGAGCAGGCCGGCCATGCCAAAGGCCAGCAGAATGCGCCGGTCGACGGGGATGCCGATCAGACGCGCGCCGTCGGGATTGGAGCCGGCGGCGAACAGTTCGCGCCCGAAGGCGGTGCGATAGAGCAGCACGTAGCCCAGGCACAGGATCACGATTGCGATGACGACGATCAGCGGCACGCCGGCGATCTTCAGGCCGGTCATGTCGAGCCAGGCTTGCGTGACTTCGTCGGCGCTGATCTGGTCGCCGGCTGCCCAGATCGAGTTGAAGCCGCGGAAGATAGACATCGAGGCCAGCGTGACGACGATCGCCGGGATCTTTCCCCTGGTGACGACGAGGCCGTTGATCAGGCCGGCGACGCCACCGACGGCGCATGCGGTCATCAGCCCGATGCCGATGTCGAGCCCTGGATAGGCCTGGACCATGCTGGCCGCCATGTAGGCCGACAGGCCAATCACCGCGGCGATCGAAAGGTCGATGTTGCGGGTGATCAGCACCAGCATCTGCGCGAGCGCTGCAACCACGAGCAGCGCGGCATCCATCGACACGGCGGTCAGGTTTGCCGCGCTCACCATGCGCGGGTTGATGATGGTGACCGGGATCGCGACCGCCAGCATCGCGGCGAGCAGGCCGAACTCCCGCCGCTTCAGTATGTCGAGCGGCCCTTTTCTCTTCGCCTCGCCAGCGGCCTGTGCCGCCGCATCGGCGCTTTCGCCGGCTTTCGTCGCTGCTTCCAGCACCTTTTCCTGGGTGGCTTCGCCCCTGGCAAATTCGGCCGTCCGATGGCCTTCGCGCAGGACAATAATGCGGTCGCACATGCCGATGAGTTCGGGCATTTCGGAGGAGATCAGGATGATGGCCATGCCCTGGGCGGCAAGGTCGGCGATCATCGCATGCACTTCCGCCTTGGTGCCGACATCGATGCCTTGCGTCGGCTCGTCGAGGATGAGGACGCGCGGTTCGGTGCGCAGCCATTTGGCCAACACCACCTTCTGCTGGTTGCCGCCGGACAGTTCCTTCACCGGCTGCGCGTAGCCGGAAAAGCGAAGCTTCATGCGCTTCAGCCAGTCCGAAACCAGGTTGATCGCGCGGTTCGTGCCGTAGAAGCCGGAGCGGGCTGCCTTGTCGAGGATTGGCAGCGCCGCGTTGTCGAGGATGGAAAAATCCATCACCAGGCTCTGGCCCATGCGGTCTTCCGAGACATAGGCGATGCGCGCATCCATGGCGTCGCGTGCCGAGGCGAAGCGCACAGCTTCTCCGTCGATCAGGATTTCGCCGGCATCGGGCTGGTCGATGCCGAACAGCACGCGCGCGATCTCGGTCCGCCCGCTGCCGACCAGGCCGCCGAGCCCGAGCACCTCGCCGGCATGGAGCTTGAGGTCGATATTGGAAAAGCCGCTGGCGTGCGAAAGCCCCCTCGCCTCCAGCACCAGTGCGCCGGGGGCGTGGCTTCGTTGCGGATAGAGGTCGGTCACCTCGCGGCCGACCATCATGCCGATGGCGGCGGCGCGGCCAAGCTCGGCCTTCGGCTTGACGCCAATGAGACGTCCGTCGCGCAGCACCGCGATGCGGTCGGCGATGCGGAATATCTCGTCCATGCGGTGGCCGACGAACATCATCGCCACGCCGTGCAGCCGCAGGTCGGCGACGACAGTGAACAGCCGCTCGACCTCGCGCTGCGACAGGGCGGCCGTCGGCTCGTCCATGATCAGCACCCGCGCGTCGAGCGACAGGGCACGGGCGATCTCGACCAGTTGCTGTTCGGAGGTGCGCAACGTTCCGAGCCGGGTTTCGGCCGGCACGTCGAGGCCGACTGTCGCCAGCACCCTGCGCGCGCCGGTAAGCATGGCGGCGTTGTCGATGCCGCCGAAGCGGTCGCGCGGCATATGGCCGAGATAGATGTTCTCCGCCACCGAAAGATCAGGGAAAAGACCGGGGTGCTGGTGCATGACCGAGATGCCGGCAGCCTGGGCGTCGTGCGGTGAATGGAAGACCACAGGCTTGCCATCGACTTCGACATGGCCGCCGGTCGGGAGATACACGCCGGCCAGCAGCTTTACGCAGGTGCTCTTGCCAGCGCCGTTTTCGCCAAGCAGAGCCAGCACCTCGCCTGAGCGCAAGTCGAAGGACGCGTCCTTGAGGGCAATCGTGCCGCCGAAGGCTTTTGTCGCCTGAACCAGGGCAACGGGGACAGCCGCGTCGTTCTTCACCATGGCGTCGGCTTCGCCTAATGCGCCCAAGTGCAGCACCCTTCCTCCCTGGTCCTGTTTTTTCAATTTGCTATATTAAATGGTAGAATGCCGCAACTGGAAAATTGACTTCCATGGCCGCGAAGGGCACTGTCGCGTCGCGCACGGGTGCGATTGGAGTGCTCGACCCCGCGGCAGCCTCAAAGCTGCAAGCGGCTGGAGTGGCTCTGCGGGAATGATGGGGAGGCGCCGGTTTTGTCCGGAAAAGGCAGCAATTCGGTCAAGGTTCGGCATTATAACGAGCGCTTCGTGCTTGATGCCATTCGCCGCCTGAAGGAGGCATCCAAGTCCGATCTGGCGCGCGCCGCAAATCTGACGCCGGCCGCGGTCGCCACCATTGTCGACGGGCTGGAATCGTCAGGATTTGTAAAGCAAGTGGGAAAAAGGTTCGGACAACGCGGATCGCCGTCCACTCTCTACCGACTTGCGCCGGAGCGCATCTACAGCGTCGGCATCAAGATCGGCCGGCGCGCGCTGGACGCCGTGCTCGTCGACTTCGCCGGCGAGGTCCGCTCGCGCGAGTCGCACGAATATCGCTTTCCGGATCCCGACATGGTGCTCAAGGCCGGCAACATGTCGCTGGCCAATTTCGACAAGTTGATCGAGGGGCTTGGCGATGCCAGCATCGTCGGCGTCGGCATCGCCTCGCCGTATTTCCTCGGCGGCTGGAGCGAGGAGCTCGGCTTTCCCGATGACCTTGGCAGCCGCTGGGAAGCAATCGATCTGACGACGTTCTTCGCCACAAAGCCGAAGACCCCGGTCTTCGTGGAAAACGACGCGTCATCGGCTGCACTCGCAGAGCTCATCCAGGGGACCGGCGCGCGGTTCCGCGACTTCATGCATATCTCGATCGACACCTTTGTCGGCGGCGGACTGGTGCAAGGCGGCAAGGTCCACACCGGGCCGCACGGCAACAGCGCCGCGCTCGGTCCTTTGCCGGTCTCGCCTTCAAGCCTCGATTCGGTGGCGGCCAAGCCGGCGCGCTACCAGAGCCTGCTGCATCGCGCTTCGATCTATGTGCTGGTCAATCATCTCAAATCGCGCGGCATCGAAATCAATCGCGTGCGCGAACTCGACCCCTTGCCGCCGGGGGCGCGCGAACCGCTGTCCGAATGGATCGACGATTGTGCCAATGCGCTGGTCGAGGCGATCATCGCCATCACCTCCGTCATCGACATCGAGGCGATCGTTCTCGACAGCATCCTGCCGCGGCCGATCCATATCGAGCTGCTGGCAAAGGTGCAGACCCAGTTCAACAGGATCAGCGCCATCGGCATCGTGGCGCCGGAAATCGTCTCGGGACAATTCGGCCCCGAGGCCTCGCCGATCGGCGCGGCGATGCTGCCGTTCTCGGCACTGTTGGCGCCCGACAGCGGCGTGCTGATGATCGGCAAGGACAGAACGATGCTGCTGGGCAGCCTGTCGAGACTCGTCAGCCAAAGCCAACCAGGGAGAAGCTCAGCGACTTCAACGGGATAGGGTGGCGCTGCAAGGAGCATCAAGCTCCAGGCATCATCAACATCAGCTCGCAGTCCGGCACGGGCACAGCAGGCTTTTTGCGCCGGCACCGGAACTTTTAGCGGCCGCTAATCTTCATTCGTCACCGACATTGAAATGCCGATCGGTCCGCGCTCCGCTTCAGTGCGGGCCCAGGAAGCAAGGAGGAACATATGAACTGGGATCAAATCAAGGGAAAATGGACGCAGTTCAAAGGCAAGGCGAAAGAGCAGTGGGGTGACTTAACCGACGATGATCTTGATCGGATCGAGGGCAACCGGGACCAGCTCTTGGGGCGTATCCAGGAGCGATATGGCATCGCCAAGGAAGAGGCGGAGCGCCAGGTTGATGACTGGTCCAGAAGCATCAGCTGAGCCTTGGACGCAACGCGGTCTTCTCCCACCGGGGTGAACTCGCGTCGCCCGCCGACTGGTGCGGTGGGCTCTTTCGACAGGCAGGCCCGGCGAGGAACCTTTAGCCGTATCTAATGTTCTACTTGCGTGGCGGGCTTCGCCCCGGCGTGCGCCCCGCCCGGAGGCGAAGGAGTGCAATCATGAACAACATTATCTGGCTGGTCGGCGCGATAGTGATCGTAATAGCCATTTTGAGTTTTTTGGGTCTGCGATAGCATCTGAACCCTCTCTTCGAGCTGGCGACCGTCCCCGCGCGGCATGGCCTCAGCACGCCCAAGCTGGTCAGACTTAGGTCCCAAGCAAGACACTCTGGGGTTGGACCGAAGCCTCGGCTGAGGAACGTAGCCGGCTGGCTCACGTTGTGGTGAGCTTTGGCGCGACGAAGATGCGTCCGGGCGGAAGAGTTCAAAGCCAGGGAGGAGAGGCCCGACGCTGCTAACGAGCGTCGGGCCTGGGCGTAAATGCAAACAATCAGCAGACTGTTCAACTCCCATGCCCAGGCAGCACGTGCCGTTGCCGCGCTTCAGGCTGCCGGGATTCGCCGCCGCCAGATCAGCGTGGTCGGATATTACAACGACAACGATGAACCGATCAGCGTTGCTGGATATTACGACGATGAGGTGAGCGCTCTCTGGCGGAGCGCCGTCGCCGGTGCCGCACTTGGCGCCACGGCTGGTCTGTTAGCCGGTTTCAGCGCTTTTGGAGCTCAAGACGTTGATCCTGCGGGGATGACCGGCATGGCTCTGGCCGGTGCGGCGTGGGGCGGCTTTGCCGGCGTGCTTCTCGGAACTTTCGCCAATTTCGCCCAGAAGCCGCGCAAGCCGAAGATCGCAGAAGGTGTCGTACTGGTGATGGCCCGGGTCGATGAAAGGCAGGCCGGCGCCGCGCATACGGTGCTCCGGAGTTTCGCGGAGATGCCTTCCGGGGCGATGAAGAGGAGCGCTTCGCCAAATTCAAGCCGGCTCCGCGTCCGATCTGGTGCCCGATGAAGTTTGGTTCGCGAAACAGCAATTCAAACCGGAGGCGCCCGACGAAAGCTTGGCAAACCAACACTTTGGAAGCATGCGGGCTACTTACCGTCGTGTTGTCCTTTATTCTTACCGTTCTGTTGGCTGGTCTCATCCTTGGCTGAACCCATGCCCTTGCCACCGGCGACACTATGCCCGGCAATTGGCGAAGGTTGTGGCCAGTTCGAAGGATTAAACCATTCGTGCTAAGCGTTAATAGCTTGTAGCCATAGGAGAGGACGCCAACGTGGATAAACGGGCTGAAGGAGACAGGGAGAAATTGGCCCGAGGCGAGTTCGAGCTCAAAGCCGAACGATATGGTGTGAACGCCTTTCTTCTCGTTGTCGAGCTTGTAAATCTGCTGGAAAAGCGCGGATTGATCAGCAGCGACGACGTCGCGAAAATAGCCGAGGCCGCCGCACTTGCCGTCGCCGCATCCAGTCAACCTGACGTGAACAGCATCAATCTGTTGCAGACCATTGCTGCCGCACGCCGGCCCAAATAGGCTTATATCAAATCCGCCGGCAATCAGCGCCAACCAAACGCTATGGATTGAACTGATCTCGGTCGAGCGTACGGAGCCTTTCCATGTGCAATGACTACGAGCAGCACATCGCCTGGGCCGAATACTGCCGGATGATGGAATCGCTGGCGCTCAAAATCCCCAGCCATCAAGCCGAACTGGATCTGCCGTAGGCGGATGACATCCACATCAACGACCCCGGGCCTGTAATGCGCGCCGCCGGCGACGCAATCGAACTGGCGTCGATGACGTTCGGCTTTCCCCCGGCCGGGCCAAAAGGCGGACCTGTATTCAACTTTCGCTCGGAGGGCCGGCAGTTCGGCAACAGCAAGCGCTGTCTCGTTCCGGCGTCGGCATTCTTCGAATTCACTGGAACGAAATATTCAAAAACCAAGCACAGGTTCACGCTGAATGGCCATTTGTTCATGGCGATTGCCGGGTTGTGGCGCGAGGGAATCGGCAACAAGCCGCCGACGTTCACGATGCTGACGAGCGAGCCGGGGCCGGACGTGGCGCCATATCACAACCGGCAAGTGGTTGTGCTGCGGCCATCGGACTGGGCGGCCTGGATCCACCTGACGAGGTCCGAGGCTGAACTCCTGCGCCCGTTGCCGGAAGGGTCGCTCAGAGTGGAGACAGCTCGGGCGGGTTCGGAGTAGGAACCATCGGAAAATTGCGCGGTGAGCTGCGGCTGTGCCGCATAGTCACGGCGCCGCGCCCCATGCTCAGGACGAATGCCCGCGCGATATATAAGCGCTTCAGCCCGGCTTGACGTAGCCGGCGGTGACCTCGTCCTTGTGAGCGGCGAAAGCTTCCAGGACTTCGGTTTTCTCAGGCTTCGGAATTTTGAAATGATCCAAGGTCCGCCCGAGTTCCGCTGCGACCTCATCGAATTCCGCGGGGGAAATCCGCAGGTCGCGATGCGCCTCCTCGAGGCCGAGCGGCGTCGTGCCGGGCTTGGTGGCGACGAACTTGAAGGGCCCGCCAGAAACGTCGCAGACCCACAGCGTCCGCATGAACTTGAGGCCGGGCAACCTTTCAAGGTTCTTGGTGTGCCATTTGCGCAATTGTGGGTTCTTGGACTTCTTGCCGACAATCGGGTTCATCACGACGGCGTCGCTGAAATGATCGATCACCGCTGCGATGGCGAACACACCACCCAGGCGCTCATATAGAGTCTTCCCCGATGTGGTTTTCTTAGCCTGGGCGAGTGCGTTGTCGGCAGGCAATACCGACGTCGATGCGGCGGCCAGCGCCAGCCCGGCGACAACACTTCGTCTTGTCAAAGAGGTCGAAATTTTCATCCCTGGTTCCCTTCGAGGTTAGGCCAGAGCAAGCCGCAGCCTGTCTGGCGGGCTTCATGAAGTGACATTCGGACACGTTGCCATATTTTAGCATTGTCTAAAGAACTAACGCACCCTTCGCCCGAATTATTCCGATGGACGGCATTGCCGTGGTCAACATGCGTAAAGGTCGCGCGGATGAGGAAGGCTTAAGCACGCGTGGCCGCGCGCGGCAGAGGTCGCGAAGCCACTTCGGCCGCATCGGCGGCCCGATCGATGTTGTTGCGGGCACCGTAGTGTTCCCGGCCTTGCTGCCGGCGGTCGCCTGCGGCCAATAGCCTGTGCTTTTCGAAGATCGCTAGCTTCTGCGGATAGGTGATCCGCACCTTTGCGTTGCACCCGTCGCATTTGAAGTGCGCGATTGTTCTTAGTGCAGAGCCCTTTCTTACCGCCGGATGCGAGCAATCCGGACATTCGAATGTGAGCGCGACATCTGATAAGTCTTCGGCTAAGCCCATTTCCATCCCCTTCGCAAGCTCGGTGCCTACACTCTGGCGATTCTCAATGAGCAATTCAGATACCAAATGGCTGTGCCAAAGCGGGACTAGGCCAATTCGCCCCAGAACGTTGCGAAGCTAGTGCGCCTTCTCTGTGCCTTTTGAGCCACGAAGAGACCTAACTTCCTCCAGCAGTTCGCGCTCATTGGTAGTCACGTTTCGGAAGATTGCGACAATCATCACCGCCAAGGCTTCGGCAGCCAGGCTTAGAGGGTCAATGTGCTCATCTGCGCAAACCTGATCAAACACGCGTTCACAAATAGCCAAATCGTGAGGGCTGAGGCGGGTGCGATTGAAACGCCGGCGCGACATTTGCGAGCCTTCGAGGCCGCTGCCCGTGCAAAAGAAGCGGGTCTTCGCAAGAAACGCGAGTCATTGAGCGATTGTTCCCGGCTACAAGCGTTGTTAAGCCGCCTGCTGCGGGGGAGACCAGAACGCTTCCCCATGCGCATCATGGCGCGTGCGACCGGAACTGTGCCTCGACCTTGGCATTTTCCTATCATGGCGAGATGCTTGGCATTCAGGCATTTTCTGACACCCGCCCGAACGGGGCTGGTCGCCATGCGCGGGCCGATTTCGAACGGCTGGACCGTTGGGCTCACGTCAGACACAGTAGCCTGGGGGCAAGACTGCTTCGAACCCTAAACGGCGCCGTCGGCTACCCATTTGACGACGCGGAGGAGCTACGCCTTCCGCCCCTGACAATCGCCATCGCAGCCAGTGCCACCGCGACGACCGAGTTCCAATATTTGAAAACTATTTGAAAACTCTTCTTAGACGGTTTGGCATCATGAACAGTCTTCTTTGGCGGCAGGCGCTCTAGGGTGACCCGAAACTTGGTCAGTGCCGTAACTCGGTACATGTGCTATAGCTAATATTTGGTCGAGAGGGCGACCATGAAAGGGAGGACCAACCATGAAGCCGCATTCCCTCCGCGCCCGCCGTATTGGCCTGCTTATATTCTCGGTGTGTGCTTTCGGGCTGATGACGTCAGCCTCAATGGCCGCAGACAGCAAATTCGCCGTCGAGCCGGTGGTTGAGAAAAGGGTGAAAGAACTGCCCTCCGGACCGTTGTACTGGCGGCTGGATAATCTGCCAACGCTGGCGCAGGCCCAAAGCGCTGCAGGCCCGACCTCGCTTGCGGCGGAGGTCGCAGGCAAGGTCTGGCTGTTCACGCTTGGACCGAAGGATGGCTCTACGACCGGCGGAACCAAGGTTGTCGAGATCGGACCGGTCCCTCCGATCAGCGCAAGCGAGTATTTGCTGCGCGTCAACCGCGCCGGTGGAGCGCCCGGCGTCAAGACGAAGATCCATACGCATCCGGGACCGGAGGCCTTCTATGTGCTGACCGGCAAGCTCGGCCAGAGAACGCCCCACGGAGTGACCTATGCTGAAGCTGGTACGGCCATGATCGGACACGGGGCCAACACGCCGATGGAGGTGTTCAGCGCCGGCACAACCGATCTCGATGAGCTGGCGATCTTCGTGGTCGACGCCAATCAGCCGTTCTCGTCGCCGGCCAGCCTCGACTGAGGCGACATTTCCCAAGGTGGTACTTCCGCTCTGTTGCAGACAATCGGTCAACAAGCTGAGAATGTCTGCCCTGGGGTCGAACTCGGGTCCTTCAGGGTGTTGGGTTTTGGCCCCAACGCCATCGGATTGGGTTCGCCTGCCCCACAGCCGTCCACTTGCCGCTCGGGGGCGTCGCCACCCCCATGCCAGCGAGCGTTGCCGCGATCTGACTGGGGTTCCGACCGGCCCCTTCAGCGGCCCAATGACGGCCATGAGCTGCTTGGCCTCCACAACGGCCTTGGCCTTGGTCGCCTCAGCCCTCGCCAGGGTCCCGGGCCTCAGACCCCGCATCGAGATTGCGCTGGGTCGCGGTCACCTAAGCCAATGGCAAAGACAACTCCTCGTCGGCATTCACGGTCGTCTGGTGAAGTACGGCCCAAACACGAGAAGCGCACCAGGGTGCGATTGTCCTCGATCGCTTCAGTGTGGTTCGAATGATGCGGGAGTCTGCCCAGGATACTAGCGACCAGTTGACGCTAACAGGTGCATGCTGAATTCGATGGTGCTGCGAGAGAGGATTGAACTCTGGCTTACTTCAATTAAATCAAATGCTTAAGCGCCCAGTTTGTAACATTGTCACGGACCGTAAAGTGACCGGCCAAGCACCTTGCCGGGCGTTGCGCCATAGACCTATTTGGCCTTTTCCTTATGAGGCGTTCGATTCTGTTTATTCGCTCCCAAGGCGTTCCCGATCAAGCCTCCAATAGCCACGACGCCTCCAGCCACCCAGCCCCAAATTGCGACCGCAGTGCCAGCTACTGCCAAACCCATGGCCGGGATGAAAAACACAGCCACGAACCCGATGAGCAGTCCACCTGTGGTCCGGCGCCGTGTCGTGGTGCTCAGTGCCTGTTTCTTTGCGATGGAACTGAGCCGATGCAGGATCGCCGAGTTACGGTCTTTCATTTTGATACCCCACCAGGACTGACTCCGCACGTAGACGACAGTAAGCAGGGTATCGAGGCCTAGCTAAGTGCCCTAAGCGATCTATTTCTTGCCAGAGTTTCACTGGGAGCATCGCGTGCCATGTGGTCTCACCGACGCATTGCGGACGCTTTCCGACTTGTATACCTTCCCTTCGCAAACATCCTAATCACAAAAGGCAACCTGCACCGGTGAAGTTCGGATGACGCGAGGTTTGATTCTTCTTGCATGGATTGTGGTCGGAGCGTGGACTAGTTCGGCATTAGCTCAAGACGCCACCGAGAAAACCTTTCCCCACGACACTACGCTTAGCGATGTAGCTCCCTTGAAGCTTGCAATCCGGAAGCACCTTGCCATCTCGACGGAACCAACAGTGTGGATCGCGATGGCTCGCATGGGAGAAAGTGGGGTTGTCTACCTTTGTGGGCTTACGGATGGTGGCAGCATGTCGACCTCCATTCTCTTCTTTGCGCATAAGACGGATGGGGCTGTCGAAGTCGAAGAAATTGATAGTGACTCCAAAGTCGATGGCAGGGCCAAAAAGCTTTGCGACACTCACGGCTTCCGCACCCCTATCCCCGGCTGAACCTCCGCAACCTTTAAGGACAGCTTCCCATTTCACCCATCTTGGTCATTCCGCATTTATGAGTTTACGACCTAGCCTCTTTTGGAGCGCGGACTCGGGAGCGAGCAAGCCCACACCTCGCGATCAGCTCAATTCAATATTTACCCACCATTTTCTTCGGCGATGCCTTGCGCAGAACCAGAATTTGTTTGGGAGACCAATAACCCGCGATTGTGATCGGAAACCTGCTGATATGATGCTTGAAAGGCGGCCAATCGAACGTTCAGTTCAAGCGGGACAACGGGTGCTCGTCGGTCTTGTTGTGCTGCTTGCGCTCGCTGCCCCTACCTTGGCTGAGGATACTGACGATTGCGGAGGCGCCGCTGCAGGCTCACAGCGGATCGCCGCCTGCACGCGGATCATCGAGGACGGGGCGCGAAGCCCGAAGAGTCGCGCCAATGCTTACCACAACCGGGCGATCGCCTGGGCTGACAGCGGCGACAATGACCTGGCCATGGTGGACTACGACAACGCCATCGCCCTCGATCCGAACGACACCGATGCCTACAACGAGCGCGGACTTCTTTGGCTCGATAAGGGCGAGAACGACAGCGCCATCAGCGACTTCGACCGGGCGATCGAGCTCGATCCGGAAAAAGCCATGGCCATCTATAACCGCGGTCTCGCTTGGGCTCACAAGGGCCACGACACTCGCGCCATCGCCGACTACAGCCACGCCATCGAGCTCGATCCGAAATATCTGGAGGCCTACAACAACCGCGGCTTCGTTTTCAACAGGATGGGCGAATTCGACCGCGCCATCGCCGATTTCGACGAGACGATCAGCCTCAATCCCCAACACCCCTACGCTTACAATAACCGGGCCATTTCATGGGGCGCAAGGGGTGATGCAGAGCGCGCCGTCGCCGATTATAGCTAGGCGATCACACTCGATCCGACCTATGTCAACCCGTATGGAAGCAGGGGAATTTACTATTTCTACGGCCGAGATCCGGCGAAAGCGCAAGCCGATCTTGCCACGGCGGCAGCACTAGCACCCAACAATGCCTATTATGCGATTTGGGCGGATCTGGCGGAGCAGCGCAATAGCGGCGTTAGCAATTTGCGTGAGGCTACCAGTAAGTTGGACATGACCAAATGGCCTGCCCCGCTCGTTCGCATGTTCCTTGGGGAGCAGACGCCCGAATCGGCACTCGCCGAAGCAGACGACCCGGTCCCGAGCAGGAACCGGGGAAATGTGTGTGAGGCCGATTTTTATGCCGCGGAGTTCCACCAACTCAAGGGCCATCCCGACAAGGCCTTGCGACTTTACCGGCTAGCCGTCCGCGACTGCCCCCGCGATTTCATCGAATATGTCGCGGCAAGCAAGGCACTGCGCGCCCTGGGCGTAACTCCATAGGGTGCGCTGCGGGTATTATGTTCCGGGGCTCTGTCGGTGGCAACAAAGTCGGTCGGGTCAGCCGCGTGTCGCCCAGGAACGGCGCCTCCCTGCTGACAAAGACCCACCTTCGCCGTTGGCCTGACGTGTGCTGGGTAGGTGATCTGGTGCTGCGAGAGAGGATTGAACTCTCGACCTCTCCCTTACCAAGGGAGTGCTCTACCACTGAGCTACCGCAGCCGCCGATGGCGGGGCTTCTGCCATATCGAACCGGCAAGCGCAAGGCCAAGACAAGGGGCCCAAACGGGGCCGGGTTGAAAGGCCGCACCAGGCGATCGTTGCGGACATGGCCGTGCCACAATGTTGGCTATCCCTTGATCCGTACCGGCGGGTCGCCGGGCCGGGGACGGAACGATGAACGACAAGGCAGTTTCTCCGAACAAGCCACCGAAGAAGGATGGTTCCGCGAAAAAGGCAGGAACTGGCCGCAAGGACCGGCTGGCCGAGCAGTTGCGCGCCAATCTGCAGAAGCGCAAGGCGCAATTGCGCTCACGAAGGACCGGCGACGCCGACCAGCGGCCGGACGGGCTGCAGGCGGCGATGAAAAAAGATTAACGCGAATCGGCTATGTTGGTCGCCGGTACTTTGGCCAAATCAGCGTGGGCCAAAGTGGGGAATAGCCTGTTTCTTGAACCAAGCCGGCCAATGGTCTAGATGGGCGGCAACAGACTCAACCGATTTAAACCGGCCTTATAGCCGAGGGGACGCTCTTCATGGATCGCATCAGAATTGTCGGCGGCAACAAGCTTGCCGGAAGCATCCCGATCTCGGGCGCGAAAAACGCCGCGCTGCCGCTGATGATCGCTTCGCTTTTGACCGACGACACGCTGACGCTGGAAAACGTGCCGCATCTGGCCGATGTCGAACAGCTCATCCGCATCCTCGGCAATCACGGCGTCGACTACTCGGTCAATGGCCGCCGCGAAAAGCAGCAGGAAGGCTATTCGCGCACCATCACTTTCTCCGCCCGCAACATTGTCGACACGACGGCGCCTTACGAGCTGGTGTCGAAGATGCGGGCCTCGTTCTGGGTGATCGGGCCGCTGCTGGCCCGCATGGGCGAAGCCAAGGTGTCGCTGCCCGGCGGCTGCGCCATCGGCACGCGCCCAGTCGACCTCTTCCTCGAAGGCCTGCAGGCGCTGGGCGCCGATATCGACGTCGACACCGGCTACGTCATCGCCAAAACCAGGAACGGCCGGCTTGTCGGCAACCGTTATGTGTTCCCGAAAGTCTCGGTTGGCGCCACCCATGTGCTGATGATGGCGGCCTCGCTGGCCAAGGGCGAGACGGTGCTCGAAAATGCCGCCCGCGAGCCGGAGATCGTCAACCTCGCCGAATGCCTCAACGCCATGGGCGCGAAGATCTCGGGCGCCGGCACGGCGACCATCACCATCGACGGCGTCGAGGCGCTGTCGGGCGCCCGCGTCAGGGTGATCCCCGACCGTATCGAGACCGGCACCTATGCGATGGCGGTGGCGATGACCGGCGGCGACGTCGTGCTGGAAGGCGCGCGGCCCGACCTGTTGCAGACGGTGCTGGACATCATTTCGCAGACCGGCGCCGAGATCACGCAGACCAATTCCGGCATCCGCGTCAGGCGCAATGGCGCCGGCATTTCACCGGTTGACGTGACGACGGCGCCCTTCCCGGCTTTCCCGACCGATCTGCAGGCGCAGTTCATGGGCCTGATGACGATGGCCAAGGGCAAGTCGCGCATCACCGAGACGATCTTCGAAAACCGCTTCATGCACGTCCAGGAACTCGCCCGGCTCGGCGCCCACATCACGCTGTCCGGCCAGACCGCGATCGTCGACGGGGTGGCGAAGCTGAAGGGCGCGCCGGTCATGGCGACCGATCTTCGCGCCTCGGTGTCGCTGGTCATCGCCGGCCTCGCCGCCGAAGGCGAAACCACGGTCAACCGCGTCTACCATCTCGACCGCGGCTTCGAGCGGCTGGAGGAAAAGCTGTCCGGCTGCGGCGCGGAGATCGAACGCATTTCGGGCTAGAGCCTTTCCGCAGGGCTTGTGGCGCGGTTGCACGGACCGGAAAGACCGCCTAACAGAAGGCTGAATAGTCCAACCTTCAGGTGTGAAATCCGCATGGCCCTCAAGCTTGTCGCGCTCGACGATCAGGATCTGAGCATCATCTCGGCGCATGTCCAGGATGCCGTCATGAAGGTCAGCGATCTTGAATACCTGCCTTCGGTAAAGCGCTTCGTGCTGACCATGAATCGCTTCGTCTGGGAGGCCAAATCCGGCTTCTTTCGCCAGCACAATGAGCGGCGGCAGGCTGTGCTGCATTTCGACCGGGTGCTCGGCGCCAAGACCAGCGGCATTGCCCGCGACAAGCCCGACGAAGTGCTGTCGCTGCTGGCGATCAGCTTTCTCGCGCTCGACAAGCCGGCCGGCATCGTCGAGCTGATCTTTTCGGGCGGCGGCGCGATCATGCTCGATGTCGAATGCATCGAGGCGCGGCTTGCCGATGTCGGCGGCGCCTGGGAAGCGACGTCGCGCCCGGCCCACAGGGTTTGAGCCGATGGCCATCACGCTTCGCCAGTCCGACGCCGATTTCGAGCAGCGCTTTGCCGCGTTCCTGCTGACCAAGCGGGAAGTCTCGGCCGATGTCGACGCCGTGGTGCGTGAGATCATCGCCAAGGTGCGCGCCGAGGGCGACGCCGCGCTGGTCGCGTACACGCAGAAATTCGGCGGCGGCGACCTGGCCGAGCTCGGCATCGCCGTCTCCAGGAACGACATTGCCAAGGCTTACGATGCAGCCGATCCGCAAACGGTCGAGGCGCTGAAATTCGCCCGCGAGCGCATCCGCGCCCATCACCAGCGGCAGCTGCCGCAGGACGACCGCTACACCGATGCCGCCGGCGTCGAGCTCGGCTCGCGCTGGACGGCGATCGAGGCCGTGGGGCTCTATGTGCCGGGCGGCACGGCGAGCTATCCGAGCTCGGTGCTGATGAACGCGGTGCCGGCCAAGGTCGCCGGCGTCGAGCGCATCGCCATGGTGGTGCCGGCCTCCGGCGGCGACGTGCCGCCGCTGGTTCTGGTGGCGGCGGACCTTGCCGGCGTCTCAGAAATCTACCGCGTCGGTGGCGCCCAGGCGATCGCCGCCCTTGCCTTTGGCACCGAAACGATAAAGCCTGTCGCCAAGATCGTCGGCCCCGGCAATGCCTATGTCGCGGCGGCCAAGCGCCAGGTGTTCGGAACGGTCGGCATCGACATGATCGCCGGGCCTTCGGAAGTGCTGGTTGTGGCGGACGGCAGCAACGATCCGGACTGGATCGCCGCCGACCTGCTCGCCCAGGCCGAGCACGACGTATCGTCGCAGGCGATCCTGATCACCGACGATTCTGCCTTTGGCGAGGCGGTCGAACAGGCGGTGGAGCGGCAGTTGCAGAACCTGCCGCGCGGAGAAACGGCGGCGGCGAGCTGGCGCGATTTCGGCGCGGTGATCCTGGTGCCGACGATCGAGGCGGCACTGCCGCTGGTCGACCGCATCGCCGCCGAACATGTCGAGCTTGCTATCGACGACCCCGAAGCCTTCCTTGCGCGAATGCGCAATGCCGGTGCGGTGTTTCTTGGCCGCCACACACCGGAGGCCATCGGCGACTATGTCGCCGGCTCCAACCACGTGCTGCCGACAGCGCGCTCGGCGCGCTTCTCGTCCGGACTTTCGGTGCTCGATTTCGTCAAGCGCACTTCGGTCCTGAAGCTCGGGCCGGAGCAGTTGCGGGCGCTGGCGCCGGCGGCGATTACGCTCGCCAAGGCGGAAGGCCTCGATGCGCATGGACGCTCCGTCGGCATCCGGCTGAACATGTAGACATGTCCGACTACGACCAAACCCGCGCCAGGCTGATCGATGTCGAGCTCGACGAGACGATCGGCCGCTCGACGCCCGATGTCGAGCATGAGCGGGCGGTGGCGATCTTCGACCTGATCGAGGAGAACCGTTTTCAACCGGTCAATGACGATGGCGCCGGGCCGTACCGACTAAAA
This sequence comes from Mesorhizobium sp. M0136, assembly GCF_040322515.1. Classification (NCBI taxonomy): domain Bacteria; kingdom Pseudomonadati; phylum Pseudomonadota; class Alphaproteobacteria; order Hyphomicrobiales; family Phyllobacteriaceae; genus Mesorhizobium; species Mesorhizobium sp. M0136. Next base: position 89,808 of record NZ_JAMYTP010000001.1, read on the forward strand.
CTGTCGCTGGCCCAATCCCGGCTGGTTTTCGCCGTGACGCGCGAGGACGGCGCAGCCGTGGTCACCCACATCCTGTCGCTGACGCCGCTCAGGCGCATCGTCAAGGATTACTACATGATCTGCGAAAGCTATTATGATGCCATCCGAACCGCGACGCCCAGCCATATCGAGGCGATCGACATGGGCCGGCGCGGCCTGCACAATGAAGGCTCGCAAACGCTGATGGACCGGCTTGCCGGCAAGATCGAGATTGACTTCGACACGGCGCGCCGGCTGTTCACGCTGGTTTGCGTGCTGCACTGGCGAGGCTGAACTGGCCGCCCCGGTGCCCCGCCCGATCCTGCCCCGCTCGATCCTGTTTGTCTGCGGCATGAACGCAGTGCGCTCGCCGATGGCCGAATTGCTGGCACGCAAGGTGCTCCCGCCCACCACCTTCGTCGCCTCGGCCGGGGTGCGCGGCGGGGAACGCGATCCGTTCGTCGATGCCGTGCTGGCCGAAGAGGGCCTTTCACTGGGCGAACGGCACCCGAGAACGATGGACGACCTCGAGGACGATTATTTCGACCTGATCGTGACGCTGGCGCCGGAGGCCCACCACACCGCGCTCGAGCTCACCCGTTCGCTGGCCGTCGAAGTCGAATATTGGCCGATGCCCGACCCGACCGGCGTCAGCGGCACGCGCGAGCAGATCATGGCTGCCTATCGCGACGTGCGCGAGCGGCTGAAGGCGCGGATCGGCCGCCGTTTTCTCGGCAACGGGGCTGAAAACGCCGCGGATTAAGCATGTTCACAAGCGGACGTTTATCATATAGGTTCCGCGCAACTTTCCGGCCGGGGCGCTGGAAGTACCCATCCAAGCAAAGGTATCGAATGCCGAAGGAAGAAGTCCTCGAGTTTCCAGGTGTCGTCACGGAACTGCTGCCCAACGCGATGTTCAGGGTCAAGCTCGAAAACGAACATGAAATCATCGCCCATACGGCCGGCCGCATGCGCAAGAACCGCATCCGCGTTCTGACCGGCGACAAGGTCCTGGTCGAGATGACGCCCTACGACCTGACCAAGGGCCGCATCACCTACCGCTTCAAGTAAGTTCAAGGACCCGGCCGGGATCGCGATGGGCATTTTGCAGAAGCTCGTGCTTGCCTCGGGTTCGCCACGCCGGATCGAGCTGCTGCAGCAGGCCGGCATCGAGCCGGACCGCGTGCTGCCGGCCGATGTCGACGAGACGCCGCTGCGTGCCGAGCATCCGCGCTCGCTGGCCAAGCGGTTGGCGACGCAGAAGGCCGAGAAGGCGCTGGCCTCGCTGAAGACCGAGACCGACTACGTGCCGACATTCGTGCTGGCCGCCGACACCGTGGTCGCCGTCGGGCGGCGCATCCTGCCCAAGGCCGAGACGTTCGACGACGCCGCCAACTGCCTCGGGCTTTTGTCCGGCCGTTCGCACCGCGTCTATTCCGGCATCTGCCTGATCACGCCAAGCGGCAAGCAGCGCTTGCGGCTGGTCGAGACCAGGGTGCGCTTCAAGCGACTGCCGCGCGAGGAGATCGAGGCCTACATCGCGTCGGGAGAATGGCGCGGCAAGGCCGGCGGCTATGCCGTCCAGGGGCTTGCCGGCGCCTTCGTCGTCAAGCTTGTCGGCTCCTATACCAACGTCGTCGGCCTGCCGCTCTACGAGACGGTGGCGCTGCTCAGCGGCGAAGGCTTCAAGGTGCACGCCAACTGGCTGTCGGGTGCACGGATATGACCCCGGACGACAAGGTCACGCCGTTGCGGCCCAAGCGGCCCTGCCCCGAATGCGGCAAGCCATCGGCGCGCGAAACCTACCCGTTCTGCTCGACGCGCTGCAAGGACATCGACCTCAACCGCTGGCTGAAGGGGGTCTACGTCATCCCGGGCCGCGACGACGAGGATGAGAATGACGACCAGAAATAGCCCCGTCCACCTGCGGTTTTCCACAGGCTTGGGACGGTTTCGCAGCCGCGATCGTGACCGATGATCGGCCTTGCGGACTGCCTGTCGCTTCCCGACTGAAATCACTGTCCAGAACCTGTTCCGTCCGGGTAGTGTCGGACGGAACAGGTTCTGGCGTTTTGTCTGAGCATGATCTTTTCCGAAAACCGGATTCCACTTTTCGGGATCATGCTCTAAGCGCTGGACAGGCCGGATTCCCGTGCTATAACCCACGCGCTTTCAAGGGGTGCCGACGGCGCTTTCATGAACCCGGTGTGCAGATTGCCGCCCACTGGGGCAGGCCCAGATAGCTCAGTTGGTAGAGCAGCGGACTGAAAATCCGCGTGTCGGTGGTTCGAATCCGCCTCTGGGCACCATCCACCTCCGGTCCATTCTGGACACATAGGTTACGGTTTATACCGGAGACATAGGTAACACTTTTGGCCCGAAAGGGTTTTGGAGTGGTTCGAGCCTACATGTCTCATCGTCGAAATAGCCCAGATCATGTCCACGAAGCTGACCAGCCAGATATGGTCCTCGCCCTGTTTGGTGCCCGACGGTCTGGCCGGCGAAGACCTGGCTGAGGTTGATCTTTTTGTCCAAAACCTCATCCGACTTTGAGCGGCCATCCAGAGGGCCCGCTGCTGCACTCAGCTCCACCGACTGGGAAACCTTTGCCGAAGTTGACTGTTGTAGCTCCAAGACAGAGGAGAAGGTTGAATGGCTTCCGTGCGATACATCGTTGCGGACGTCGATGAGGCGGCCGCATTCTATCGAGACTATCTCGATTTCAAGATCGAAATGCACAATCCGGGCAAGTTCGCCGCGCTGCTGCGTGACGACTTGACGCTGTATCTCAGCGCCCCAGGTGCGGGGAGCGGTGGTCAGGCGGGCGGCGTTCCGAAGCCGGGCGGGTGGAACCGATTTATGATCGTTACGAAGGGACTCGATGTGCTCATTGAGCGGTTGCGCCGGGCTGATGCAAGATTCCGCGGCGACATCAGCGACGGCGGTGCCGGTCGCGCCATCTTGCTCGAAGATCCATCGGGCAACGTCATCGAGCTATTCGAGTTCAAGAAGGACTGAGCTTGAACAAATAGCCGGTGGTTGAGGGAATACGAATTCCCGCGATCAATGTGGATTGCCGCGCGTTTGCGAGTTGTTACTCCATAGTTCGACTCAGAACCACGCAGAGGAGCGCGAGCCCGAGCACGACCGTTGTCACGACGTTGACCCTTTCGGCTTTGGCGATTGCTGTCGCCACGTCGCTGCCCTGGTCTCCTGTTGCAGAGCCCCGGATGTTCCCGACCAGGTGGACCCACTTCCTCTCGGCGATCCGATTGGCCGATGCACCGAGAAACAGCGCCAGTATTGCCAAGCCTACGCTCAGCGTTGTCCACACGCCGCGGGCACCGGCCACGTACATCCACATGCCGGTCGCAACCGTCAGAAAGGCCAAGACGGCATAGAAGGGGCCGGTGCCGTAGCGCCGCGCGAGCGTCTGCAGGAATCCGACGCCGGACGGCCCCGCTTGAACGACGGCGGGGCCTATGACCACCACATAAAACACGGCTGCGCCGAACCAAGTCCCGAGCAAGGCAACAAAGATCGGAATCAGTGGGTTGATCGGTTCCATGATGATATCTCCTTTGTCTCCCCAGGCCGTTGAAAGGGGAGTTGTCACATCGGATGAGCCTCCTCCGTCATCACTGTGACGGACAGCGATGGGAAAATGTGACAGATGGAACCGGATGAATGGCTGGCAGAGCGCTTCGAAGCTGACCGCACGCGTCTGCGGAAGGTCGCATACCGCCTGCTCGGTTCATCGACAGAGGCCGACGATGCAGTGCAAGAAGCGTGGCTGCGCCTCAGCCGCTCAGATGCCCGAAGCGTCGACAATCTTACCGCTTGGCTCACTACTGTCGTTGCGCGCGTCTGCCTTGACATGCTGCGGGCGCGCAAATCACGCGCGGAGACTCTGCAGGCGCTCTCCGCGTGGGGCGCGGATTCGGGAGACGCCGCGGACCTCGACATGGAATTAGCGATTGCCGATTCGGTCGGCCTTGCGTTGAGTGTCGTACTCGAAAAGCTTGCTCCTGCCGAACGTGTCGCCTTTGTGCTGCACGACGTCTTTGATGTGCCCTTCGAAGAGATTGCCCCTATCGTCGGCCGCACCCCGGTCATGGCGCGGCAACTGGCAAGCCGAGCTCGTCGTCGCATACGGGGTCAGCCCACTGTTTCCGCTGCTGAACTGGACAGGCGACGGCGGCTTGTGGATGAGTTTCTTAACGCAGTTCGTTCCGGTAACATTGATGCGATCGTGGCCCTCCTCGACCCGGACGTCGTTATCCGTGTTGATTCGTCTGCGGCTCCTGTCGGAAGAGCGGTGGAAGCACATGGGTCCACAACAGTTGCGAGGGGGGCTCTTGCCTTCGCGGCACGTACGCAATTCGCGACGCCAATGCTTCTGAACGGGGCGCCAGGGATTGTTGTGGCGCCGACCGGACGTGCGCGATATGCACTGACGATAGACGCGGCAGGGGAGAAAATCCGAGCCATCGAAGTGATCGGCGATCCCGCTCGCCTGAGTCAGATCGATTTTGCCACGCTCAATTCACCAGATTAGCACAAGTCGCGACTTATGATTTGTCGCTACATCCAGCTGCCTGCCGTTGTCGATGGCGTGCGAGAATTATCTGGACCATGGCGCCAGCGACGCCGGTCAAATGTCGATGAAAACGTCTTCGGCATCTCGGATCCCGCTCTGGCCACAACCTACAGACCGAGGGCGCAGCCGTCCTTGCGCGGTTCAGAACCGCCCAGCAGGGTCCCGTTTGCCCAATCGATGCGAATGGCCTGCGCACCGCCGATCGGGTCTGTGGCAGGAATGATTTCGAAACCGCGTCGGCTAAGTTCAGCTAGGGTTTCGCCAGCGAGCCCGTGTTCGGCCTGGACCTTCATCGTGCCGGTGACGGGGGCGATCCGCGGCAGATCGATCGCCTCCTGCAGATCCATCCCGAAGTCGAGCACTTTCGTCAGCAGGTGCGCATGGCCCATTGCCTGGTAGTAGCCACCCATGACGCCGAAAGGCATTTCTGCCCGGCCGCCTCTCGCAAGCATCCCGGGTATGATGGTATGCAAAGGTCGCTTGTTCGGCGCCACTGCATTAGGGTGCCTGGGGTCAAGCGAAAAGCTTTGCCCGCGATTGTGCAAGACGACACCGGAGCGTGGCGAGACCAGGCCCGAGCCAAAGCTGTCGAAGACCGAGTTGATGAAACTGACCGCATTGCGATCCTTGTCGACAACCGCAACATAGACCGTGTCGCTGTGCAGCGGCATATCGAACGCCGGCAGATCCGCGCGGGCGCGCTTTAGGTCAATCATGCCGGCCAGACGATCGGCCCAGGCATTCGACAACATGTCGGCCACCGGGACCTCGGACATGTCGGGATCGGCGACGAGCAGGTCACGCGCGGCGTAAGCGAGGCGCGTTGCTTCAATTTCCAGGTGAAGCCGGTCCGCGGATTGCGGATCGCCGTGGGCTTCGAAGCGCGAGAGGATGTTTAGAATCAGCAGGGCGATCACACCCTGGCCATTCGGCGGACATTCGAACACATCGCAGCCTCGAAACGCCGCGCTGATCGGGGTCACGTACTCGCCTGTTGCCGCGGCGAAATCTTCGAGTGTGTGCAATCCGCCGAGCCCACGAAGATAGGCGACCATGTCTTCGGCCACAGGGCCAGTGTAGAAGGCCTCTCGTCCCTTCTTGGCGATCAGCCGCAGCGTTGCAGCCAACTCAGGCTGGCGATGCACTTCGCCAACGTCTGGCGCGCGGCCGTTTGGCAGGAAAATCCGTTTCGCCGTAACATCAGAGGCCAGAAGTTCTTCTTCCAACGCCCAATCACGATGGACCCGCGGTGAAATGGCGTAGCCTTCCTCGGCGAAACGTATAGCGGGGGCCAGGATTTGATCGAAGGGCATATGTCCATGATCAGCGTGCAATCTGGTCCATGCATCGATGGCTCCCGGGATGGTGACGGAGCCAGGAGAATTGCGGACCACCTCGGCCATGCCACGTTCGAGGAACCAGTCAATTGTCAGGGCGGCGGGTGTCCTGCCCGATCCGTTGTAGGCGATGACCTCGCCGGATCCGTTTCGCGACAGAAGAGCGAAGCAGTCGCCTCCAATGCCGGTCGAGGCTGGCTCGACGACACATTGCACGGCGCAGGCTGCGATGGCGGCATCCATGGCGTTGCCGCCGGCCGCCATGATCTCCACCGCCGTCAGGGTCGCCGACGGATGAGAGGTGGCGGCCATGGCCTCGCGTGAAACGACAACCGAGCGCGTTGGTTTCTCAAAATTTCGCATGCTATGCCCTTCTGGTCGTGCTCAAGAGGCGGCGTCGCTCATCGTCGAGGGGCGGTGCCGCAGATGCCGCGACATCCAGTATTCGAGTGCCGCCAAGGCACGGATGATCGCGAAGTTCAAAGTGAGATAAATGGCGCCCGCGCAGATGAAGACTTCAAAGGCGCGGTAGGTCTGGGAGATCAATCCCTGGGCAATTCCAGTCACCTCCATCAAGGTTACGATGGAAGCCAGAGACGTGCCCTTGATCATCAGGATGATTTCATTGCCGTAACTCGGCAGCGCCTGGCGAAAGGCCAGCGGCAGGATAACGTGCCGATAGGTCAAACAGGTGGACAGGCCGACAGACCGGGCCGCTTCGACAAGGCCGTGTGGCACCGATTGAATCGCGCCGCGCAGGATTTCGCTGCCATAGGCGGTGGTGTTGAGTGTCAGCGCGATGATTGCGCACCAGGAGGGTTCGCGGAAAACGGCCCATAATCCAATTGCCGACAGTTGGTGCCGGAACTGACCAAGGCCATAATAGGTCAGAAAAATCTGCACCAGCAGGGGCGTCCCCCTGAACACGGCAACGAAGCCACGGATCGGCAGGACGACGAAGGGCGATTCCGATTGCTGGGCAAGCGCCAATGTGACGGCAAGAACGAAGCCGGCAACGATGGAAGTCAGGGCCAGTTCCATCGTAAGCGGCAGGCCGGCGAGTAGTTTCGGCAGGATTTCGAGGAAAAACCTGAAATCTATCATGCCGACCGGACGCGCCACGGCGCCTTTCGTTCCAGCCGGTAAAAGGCATTGCCCGTGACGGAAGCGATAGCCAGATAGAGCAAGGCTGCAGCAATGTAGAAGATGAACGGTTCACGGGTCGAACCTGCGGCGATCTGTGCCTGGCGCATCAGTTCAACGAGGCCGATTACCGATATCAGCGACGAGTCCTTCAGAACCAATTGCCACACATTGCCGAGGCCTGGCAGCGCGTATCTCAGGAGCTGGGGAAAAATAATCTGGCGCAGCCGCTGCAGCCGGTTGAGACCAAGCGCGCAAGCGGCATCGTGCTGTCCCTGGTCGATGGCGACGTAAGCCCCTCGATAGACCTCGGCTTGATAGGCGCCCGAGATGATTGCGATAGCCAAGGTTCCAGTGGCAAAGGCCGGAACGCCAACGAATCCGGACCCGCCCAGGCTATGACCAAGCGAGGTCAGGGCGACACTACCTCCATAGTAAAGCAGATAAATGGTCAGAAGGTCGGGCACGCCCCTGAAAACCGTGCAATAGCCAAGGGCCAAGAACCTTAGCAGTTGGGAGTTGTGGAGACGCCCGGCCGCTGCCAGCCCGCCAAATACAGCGCCAAGCGCAAAGCCCAGCACAGACAGGAGCACTGTGACCGAGGCCGCCATGAGAAGAGCAGCCCCCCAACCTCCGTTCTGGAAACCAAGCAGCCGGAATGCGTCAACCATTAATACCCCCGGCAGGACGAACGGCTCAGCTCCGAAACGGGTCAGGAATGGCCGTTCGCCGGCAAGCGCCTACTTGACTGGAGTGACGTCGCTCTTGAGCCATTTAAGCGACAGGGTTTTGATCGTGCCGTCGGCGGTCGCGGCGTCGATGGCGCCGTTGAGCATGTCTTTCAGCTTGGTGTCCTCTTTGCGGATACCGGCCCCGGAGCCAAGACCGAAGAGACCCCCGACAAATCCTGGTCCTGCAAGCGTATAGTCGCTGAACTCCGGTTTGCTCAGCGTGGCAGCCAGCGCTGTCTGCTGTGCGAAGAGCGCGTCGATGCGACCCGCGGCGAGATCGAGATCGTGTTGCTCGGTGGTCTTGTATTCGCGAATCTCGGCGACGTCCGAGAAGTATTTTTTCACAAATTCGAGGTTTGCCGTCGCAGCCTGAACTCCAATGATCTTTCCCTTCAGCAATGGCTTGAGCCTGTCGATTGCCGCCTGCGCAGAGGCTTCATTGTCCAGCTTGAACCGCTCGTTGGAAATGCCGAGCTTGCCCAGTTCGCTATCCTTGGCGACCGCGAAACCTGAGGGATCCACGGCATATGGCTGGGTAAAATCGATGACCTTCAGACGTTTTTCAGTGATGAACATGCTCGCCATGATCACGTCGAACTTGCCGACGGTCAGCGCGGGGATCATGCCGTCCCAGTCCTGTGCGACGATCTTGCACTCGATCTTCATTCGCCCGCACAGATCATTGGCCAGATCGACCTCGAAGCCGTCCAGTTTGCCGTCGGCCGTTGTGAAGTTCCAAGGCGCGTAGGCTCCTTCGGTGGCAATGGTAATTGCCTTTGGCGTTTCTTGTGCGACAGCGGCCTGGACCAGGCCGAACAGGACCGACGCAATGGCTGCGATGCGGCTAATTTTCATGTCAATCTCCTCTTTTGCCGGTATGGCAGTTCCCTTCCGTCGTGCCGGATTATCTTCCGGCTTCAACGATTTAGATGGTATTCCTAGCGGCGGCCGGGACTTGCAAAGTTAGCCAGAAGCGGCGCTGTCTCGACGATATGATCCCGCATGACGATCTCTGCTTTGCCGGCATCACCTGACCGCAACACCTCGATCAGGATCTCGTGCTCGGCGCGCGCGCTGGCGGGTTTGTCGACATAGTCGAACCAGATGCGCAGGTAGGGCTCGATCACGACGTGCAGGCTGGCAATCTGCCGGACCAGCTTGGGTCTGTTGCTCAATTGGCAAATCTGCAGATGGAAGGCCTGATGGCGCACGACCCAGTCGCTGCTGCCGGTCTGGCTGGCGCGCTCCATCCGGTCGAGCTGGCGTTCCAGTTCTTCAAGCACTTCGGCATCGATGTGCGGCATGGCAAGCCTCACCGCCAGCCCTTCGAGCACCGAGCGTATTTCAAAGGTTTCGTAGATCTCATCGAGGGTAAGCCCGGCGACGATGCAGCCACGGTTCGGGCGAATGACCACAAGACCTTCCGCGGCCAGTTGGCGGAATGCTTCGCGAACCGGCATGCGGCTCATGCCGATTTCCGTCGCGATCTCTTCCGGGATCAGCCGGTCCCCGGCCCGGTAACGCCCCATCCTCAGGGCCCGCTGAATGTGGCGATAAGCCTCCTCCTCGGCGGTCGTGATACCCAACGGCTCGATTGCGTCTGCTGCCACGTCCTTGGTCCGGTCAAAGCGTATCTGTGTATCCACTTATCCAGTTGCCAAGACCTGTGTCAAGCACAGAAGCTTGTGCAGTTAGAATTTCTGTTGTGAGAATAAGCACTTGATCGGGGAAATCGGGCAAGCGGACCGTGGTCAGCTAAGCCGCTGATCGGCCGCTTTTCGACGCCCACGCGTCGGAAACCTTCAACGCCACCGAACTTTACAAAAAGGCCCGCCGCTCCATTTGCGAAGCGGCGAGGCCCCATATTCGGGGACGATCGCCGGAGTGTTCCCCGGCATTGCTTCCAGTGCAATTCAGGTGCCAGAATCATTGACCCAAAACGGGTCACCGCACCGGAGGCGCGAGCGCGGACCTTCCGCGATCACGCTACTGCCGCGCATTGCCATTCCTGCTACGTTACTTTGCGGCGGATCTGATTTTTCCGCCTGGCCGGCGCTCGATCAGGCAACTTACCCCAACGCGCCCCCCAGTGGCGCCGGCCATTTTCACAACCTTGAAGCGCGGGTGCGCCAGCGCCGTTAGGCTCTCAGCACCTATGGCAATCCGCCAGCGAGCCGCTTTGTCCAGCCTGCAACCATCAGCCCACACGCAATTCCCACGCAGTCGGCAACCCAGTCGAACAGATCCGGGTCGCGCCCTATCAGTTGCACGGCCTGAAGCCCCTCGATCGCTGCGCCCGTGATAACGAGCAGTACGATCAGCTTCGCCTTGCGTTCCGGCCAGCCGAGACTTCCGAGAGCCGCCAGGACGACGAAGGCGGCGGCGTGATTGAGCTTGTCGTGATCAAACGTGAAAGCCAGGCCAAGACCCAGCAGGAGCTGCTCCGGCAAAAGGGCGAACAGCAGAACGCCGGCAAACGCGGCCGGAAAGGCAATCCTTGCCACGATCTGATAGGAATCCAGGCGCAACAAGGATAAAATGGCCTTTCGTCCGAAATCTGCGGGGGAACACCACCGGCCAGAGCGAGCGCGGCGTCCAATTTCCGCCGTCCGGGCGTCCGGTGCATCGTCAGAATGAATGAATGCCTCGGGTCAGCCGCTGCACAGGCCGGGCTCGTGGCGAGTGCAATAGGCCAGCGGTAGCTTCCGCGATCACGCAATTCCCTGCCGCGCTGACCCGGCTACTATCTGGCTGCGGCGGACCTGATTTCCGCTTGGCCGGCGCTGCGTCGGGGCACCTTACCCATGCCACACGAATCGGCGCCGGCCAGAATTCCACCGATTGCGCAAAGGGGTTAAAAGCCCGCCGCCCTGTCGGACGACGGGCTCCGTTGCCTGGGCGCCAGGGCGCCGCGGTAGCGACCGATGGTACGAATGCTCCCGCAGGTCTCCAATATGCTGCTGCCGAACGGCGTTGCGCATCGGCTAAACAAACGAAGCCCGCGCCTCTGGCGGAGGGCGCGGGCCGACCGGGTTTGCACCCGATCTGCAGCAGAAACCCGGGAGGTTCCCGCTGCTTAGGATAACAATTAGAGACTACTAATGTTCCGGTCTAGGGAAGATGCGGCTGCGCCAGAAACCTCATGGTCGGCGCGATGACGATCGAGGCGTCAGTTCGTGCGCAAGTCGATCTGGAAAATACGCTCGTCGAAATGCCGCGTTTCGACGGCAAAGGTCAAAGCCACTTCAAGGATCAGGCCGCCACGGTCGTCCCGGACCTTGACTGCAATCCTGCGGTGAGGAAGGCCATCCCTGGCCATCTCGGCCAATGTGCGAAGGGCTTCTTTCCTGACCAGCGGGAAATCGTCATATAACGTTCCCTGATCGTCGGAATAGACGATTCCGTCTTCATCGGAATCAAAGAAGCAGTGGGGCATTGCGCTTGGCCGAAGCTCGGCATCCGGGGACGTTGTCGGCAGATCGCCGCGATCTCGGCCAATCGCGATCAGTGCCTCTCCACCGTTGGCTTCGCCACCATCTCACTTGCGCTCGCGCAATGCCTTCACCGCCTGCGAGAGGATCATCCGGTCGCCGCCGGTCCTTTTGATCAGCTTGCTCACCTGGCTGGGCGAAACACCATTTTCCCGCGCGAAATATTCGACCTCGTAATACTCATCCACCGAAACACGATTGCGGTCGCTGAAGTCTCGCTTGCTCTTGTCGTCGGCCATTTCTGTTCTCCTCGCCCCTTCTCTTCGCTTCCGGGGGTCAGCTTTGATGCACGCAGCAATTTGAGGGTTCGCTCGCCACAAAGTGACGGGCGAACCTATCGGCGCAGGAAGGGACAGGCTGCGCAGCTGCCGGTTGGATCGGAGTGGAACAGCCAAGATCGGTGCGAGCAACCGTCGACTTTTCCATGGAATCCTCCCGGAACGTGCAGCCAGCAACGGCTACGCGCCGCCACGGTTCCGGGTCACGCGGCAAACCCACCCTTTGCGCGCAAGGATCAGACTTAGGTCCTGCGGCAACACGTCGGTTGGTCCCTGCCGGGCGGGACCGAAGCCCCGTCGACGGAACGTTTTCAGCTGCCTTCCGTTCGAGTGAGCCTTGGCGCGAAGAGCGGACCGAGTTCGCAAAGGAGACGACCCATGAGAATGCATTTTTCCACCGCAGTAGCGGGATTTCTGCTGCTGGCAGGCGTCGGCGCCGCTGCGGCGCAAGACATCGTCATCGAGCCGGAGCAGGAAACGGTCATCAAGGAGTATGTGAAGAAGCAGCCGCTGGCCTCGGTGAAAGTCCCTGGGGTGGAGCTCAATATCGGCTCAACGCTTCCCGATACCGTCGAGCTTCATGAAGTCCCCAACGTCAAATACCGCTATGTCGTCATCGACAACCGCACCGTCGTCGTCGACCCCGGCACGCGCAAGATCGTCAAGATCGTCGAGTGACGTGAAAACTCGGGCAGCCGTCACCCGCCGCTCAGAATGAGCGGCGGGTGACGTTTGCGTTAGGCGGCTCCGCGGCGTCGTCGCTCGGCAGGAACCCGCCGTACATGGACGGCCGGGGGGCCTCACAGGCAGTTTCAATGCGAACAATCAGCAGACTTTTCGATTCCCATGACCAGGCGGCGCGTGCCGTCGAAACGCTTCAGGCGGCAGGAATTGCGCGCCACCAGATCAGCGTCATCGGACCCTACGATGATGAAATCGGCGCCGTCTTGCGCGGTCCAGGCAGCGGTGCCGCCCTTGGCGCGGCGGCGGGTTTGTTGGCCGGCCTCGGCGCCTTTGATATCCCAGGCATCGATCCCGTCGGCGCGGGATGGCTGGCATCTGCCCTCGTCGGTGCAGCCTTGAGCTGCGTTGCCGGCAGGCTTTTCGACACATTGTCCGATAGCGGCAAGCAGCCAGGCAAGCCGGATGCCGAACAGGGTGTGATCCTGGTGCTGGCGCATGTCGATGAAAGGCAGGCCGACACCGCACAGGCGGTGCTTGGAGCTTCCGTTCAGGCAACTCAGTCTTTGGCCAGAGCGGCATGAAGATTCAACTTCTGCAAAGTGCTTGACCAAGCCGCGCAGCGGGGCGATCAAAGCACGCACCCAAAAAACTCTGGCAAGCCGCCGCCAGAAAGTGTTGAACACCGTGCCAATCACATTCGGCGAGCGGTTGCGCTCGGCGAGGCTTGATGATTTGCTGTCGGTTTGCGGAGAACGAATGATGCATGAGCCTGTCGGTCAAGACGAATATGGGTCGACCAGCCCGTTCGATCCGGACGATCTGTCGAGGTTGAACGCAATCGGCCCGAGCGCCGGCAGCAACGATTTCGAAAAATACGCAGTCGCCGTGATCATCGTGTTCGGCGCTCTGATCATCGGCGGCCTGATGGCTGCGGGCTTGAGCTTCGGGCGCCGCAGCACCTTCTTTTTCGCCCTTGGCGGCGCCACCGCGGCATGGATCTCCGGCAATGCGCTTCTGCTCGACCGACCGCGCATCTACGCGCTGTTCGTCGGCATCGCGGCGCTGATGCTGATTGCGTCGACGATCGCGCTGGTCACCTGAAGCAAGGCGAAATCTTCCTATTGACCATGATTTATCCGAAATCGGTTTCCACTTTTTGCTGCGCTGACCTTCGGTTCGGGATCATCGTCTAATACCCGATGGCCTCGCCGGCTGCGGCGCGGCTGTCGATGGCGCCGTTGTAGCGGGCGCCGCCACCCTTCTCGATTTCCGCCAGGCTCTTGCCGCCGACAAGGATGCCGGCCGCCTGGCCCCAGGTCGTGTCGGCAAGATCGAGGCGGTAGCCCATGCCGGTAAGCAGCTTTTCAGTATCCGGCGACAGGCCGAAGGGTTCGATATAGACCGTGTCGGGCAGCCATTGGTGGTGGATGCGCGGCGCGTCGATCGCCTCCTGGATGTTCATGCCGTGATCGATGACGTTGATGATCGCCTCCAGCGTGATGGTGATGATGCGTGAACCGCCGGGGCTGCCGATGACCATGAACGGCTTGCCGTCTTTGGCGAGGATGGTCGGGCTCATCGACGACAGCGGCGTCTTTTTCGGCGCGATCGCATTCGCCTCGCCCTGGACCAGGCCATAGAGATTGGGTACGCCGGGTTTCTGCGTGAAGTCGTCCATCTCGTTGTTGAGCAGGAAGCCGGTGCCGGCGGCGACGACGCCGGCGCCGAAAGAGCCGTTCAGCGTGTAGGTCACCGCGACGGCGTTGCCGTCATTGTCGATGATCGAATAATGCGTCGTCTCGCTGCTCTCGCCAAAGCCCTTCGGCATCAGTTCCTGCGACACCCCGGCCCGGAACGGATCGATCTTTTCGCGGATTTCCCTGGCGTAATTCTTGTCGAGCAGTTTTGCGACCGGATTGTCCACGAAGCCGGGATCGCCGAGCGCCGAATTGCGGTCGACATAGGCGTGGCGCATCGCCTCGACCATGACGTGAACCGTCTCGGCCGAACCGGCACCTAGATAGGACAGCGGGTAGAACTCAAGCACGTTGAGGATCTCGCAGATGATGACGCCGCCGGAGCTTGGCGGCGGCGAGGAAATGATCTCGTAGCCGCGATAATTGCAGGTCACCGGCTTGAGCTCGCGCACGGCATAATTTTCGAAATCCGCCTTGGCCAGAATGCCGCCCTTCTCGCCGCTCGCCTTGACGATGGCGTCGGCGATCGCACCTTTGTAGAAGGCATCCACGCCGCGTTCCGAAATCGCGGCAAGCGAGGCCGCGAGATCGGCCTGGATGAGGCGCTCGCCGACGGCATAGGGCTTGCCGTCCGGCTTGAGGAAAATGGCGGCCGCCGCTGGGTCCCTGGCCAGCCGCTCGGCGCCGCCCAGGAGCGAGGCCACATCGCCCTGCTCCAGCACGAAACCGTCCGTGGCATAGCGGATGGCTGGCGCCAGCAAATCCTGCCGCGTCAGCGTACCGTATTTCTCCCGCGCCATCTCGAAGCCGGCCACCGAACCGGGCACGCCGACCGCCAGATAGCCGTCGAGACTGGCGCCCTTTACCGGCTTGCCGTCCTTGTCGAGATACATGGTTTTGGTCGCGGCGAGCGGCGCGCGCTCGCGGAAATCGAGGAAGGTCGAACGGCCGTCCTTGAAGCGGATGGTCATGAAGCCGCCGCCGCCGATGTTGCCGGCGGTCGGGTAGACGACAGCCAGAGCGTAGCCGACAGCGACCGCTGCATCGACCGCGTTGCCGCCCTTCTTCAGCACCTCGACGCCGACTTGCGACGCCAGATGCTGGGCGGTCACCACCATGCCGTGCTCGCCCTTCGCCGGCTGCGGCGAGGCGGCAAAGGCGAGGAACGGCACGAAGGTCAGGGTGAGGGAAAGGGTGACGGCGATTAGGGTTCGGCGGGTGTTATTCATGGCCGTTCTCCGAAGCGTGGGCAGGCCTAGGAAACGCGCTTGGAGAGGTTGAGTCTACTGACATTAATGGGAAGACACGGCGAGGCTTGCACCTTCTATCGACACCATTCATGGCACCCATTCATGGCGGAGAGGAACCCAAGCTGAAATGAAGCCACGATCCAACGCTGACAAGCAATTTTGTTCTTGCTTTGTGCCGGCAGCTATGCTACTAATCCAACTATGGTGCTGAATCGCACCGCGACCCGCCTCAGGCGGGTTTTTCTTCGACCCGTTCCTTCAAACAATCCCGCCGCCGACGCTGGCCACCGCCGGCCGTTCCGCTGCAACCTTCGCCCGGTAGCCGGCGGCGCGGTAGGCGGCGACCGGATCGATGGCGCCGCCTGTCTTCAGCCGTGCCGTGGCAAGTATCGGCTCGACATCGGTGCGGTAGGCTATCTTCAGCGTCTGCGTCGCCATCAGCGCGTCGTTGGTATCCTGGAAGCCTTCGAGCGCCCTGCGGTCGACCAGCAGCGCCTGCGCATAGGCGCGCTGCACTTCTATCGCCGAAAGCATCAGGCTTTCGATCGGATCGGTGACGTTATGGCTCTGGTCGAGCATGTGGGCCGGATCGAAACCTTCGGCACCGGCCAGCTCGGCATCGACCAGTTCGTTGAAGACCAGAAACAGGCGGTAGGGATCGATCGAGCCGGCGTCGAGGTCGTCGTCGCCATATTTCGAATCGTTGAAGTGGAAGCCTCCGAGTTTTTTGAACTGGATCAGCCGCGACACGATCATCTCGATATTGACGTTGGGGGCGTGATGGCCGAGGTCGACCAGGCAGAACGCCTTGTCGCCAAGCTCTTTGGCGATGATGTAGTTGGTGCCCCAATCCTGCACGACGGTCGAATAGAAGGCCGGCTCGTACATCTTGTGCTCGGTGAACAGCTTCCAGTCGTCCGGCAGCCCGGCATAGATCTCCTTCATCGCGTCGAGATAGCGCTCGAATGCCTTGGCGAAGTTGACCTGGCCGGGGAAGTTCGAGCCGTCGCCGATCCACACCGTCAGCGCTTTCGAGCCCAGCGTCCTGCCGATCTCGATGCATTCGAGGTTGTGCTCGACCGCCTGCCGGCGTGTTGCTGCATCGGCATGCGACAGCGAGCCGAATTTATAGGAAAGCCTCTGGTCGCTGGCGTCGGAGAAGGTGTTGGAGTTGATGGCGTCGAAGCCGAGACCGAAGCGGGATGCCGCCTGCTTCAGCCGGTTCGGATCGGCCTTGTCCCAGGGAATATGCAGCGAGACGGTCGGCGTCGCCTGCGTCAGTTGCCGGATGACGGCGCAGTCCTCGATCTTATCGAAAATGTCGCGCGGCTCGCCGGCGCCGGGAAAACGGGCAAAGCGGGTGCCGCCGGTGCCGACGCCCCAGGACGGGATCGCCACGGCGAATTTCTCGACCTTGTCTCTGACAGCGTCGATGGCGATGCCGCGGCGGTCGAGGCGCTCGCCGAGAGAGTCGTAATCGCGGTTGAGGTCGGCGTTGCGCGCGGCATTATGCTTGTCGACGAGGTCGACGGAGATGATGGTTTCGGACATGGTTCCTCCCAAATGCGTTCGGTTGGCGCTGCCCCTTATTCGCCTGCCGGCACCTTCTCCTCGGGGAGAAGGGTAAAGCTCCGGCCTCGGCGCCAACCCCTCAAAGACGGTCGCTTATCGCGTAAAACTCTGCGCGTTGCCGGCGTCGACGTTGATGATGTTGCCGGTCGATTTTGCCGACATGTCGGAGGCGAAGAAATAGATCGCCTCGGCGATGTCCTCTGGGAATACCGAGCGCTTCAGCATCGAACGCGAGCGGTAATGCTCCTCGAGATCGTCGGTCGACATCTTGTAGGCGGCGGCGCGTTGTTCCTTCCACTCGCCGCTCCAGATCTTCGAGCCGCGCAGCACGGCGTCGGGATTAACGACATTGACCCTGATCTGTGCTTCCGCGCCTTCCAGCGCCAGACAGCGTGCCAGATGGATCTCGGCGGCCTTGGCCGTGCAATAGGCGGCGGCGTTGGGCGATGCGGCAAGCCCGTTCTTGGAAGCGACGAAGACGACGTTACCGCCGATCTTCTGCGCCCGGAACAGCCGGAACGCTTCGCGCGAAACGAGGAAGTAGCCGGTCGACAAGATGTCCATGTTCTTATTCCACAGCGCCAGCGTGGTTTCCTCGATCGGCGCCGAGGAAGCCAGACCGGCATTCGACACGAGGATATCGATGCCGCCGAATTCGACAGCCGTCTCGGCAAAGCCGGAGATCACCTGGTCCTCGGACGTGACGTTGATGACGACGGGCCGCACGAAATCCTTGCCATAGGCCTTGGCAAGCTCGTCATTGGCGCTGGCAAGGGCTGCTTCGTCGATGTCGGCCAGCACGACGCAGGCGCCTTCGCGCAGCAGCCGGTTGGCGGTGGCCCGGCCGATGCCGCCGGCGCCGCCGGTGACCAGCGCGATCTGGCCGGCAAGGGCCTTTGGTTTCGGCAGGCGCTGCAGCTTTGCCTCTTCGAGCAGCCAGTATTCGATGTCGAAGGCTTCCTGGTCGGGCAGGCCGACATAGGCCGACACCGTCGAGGCGCCGCGCATGACGTTGATGGCGTTGACGTAGAATTCGCCTGAAATGCGCGCCGTCGCCTTGTCGCCGGCGAAGGTGAACATGCCGACGCCGGGCACCAGATAGACGACGGCGTTGGGATCGCGCGCCGGCGGCGAATCCGGGTGCTTGCAGCGGTCATAATAAGCCTGATAGCCGACGCGATACTCCGCCACGTCATCGGCAAGACGGGCAATGACGGCATCGACGTCGGGATTTTGCGGGTCGAACTCGATGACCAGCGGCCGGATCTTGGTGCGCAGGAAATGGTCCGGGCAGGACGTGCCGAGTGCCGCCAGCGGCCGCAAATCCCTGGAATTGACGAATTCGAGCACGGCAGGTGAATCATCGAAATGGCCGAGCTTGTGGCTGTTCTCGGAGATCAGGCCGCGGATCCTCGGCATCAGTTTTGCGGCCACGGCGCGACGCGCCGGCGCATCGAGGGATTTGACGACTTCGCCGCCGAAGATCGGCTTGCCCTGGCTCTTGCGCTCGAACCAGTCGATTGCCTGGTTGATCACCGAGATCGTCGTCTCGTAGCATTCCTTCGGCGTGTCGCCCCAGCTGAACAGACCATGGCTGGCCAGCACGACGCCCTTGGCGTCGGGGTTCTCGAGGCAGAATTTCTCCAGCCACAGGCCGAGTTCGAAGCCCGGACGTTTCCATGGCAGCCAGCCGATCGTGTCGCCGAAGATCTCCTTGGTCAGCGCCTGCGAATCCTTGGCGGCGGCAATGGCGATGATGGCGTCGGGATGCATATGATCGACATAAGGCTTCGGCACGAAGGCATGCAGCGGCGTGTCGATCGAGGCCGCGCGCGGGTTGAGATTGAAGGTGCAATGAGGCAGATAGCCGACCATCTCGTCTTCATGTTCGAGGCCGCGATAGAGACCCTTCAGCGCCCGCAGTTTATCCATGTAGAGCGTGGCGAAGCCGTCGAGCTTGATCGAGGCGCTGTCGCCGCCCGAGCCCTTGACCCACAGCACTTCCACGCTTTCGCCGGTGAGCGGATCGTTTTGCCAGATCTTGGAGGAGGTGTTGCCGCCGCCATAATTGGTGACGCGCTTGTCGGAGCCAAGGACGTTCGAGCGATAGACCAGACGTTCCGGTTCGCTCATTGCTTGCGCTTTTGCGTCATCCCAAAGATTGGCGAGGCGCGTGCCGGAGCGCTTGTCGAGCATAAATATCCTCCCTTTGGGACACGCAAACGGCGCGGGTCCCTTTTATGCGAATTTCTACGCAAGCGGCCGTCTTGTCAATCACAAACGATCAACATCAATCATACTGCACTGCACAATGAAATTATCTGATCGGAAATGATTGACACTGCGCGCTTTGGGTGCCTAGATGCTCAAGCAGGGAGGAACCATGCACGAAAAAGAGCGCCACAGGATCATTCTGTCCGCCGTCCAGGAAAAACCTGTGGTGACGGTGCAGGAGATGGTCGACCTGACGGAGTCGTCGGAGGCGACGATCCGGCGCGACATCGCGGCATTGCATGTGCAAAAGCGGCTGCGTCGCGTGCGCGGCGGGGCCGAGGCGCTTTCGCCGCCGCAGTTCATCGGCCTTGCCGGCCGGCCCTTTTCCGTCAACGAGACCATCAACGCTTCGCAGAAACGGGCAATCGCGCGGGAAGCCGTGGAACTCTGCAAGGATGGCGAGCCGATCATCATCAATGGCGGCACCACCACCTTCCAGATGGTGCACTTCCTGACCGGCCGGCGCATGCCGATCTTCACCAATTCCTTTCCGATCGCCGAGCACCTGCTCAGACATTCCAAGAACACGGTAATGCTGTCGGGCGGTACCATCTACCGCGAGCAGAACATCATCCTGTCGCCCTTCGACAATGACGTGACGCGGAATTTTTACGCGCGCCGCATGTTCATGGGGGCGCAGGGACTGGGACCGCTCGGTCTGATGGAAGGCGACCCGCTGCTGATCCAGGCCGAGCAGAAGCTGATCGACCAGGCAGACGAGTTGGTGGTGCTGGTCGATTCCTCGAAGTTCCGCAAACGCTCGAGCCTGATCCTGTGCGGCCTGTCGCGCATCGCCACGGTGATCACCGACGACGGCATCGAGGATCGCGAAGCCAAGATGCTGGAGACCGCCGGCGTGACGCTGATCATCGCCCGCACAACGGCAGGCAATAAGGAAGAATCTTCGCTGCAGGCCTGAGAAAACTCACGCCCGCAGCGGCGATGGAATGCAACGCTCAAGGGAGGATATTCGATGAGCTTCTTTAGGAAATTGATGGTTACGGCGGCGTTCTCCGCCGCCATGTTCGTGAATGCCGCCTATGCCGAGAACGTCAAGATCGCGCTGGTGGTGAAGTCGCTCGGCAACGGCTTCTTCGACGCCGCCAACAAAGGCGCCGAAGAGGCGGCCAAGGAACTAGGCGATGTCGACATCATCTACACCGGCCCGACCAAGGCGACCGCCGAAGCGCAGATCGAAGTGGTCAATTCGCTGATCGCACAGAAGGTCAACGCCATCGCCATTTCGGCGAACGACGCCGACGCGCTGGTGCCGGTGCTCAAGAAGGCGATGGAGCGCGGCATCACCGTCATCTCGTGGGATTCGGGCGTCGCGCCGGAAGGACGCCAGCTTCACCTCAACCCCTCCGACACCAACCTGATCGGCGAGACCATCATCAAGCTTGCCGCCGACTACCTGCCTGAAGGCGGCGACGTCGCCATCCTGTCGGCTTCGTCGACGGCGACCAACCAGAATGCCTGGATCGACGCGGCCAAGAAGGTGCTGCCGGAGAAGTTCCCCAAGATCAAGCTCGTCGCGACCGTCTATGGCGACGACGACTCGGCCAAGAGCACGGATGAAGCCAAGGGTCTTTTGAAGTCCTATCCGAACCTCAAGGCGATCATCGCACCGACCACGGTCGGCGTCGTTGCCGCCGCGCAGGTGGTTACCGACGAAGGCCTGATCGGCAAAGTCAACGTCACCGGCCTGGCGCTGCCGTCGGAGTTCAAGAAGTTCATCGACAATGGCGCCAGCCAAGCGGTTGCCCTGTGGAACCCGATCGATCTCGGCTACTCCGCCGTCTACCTCGCCCACGACCTGGCGGTGAAGAAGGAAGAAGCCAAGCCCGGTGCTACGCTGTCGATCGGCCGCGTCGGCAAGGTCACGCTTGACGACACCAACTCGGCTGCCATGGCTCCGCCCTTCCAGTTCGACAAGTCGAACATCGAAAAGTTCTCCAAGATCTATTGATCCTGGAGCCTTCGAAACCGTGCGGCGGGGCTCAGGTCCCGCCGCGCTTTCAAACGAACCTTGTTTCAGGGCTTGATACGATTATGGACACGACAGCCCAACACGAGATGGCGAAGGAAGCGCCTTTGTCTTCCGGACCGCGCCTGACGCTGTCCGGCATCTCGAAAAGCTTTCCCGGCGTGCGCGCGCTGCACGACGTAGGCCTGTCGCTCTATCCCGGCCAGGTAACCGCGCTGATCGGCGAAAACGGCGCCGGCAAGTCGACGCTGGTTAAAATAATGACTGGCATCTACCAGCCGGATGCTGGCACCATCAGCATCGACGGCCAGCCGGTCACACTGCCCAGCGCGCACGCCGCGTTCGGGCACGGCATCACCGCCATCCACCAGGAAACAGTGCTGTTCGACGATCTGACGGTGGCCGAAAACATCTTCCTCGGCCATGCCCCGCGCACGCGTTTCAAAACCATCGACTGGCGCACCATGCGCAAGAATGCCCGCGAGGTGCTCGACACGATGGGCGCCGGCCATATCGAAGCCGACGCCAGGCTGAAGGATCTCGGCATCGCCAACAAGCACCTCGTGGCGGTTGCCCGCGCCATGTCGATCGACGCCCGGATCGTCATCATGGACGAGCCGACGGCAGCGCTTTCGATGAAGGAGATCGAAGAGCTTTTCCTGCTGATCGAATTCCTCAAGAGCGACGGCAAGGCGATCCTGTTCATCAGCCACAAATTCGATGAGATCTACCGCATCGCCGACCGCTATACCGTGTTCCGCGATGGCGAGATGGTCGGCGAAGGCCTGATCAAGGACGCCGGCCAGAGCCAGATCGTGCGCATGATGGTCGGCCGCTCGGTCGATCACATCTTTCCGCAGCGCAAGGCCGAGATCGGCGTGCCGGTGCTGGCCGTCTCCGGCCTGTCGCACCCGACCGAGTTCGACGACATAGGCTTCGAGCTGCACAGGGGCGAAATCCTTGGCTTCTACGGCCTTGTCGGCGCCGGGCGCAGCGAGGTGATGCAGGCGATATCGGGCATCACCCGCACCAGCCGCGGCACGATCACGCTGGAAGGCAAGGCAATCGCGCCGAAATCGGCGGCGGATTCGATCGATGCCGGCATCGTCTATGTGCCGGAGGAACGCGGCAAACAAGGAGTGGTGATCGGCCTGCCGATCTTCCAGAACGTTTCGCTGCCTTCGCTCAAACGGACATCCAAATCCGGCATATTGCGGCTGGCCGAAGAGTTCGCGCTGGCCCGTTCCTACACAGAGCGGCTCGATCTGCGCGCCTCTTCGCTCAGCCAGGACGTCGGCACGCTGTCGGGCGGCAACCAGCAGAAGATCGTCATCGCCAAATGGCTGGCGACCGCGCCCAAGGTGATCATCCTGGACGAGCCGACGAAGGGCATCGACATCGGCTCCAAGGCGGCCGTGCACGGCTTCATGGCCGAGCTCGTCGCGCAAGGCCTGTCGGTGATCATGGTGTCGTCCGAACTGCCGGAAATCCTCGGCATGTCCGACCGCGTCGTTGTCATGCGCGAGGGCCGTATTGCCGCGGTCTACGACAATAAGGGGCTCGACGCCGAAACCTTGGTCAGGACGGCAGCGGGGATCGCGTCATGAAGGCTTTTCTCAGATATCGCGAGGTCTGGCTGCTGGCGGCAATCGTCGTGCTGATCGGGCTGATCTCAACGCGGTTTCCAGGTTTTGCCGATCCGGCCAATCTGCGCCAGGTGTTCAACGACACGTCGATCCTGATGATCCTGGCGCTCGGCCAGATGGTCGTCATCCTGACCCGCTCGATCGACCTGTCGATGGCTTCCAACCTCTGCTTCACCGGCATGGTGGTGGCGATGCTGAACGCCGCGCATCCGGCGATCCCGATCCCGCTGCTGATCGTCATCGCACTTCTGGTCGGCCTCGTGCTCGGCGCCATCAACGGCTTGCTGGTATGGCGGCTGAACATTCCCTCGATCGTGGTTACGCTCGGCACCCTCACCATCTACCGCGGCGCCACCTTTGTCATATCAGGCGGCGCCTGGGTCAATGCCGACCAGATGAGCGCTGATTTCATCGGCCTGCAGCGCGCGGCTTTCCTCGGCATTCCGGTGCTGTCCTGGATTGCGATACTGGTTATCGCCCTGTTCTTCCTCGTGATGACGCGCACCGCGCTCGGCCGCTCGATCTATGCCATCGGCGTCAACCCGACCGCATCGGTCTATGCCGGCATCGATGTCGGCCGGACGAAATTCATCGTCTTCTGCATCTCGGGGATGATCGGCGGCCTCTGCGGCTATCTCTGGATTTCGCGCTACGTCATCGCCTCGGTCGAGGTCGCCAATGGCTATGAGCTCAACATCATCGCCGCCTGCGTCATCGGCGGCATTTCGATTGCCGGTGGCATCGGCTCGGTCGGCGGCGCGGTGCTCGGTGCGCTGTTCCTCGGCATCATCTCCAACGCGCTGCCGGTGATCAACATCTCGCCCTTCTGGCAAATGGCGATTTCGGGCAGCGCCATCATCCTGGCCGTGGTGCTCAACGCACGCGGCGAACGCCGGCAAGGCCGCATCATTCTCAAAAAGGCGGAAGCAGCATGATGGACGCCTCGCTTCATTTCTCTGGGACGATTGAAATGTTGCCGTCAGCAACAGTCCTGTTGTCAAAGTGGACGCTGCCCCTCACCCTTGCCCTCTCCCCGTGCAGATACAAGGGGCAGCGCCAAGTTTCGGATGGTGTTGCCACATGACCGATATCGCCAACGCCCCTGCTCCACGCCATATTCCCGACCGGCTCGACAAGCCTTCCACTGCGGCGATTTTTTCATGGGAAGCGCTGCTGGTCGCCGTCGCGGTGGCCATCTTTGCCGTCAACAGTTTTGCCTCGCCCTATTTCCTCGACGCTTGGTCGCTCTCGGACCTGACCTTCAACTTCACGGAAAAGGCGCTGATCGCGCTGGCCATGGCGCTGCTGATCATCTCCGGCGAAATCGACCTGTCGGTCGCCGCCATCATTGCGCTGGCGTCAACGATGATGGGCATGGCAGTGCAGGCCGGCGCCGGCACTCCGGCGCTGGTGGCAATCGGCCTCGTCGTCGGGCTCGGCTGCGGCGCCTTCAACGGCGTGCTCGTCACCAGGCTCGGCTTGCCGTCGATCGTCGTCACCATCGGCACGATGAGCCTGTTTCGCGGCATTGCCTTCATCATCCTGGGCGACCAGGCCTACAAGGGCTATCCCGCGAGCTTCGCCTTCTTCGGCCAGGGCTATGTCTGGTGGGTGGTGTCGTTCGAACTGACGCTGTTCCTGATCGCGGCAGTCGTCTACTGGTTCCTTCTGCACCGGACGAGCTTCGGCCGCCGGATCTTTGCCATCGGCAACAACCCGGTCGCGGCGCAGTTTTCCGGCGTACGTGTCGGCCGCATCAAATTCATCCTGTTTTGCCTGACCGGCCTGATGGCGGGCATCGCCTCGGTGCTGATCACATCGCGGCTCGGCTCGACCCGGCCGTCCATCGCGCAGGGCTACGAGCTGGAAGTCATCACCATGGTGGTGCTCGGCGGCGTCAGCATCCTGGGCGGCGCCGGCAGCATTCTGGGTGTGGTGCTGGCGGCGTTCATCATGGGACTGGTGACCTTCGGCCTCGGCCTGCTCAACGTGCCGGGGATCGTCATGTCGATCTTCATCGGCCTGCTGCTGATCATCGTCATCGCACTGCCGATCCTGTGGCGGCGCGTACGGCGGGAGCGCTTTGCCTGATGCCCGAAAAATATGCGTTCAAGATGAAGCTCAATCCGGGCATGAAGGCCGAATACAAGAGGCGCCACGACGACATCTGGCCGTCACTCGTAGCGTTGCTGAAACAGGCCGGTATCTCCGATTATTCGATCCATCTCGACGAGGAGACCAACATACTGTTCGGCGTGCTGTGGCGACGCGATGACCACGGGATGGACGAATTGCCGAAGCATCCGGTGATGCAGCGTTGGTGGGCCGAGATGGCGGACATCATGGAGACCAGGCCGAACAACGAGCCGGTGGCGGTGCCGCTGGAAACAATGTTCCATATGGAATGACCAGCAACGTCGCCGCCATCGATATCGGCAAGACCAACGCCAAGGTGGCGCTGGTCGATCTCGCCACATCGAGCGAAGTGGCCCTGCGCACGGTGGCGAACGAGCCTGTTCGGCAAGGCCAGTACCCCCACCATGACGTCGAGCGGTTATGGGCGTTTATCCTCGGCAGCCTGGCCGAGATCGATCGCGAGCAGCGCATCGATGCGATATCGATCACCACCCATGGCGCAACGGGCGTGCTGGTCGACGCATCAGGCGAACTGGCGCTGCCGGTGCTCGACTACGAATTCGACGGGCCGGATGCCCTGGCCAGGGACTATGACACGATCCGTCCCGCGTTCTCCGAGACCGGCACGCCGCGCCTGCCGGCCGGCCTCAATCTCGGTGCGCAGCTGTTCTGGCAGCAGAAGCGCTTTCCGGCGGATTTCGCCAAAACCGCCGCGATGCTGATGTACCCGCAATACTGGGCCTTGCGCCTGACCGGCGTCGCCGCCAGCGAAGTGACGTCGCTCGGCTGCCACACTGATCTATGGAACCCGTGGAAAGCGGATTTTTCCTCGCTGGTCGACCGGCTGCAATGGCGACGGCTAATGGCGCCGGTGCGGCAGGCCAAGGACCGCCTGGGCCCGATCCTGCCCGCTCTGGCGCGGCAAACCGGCCTCGACCCGCAAACGCCGGTGTTTTGCGGCCTGCACGATTCCAACGCCTCGCTGCTGCCGCATCTCCTATCCAGCAAGCCGCCTTTCTCCGTCGTCTCGACCGGCACCTGGGTGGTGTCGATGGCGGTCGGCGGCAGCAAGGTCACGCTCGATCCGGCACGCGACACGCTGGTCAATGTCAACGCACTCGGCGATCCCGTGCCGTCGGCGCGCTTCATGGGCGGCCGCGAGTTTTCCGTGCTGACCGAGGGCCAATCGGAGAACTGGACGGAAGACGATGTTGCTACCGTGCTGGCGCGCAAGACGTCCCTATTGCCTTCCACGCAACAAGGTTCGGGGCCGTTTCCGCATCGTACCGCATCATGGTTTAACGCGGACGGTATGAGCGCCGGCCAGCGCTTTGTCGCCATCTCGTTCTACCTGGCGCTGATGACCGCGACCTGCCTCGATCTGATCGGCGCGGACGGTCCCACCGTAGTCGAAGGACCCTTCGCCCGCAACCGGCTGTTCACCCGCATGCTGGCTGCGGCGACTGCGCGCGCCGCCATTGCCTCCGAGGCTGCGACAGGCACCAGCATCGGCGCCGCGCTGCTGGCGTCGGACCGGGGGACACCGCAAGGCAGAGGCGAAAGGACCGAACCCTCGGCCGATCCGGTCTGGACAAGTTACGTGCGCTCCTGGCGTTCGGCGTTCGACGAACGAGCCTGACCGCCGAGCTCATGGCGTCCTGATGTTCGGAGATGCCTAGCCCACGTAGAGCAATCCTTGTGGATCGATCTCCGGCTTGCGGCCGGCAACGAGGTCGGCGAGGAACTTTCCCGAACCGCAGGCCATGGTCCAGCCGAGATGGCCGTGGCCGGTGTCGAGGTAGAGATTGTCGTACCGCGCCCGGCCGATGACCGGCACGGAGTTCGGCATCATCGGGCGAAGTCCAGCCCAGAGCTCGGCCTTGCTCTCGTCGAAAGCCCCGGGGAACAGGTCTTTGCCGGTGTTCAGGATCGAGTTGAAATCGCGTGGCTTGAACGTGCGGTCGAAACCGGTGAACTCCGCCGTCGAGGACATCCGCAGCCGGTTTCCCAGCCTGGAATAGCCGATTAGCCGGTCCTCGTCGGCGCCGCCCATGATCGGCCCCTTGCTTTCATCTTCCAGCGGAACAGTCACGGTATAGCCCTTCACCGGATAGACGGGCAGATCGATGCCGTAGCGGCGGCCGAGCAGACCGCTCTCCGGCCCCATCGAGATGACCACCGCATCGCCGGCCACCGGGCCGGCCGAGGTCATCACCGCGCGCACGCGGCCGCCGTCGATGTCGAGGCCTTCGACTGTCGTGCCGTAGAGGAACTGGACGCCGAGTTTTTCGGCGGCATAGGCAGCGAGGCGCTGCGTGAATTGGCTGGAGTCGCCGGTCTGGTCGATCGGCGAATAGACGCCGCCGGCTATCTTGTCCTTGGCGGCGGCAAGGCCGGGCTCGAGCTCGACCAGCCGGTCGCGGCCGACGATCTCGATCGGCAGGCCGTGTTCGCCGAGATAACGATAATTGTCGGTGCCGGTATCAAAGCTCTGCTGCGAGCGGAAGAAATAGAGAATGCCTTTCTTGCGCTCGTCATAGTGGATGCCGGTTTCGGCGGAGGCGGCGTTGATGCAGTCGCGCGAATAGAGCGCCAGACGCAGCTTGACGTCGGTGTTGGCGCGCATGCGCTTATGCGTGCACTGGCGCAGAAAGCGCAGGCTCCAGGCGAAGAAATACGGATCGAAGCGCAGCCGCACCTTGATGCCGAGATCGTGGTTGTAGAGGCCACGCAGGAACGTCTTCAGCGCGGCTGGCGAGGCCCAGGCGGTGGCGTCTCCGGGCGACACCAGGCCGGCATTCGACCGGCTGGTGCCGCGTGCCGCCGCCGGATGGCGCTCGATCACTGTCACCTCATGGCCGTCGCTGGCCAGATAATAGGCCGCGGCCGTACCGACGACACCGGCCCCAAGTACCAGGATTTTCATTCCGCCCCCAGCGCGCCGAACCAACCTTTGCGGAGAGCCCGCTTCACCCCAGAGCCGAATTCTTGCTGGTCAGGATGCGCTCCCAGGCAAGCGCATCGGCAACGATCTGGTCGAGGTTGTCGCGCTGCGGGGTCCAGCCGAGCTCGCCACGCGCCAGCTCCGAATTGGCGACCACCGCGGCGGCGTCACCGGCGCGGCGATCGCCCATCCGCACGTCGAAATCATGGCCGAAGACGCGGCGGACGCTGTCGATGACCTCGAGCACCGAATAGCCGTGGCTGTAGCCACAATTGGCGACCAGGTTCGATCCGCCGGCACGCAGCCGCTGAAGCGCCAGCCGATGCGCCGCCGCCAGGTCGCTGACGTGGATATAGTCGCGCATGCAGGTGCCGTCCGGCGTCGGATAGTCGGTGCCGAACACCTGCATGAAGGAGCGCTTGCCGAGCGCCGTCTCGCAGGCGACCTTGATCAGATGCGTGGCACCGGGCGTCGACTGGCCGGTGCGGCCCTTCGGATCGGCGCCGGCGACGTTGAAATAGCGCAGCGCCGTATAGCGCAACCCATGGGCAATCGCCGCGTCGCGCAGCATCCATTCGCTCATCAGCTTGGACAGGCCATAGGGCGATTCCGGCGCAAGCCGGGCATCCTCGCGTACCGGCTCCAGGCCGGCGCCGCCATAGACGGCGGCGGTCGAGGAAAAGATGAAATTGGGCACGCCTTCGCGCACCGCGGTCTCGATCAAGGTGCGCGTCTTGCAGGTGTTGTTCTCGTAATAGGCAAGCGGGTCGGCGACCGATTCGGGAACCACGATCGAGCCGGCGAAATGGATGATCGCGTCGACCTTATTGTCGCGGATGATCGAGGCAACCAGTTCCCTGTCGGCGACGTCCCCGACGACGAGCTTTGCTTCCGGAGCCACTGCCCATTCAAAGCCGGTGGAAAGCCGGTCGAGGACGACGACGCTGTCACCCGTGTCCAGCAATTCCCAGACCATATGGCTACCGATATAGCCGGCCCCGCCTGTCACCAAAACCGTCATCCGCATCCTCGCTATTCATGATTTGTCGGAACTGTCTCAATCGTCGCCTTACTGGAAAACCTGCCGCCGAGCCATTAGAACCTGCGGTAACCGGTCTCATCGGCGCGTGGCATTGTCCTGAAACAAGATTGATCCACATCAAGGGAATAGGCCACGTTCCGTGGTCGTTAGGAACAGGCTCGGGGCGTGGCATTTTGACCAAAAAGGCCAAGTGGACGACGAATGGGCCAATGACTATGATCGCGCGCAAAATTGGGAAGGCGACATGAACTACCAGCGGTTTTTCGAGGAAGCGATCGACCAGCTCCATGCGGAGCGTCGCTACCGCGTCTTCGCCGACCTTGAGCGTATCGTCGGGAAATTCCCGCGCGCCATCTGGCGCGCCAATGGCCGCGCCGAGGAAATCACCGTCTGGTGCTCCAACGATTATCTCGGCATGGGCCAGCATCCCGACGTCATTGCCGCGTTCCAGAAGGCGGCAGGCAAGATGGGGTCGGGTGCCGGCGGCACCCGCAACATCTCCGGCACCAGCAACCCGCTGGTCGAGCTCGAACTGGAGCTTGCCGACCTGCACGACAAGGAAGCGGCACTGGTTTTTACCTCCGGCTTCGTTTCAAACGAGGCGTCGATCTCGACCATTGCAAAGCTGCTTCCCAATTGCCTGATCATCTCGGACGAACTCAACCACGCTTCGATGATCGAGGGCGTGCGGCGCTCGGGCGCCGAGAAGAAGATCTTCCGCCATAATGACGTGGCACATCTCGAAAGCCTGCTGCAGACGGCTGGCCGCGAGCGCGCCAAGCTGATCGTCTTCGAGAGCGTCTATTCGATGGACGGCGACATCGCGCCGATCAAGCAGATCGTCGAACTCGCCGAGCGTTACAACGCCATGACCTACATCGACGAGGTCCACGCCGTCGGCATGTACGGGCCGCGCGGCGGCGGCATCACCGAGCGCGAAGGGCTGGCCGACCGCATCGACATCATCGAGGGCACGCTGGCCAAGGCGTTCGGCACGCTTGGCGGCTACATCGCCGGCAACACTGCGGTGATCGACGCGGTGCGTTCCTATGCGCCGGGCTTCATCTTCACCACGGCGTTGCCGCCAGCGATCGCTGCAGCGGCAACCACCTCGATCCGCCATCTCAAGCGTTCGCAGGCCGAGCGCGACGCGCAGCTGCGTCAGGCGACACGGACCAAGCAAGTGCTGGCCGCAGCCGGCCTGCCGGTGATGGAATCGCCTACCCACATCGTGCCGCTTCTGGTCGGCGATCCCGAGCTCTGCAAGATGGCCAGCGACCGCTTGCTCGGTGTGCACGGCATCTATATCCAGCCGATCAACTACCCGACAGTGCCGCGCGGCACCGAGCGGCTGCGCATCACGCCTACACCGTTCCATTCGGACGCGCTGATTGCCTCCCTGCAGGACGCGCTGGTCGAGACATGGGACGCGTTGGGAATTCCCTACGGTTCGGCCGGCCGGCCTTCAGTAGCCAAGAGCGACCGCGTCATTCCGTTGCTGGTGCCGAAGTCGGGCGGGTGAAGCCCGTTTGAAACTCTACTCAGGCTTTGAGGCAGCTCACACACTCGTCATCCATTTCGCCAGCCGGTGCGCGGCTTCTTCGAGCTGGTCGAGGCGGCGGTGGAAGCACAGCCTGAGGAAGGCTTCGCCGCCGGGGCCGAAGGCGGTGCCGGGGGCCAGGCCGACATTGGCGCGGTCGACCATGTCGAAGGCGGCGGCGCGGGAATCGGTGACGCCGTCGACCGCGAAGAACAGATAGAATGCGCCCTGCGGCACGGTGAAGCGCGCCCGGCCGGTTTCGGCAAGAATACCGCAGACCAGGTCGCGCGCCGCCCTCGCCCGCTCCACCTGCTCGACGATGAAGGCATCGCCCTCATCCAGCGCAACGACGGCCCCGCGCTGCATGAACTGGGCAACGCCGGAAGTCGAATACTGGACCAGGTTTTCGAACACCTGCTGCAAGGTGGGATGGATCTTGATCCAGCCGATGCGCCAGCCGGTCATCGCCCAGTTCTTGGAAAAAGAATTGACGAACAGAATGCGGTCCTCATCGGCCATGATGTCGATGAACGACGGCGCGCGGCCGTGGCCGTAATGAAACAGCGAGTAGATCTCGTCGGCGATAATCCACAGACCCCTTTGGCGGGCAAGATCGAGGATCGCCTGCAACGTTTCCTTGTCGGCAGTCCAGCCGGTCGGGTTGGACGGCGTGTTGACGAACAGCGCCTTGGTCCGTGGCGTGATCGCCGCTGCGATCTTGTCGACATCGCAGGACCAGCCATTGCCCGACTGATCGAGCGTCACCGCGACTGGCACGGCGCCGGCTACCCCGGCGGCGGCGGCGAAGTTCGGCCATGCCGGCGACAGGTAGACGAGTTCGTCGCCCTTGCCGGCCACCGCGTCGATGGCCAGCTGGATGGCATGCATGCCGGAGCCGGTGACGATGAATTCTTCGTTGGCGAAAGTCTTGCCGAAATGCCTGGTGTAGTAGCGGGCGAGCGCCTGCCTGAGTTCGGGAATGCCTCTCTGCCAGGTATAGAAGGTTTCGCCGCCGGCGAGTGCCTTGGCGGCGGCATCGGTGATGAAGGCGGGCGTCGGCAGGTCACCCTCGCCGGCCCAGAGCGGGATCATGCCGTCGCGGCCGCGGCCACGGTTCATGACGGCGACAATGCCGCTTTCAGGCGCCGCCCGAGCCTCGGCGCGCAAGGTATCGATCAAGGTCATGGATAGGTCCGTTTTCGTTTGCTCGACTGCTAGCGTGTTTCAGGGCGGGCGAAAACAGAAAACCCCGGCCGCAAGCGACCCAGGGTTTTGGTCCAGAGAGGTTCTCGCAAGTGCTATTTTCTGGCGAGGAGATCGCGAATTTCGGTGAGCAGCGCGACGTCGGCTGGCGGCGGAGCGGCCGGGGCAGCCGGTTTTTCGCGCTCCAGCCGCTGGCGCAGATTGTTCACCGCTTTGATCATCAGGAAGATGATGAAAGCGAGGATAAGGAAGTTCAGCGCCACGGTGATGAAGCTGCCATAGGCGAAGACAGCGCCCTGTTTCTTCGCATCGGCCAGTGAGGTTGCATTCACCGCGGAAGACAGGGGTATGAAGTAGTTGTTGAAGTCCAGTCCTCCGAAGATCGCGCCAACAATAGGCATGATGATGTCGTCGACCAGCGAGGTGACGATCTTGCCGAAGGCAGCGCCAATGATGACGGCGACGGCCAGGTCCATCACATTGCCCCTGGAAATGAATTCCTGAAACTCTTTCAGCATTCGACTCCTCCTTGTCCTGACCGGCCGTTCTGCCGTCCGCTCCTCGGCATTGACCGGCCAGCAGAATAGCAAAAACCTGCGGTTTCAACAGGAGCAAAAGCTGGTTTCAGCCGGTCACGATTGCCTGACGCAGCCGCTATAATACGCCGAAAGCCGCGATGGACTCGATCGCCAAGCTGTGATTGCGTCAGCAAGGCCGGATGAAAAGCCGGCGCAGGGAGGAAGTTCGAGGCGTGCAGGGCTGGTTCATCGTCATCATCGCGATTGCCTATGTGACGTTGCTGTTTGCCATCGCCAGCCTGGGCGACCGGCGCTCGACTTCATCCGGCCCCGGCCGCGCCCGGCCCTTCATCTATGCGCTCAGCCTTGCCATCTACTGCACCTCCTGGACCTTCTTCGGCTCGGTCGGGCTGTCCTCCGAGCGCGGCCTCGAGTTCCTCGGCATCTATATCGGACCGGTGCTGGTGTTTGTGTTCGGCTTTCCGCTGCTGCAGCGCATCGTCAGGCTGGCCAAGACCGAGAAGATCACCTCGATCGCCGACTTTCTCGGCGCCCGCTACGGCAAGAGTTTTGCTGTCGCGGCGATCGCCACACTGATCGCGACCATCGGGGCGGTGCCCTATATGGCGCTGCAATTGAAGGCAATCTCCGGCTCGGTCAGCCTGATGGTCGAACACTATACCGGCGCGCCGCCCTCCTTCGATCCGTTCGTCAGCGACATCTCACTGGTCGTGGCCATGCTGCTGGCGCTGTTCGCGGTGCTGTTCGGCACGCGCCATGCCGACGCCACCGAACACCAGGACGGGCTGGTGCTGGCTGTGGCAGTCGAAACGGTGGTCAAGCTCGCCGCCTTCCTGGCGATCGGCCTGATGGTCACGTTCTTGATCTTCGGCGGGCCCGGCGACATGTTCGACCGGCTCGCCGAAAACACGCAGGTGCGCCAGGCGATGGGCTACAACACCTCCCTCGCTACCTGGCTGGTGCTGACATGCCTGAGCGGCTTTGCCATCCTCATGTTGCCGCGCCAGTTCTACGTCACCATCGTCGAAAACCGCAGCGAGGCCGAGCTGCGCACCGCGACATGGGTGTTTCCGCTCTATCTGGTGGCGATCAACCTGTTCGTGCTGCCGATCGCGCTGGCCGGCCTGGAACTGGTCGGCACGAGAACCAGCAGCGACCTCTATGTGCTGTCACTGCCGCTGTTCAGCGGCCACGACGTGCTGGCCATGGCCGCCTTCATCGGTGGCCTGTCGGCGGCGACCGCAATGGTGATCGTCGAGAGCGTCGCGCTGTCGATCATGATCTCCAACGATCTGGTCATTCCTCTGTTCGTGAGGCGATTGCTGCGGACCACGACCTCCGAGAACGAGGACTGGTCGACGCTCATCTTGAATGTGCGGCGGGCGGCGATCTTCATCATGCTGTTTATCGCCTTCCTCTACTACCGCGAGAGCACCAACAACGCGCGTCTGTCCTCGATCGGCCTGATGTCGTTCGCCGCGATCGCGCAGTTCGCGCCGGCAATGATCGGCGGCCTGGTCTGGCGCGGCGCCAACGGCCGGGGTGCCGCACTCGGCATGGTCGCCGGCATCGTCGTCTGGAGCTACACGCTGCTGCTTCCCTCGCTCGTCGCGCCCGATACCGGCATCCTCGTCCACGGCCTGTTCGGCTTAGATGCGTTGCGGCCGCAAGCTCTTTTCGGCACCGTCGCCGAGCCGCTGAACCATGGCGTGCTGTGGAGCCTGTCGATCAACACGATGTTTTTTGTGTTCGGCTCGCTGTCGCGGGCGTCGGTGCCGCTGGAGCGCATCCAGGCGTCGATCTTCGTGCCGCGCGAGGCGGGGCCGCTGCCGAGCCTGCGCCGCTTCCGCACCACCATCACCGTCAACGACCTCAAGGACACGATCGCGCGCTATCTCGGTGTCGAACGCACCGAGCGGTCATTCCAGTCATTCGAAAAGAGCAGCGGCACTTCACTGCACGGCAACGAGCAGGCCAGCATGGATGTCATCCGTTTCTCCGAGCAGCTTCTGGCCAGCGCCGTCGGCTCGTCCTCGGCGCGGCTGATCCTGTCGTTGCTGCTGCGCCGCAACGACCGCGAATCCAAGGACGCCTTCCGCCTGCTCGACGACGCCACAGAGGCGCTGCAGCACAATCGCGACCTGCTGCAGATCGCGCTCGACCAGATGGAACAGGGCATCACTGTCTTCGACCGGGATTTTCGGTTGATCTGCTGGAACCGCCAGTACCGGGCGCTGTTCGACCTGCCCGACGAGATGGGCCAGGTCGGCGTCTCACTCGATCGTATCCTGCGCCACCTTGCCGAGCGCGGCGATATACCGGCAGATCAACGCGTTACCATGCTGAACCGCCTGACCAGCTTCGTCAGCCCCTGGCAGATGGAGCTGAAGACCAGCGGGCGCATTCTCGAATTGCGCTCCAACCCGATGCCGGACGGCGGCATCGTCGCCACCTACGCTGACATTTCCGGACGCGTCGAGCAGGATCTGGCGCTCAAGCGCGCCAACGAATCCCTGGAACAGCGGGTGAAGAGCCGCACCGCCGAGCTCACCCGCGTCAACGAGGAGCTGGCGCAGGCGCAGATGCTGGCCGAGGAGGCCAATCTCGGCAAGACCCGCTTCCTCGCTGCCGCCGGCCATGACATCTTGCAGCCGCTGAACGCCGCCCGCCTCTATTGCTCGTCGCTGATCGAGAAGACCGGCAAGGGGCCCGCCGGCAAGGCGGCGATGAACATCGAATCGTCGCTGGAATCGGTCGAGACCATCCTCGGCGCGGTGCTCGACATTTCGCGCCTCGATGCCGGCGCGATGAAGCCGGACGATACGACCTTCGGCCTCGACGGGCTGCTGCGCCAGATCGGCAACGACTTCCGGCCGCTTGCCGCCGAAAAGAAGCTCGAGCTCTCGATCATGCCGTCGTCGCTCAGCGTGATGACGGACCGCAATCTGCTGCGCCGCCTGATCCAGAACCTGGTCTCCAACGCCATCAAGTATACGCGCCGTGGCCGTATCCTGGTCGGCGTGCGGCGGCGCGGCGAACTGGCCGAGATCCAGGTGATCGACACCGGCATCGGCATTGCCGGCGACAAGCTGAACACCGTGTTTCGCGAATTCACCCGGCTGGACGAAGGCGCACGCGAGGCGGAAGGCCTTGGCCTTGGGCTCTCCATTGTCGACCGCATCGCCCGCGTGCTGCGCCTCGAAATCCGGATCTTTTCCAACCCCGGCAAGGGCACACGCTTTTCCGTGCTGCTGCCTGTGGCGGCCGTGCAGGCGCCGCGACGCGAGGCGGAGGCGAAGCCGCCTGCCCGTGCCGCGGCCTCGCTTGCCGGGCTCAATGTGCTCTGCATCGACAACGACGCCCGCATCCTCGACGGCATGCGGCTGCTGCTCGAGGGCTGGGGCTGCAGCGTCGACACGCTTTCCGGCGCGGAGGAGCTCGACAGGTCCGGCATGCATCGGCCGGACATCGTGCTTGCCGACTATCATCTCGACAACAGGACCGGCCTCGAATTGATCGCCCAGTTGCGTGCGATCCATGGCGAGGACCTGCCGGCCGTGCTGGTCACCGCCGACCGCTCCAGCGAGGTTCGCGCCGCCGCCGGCAGGCTCGACGTGCCGGTGATCAGCAAACCGCTGAAACCGGCGATGCTGCGCTCGATGATGGCTAGGGTCAGGCCGCTGGCACCGGCGGCCGAATAGGGATCAGCCGGCCGTCTGCAGCGGGTCGCTGCCTATTTTGGACAAAAGGATGACCGCCTGGGTGCGGCTGTCGACGCCGAGCTTCTGCAGGATAGCCGAGACATGCGCTTTGATCGTCGCTTCGGAGACCCCGAGCTCATAGGCGATCTGCTTGTTGAGCAGTCCCTCGGCCAGCATGCCGAGCACGCGCGTCTGCTGTGGGGTCAGCGCCTGCAGCCGCTTGATCAGGTCGGAAATCTCGGGATCGCGCTCGACGCCGAGATCGACCCCGGCGGGTGCCGCGATATCACCTGCGAGCACCGACTGCACCGCATTGCGGATCTCCTCCATGCTGGCCGATTTGGAGATGAAGCCCGAGGCGCCGAGGTCGAGCGCGCGCCGGATCGTCACCGGATCGTCATGCGCCGAGACCACCATCATCGGCACCGCCGGATGGATGCCGCGCAGCGAAATCAGGCCGGAAAGACCGCTTGCCCCCGGCATCGAGAGATCGAGCAGCACCAGATCGACATCCTCATTGGCCAGGACCAGCGCCTTGGCGCTTTCGAAATCGCCGGCCTCGTGAATGGCGGCAACGTCTCCGATGCCCGCGAGTGCCTCCCTCAATGCACCGCGAAAAAGCGGATGATCGTCGGCAATGACGAATGTGTAGCCCAACGGTGATATCCCTCCCCGAATCCCGTTGGCGATTTTCCGCCTTGCAGGATATGAACGATCATAACGCCAAGCCTGCTGTTCGGCGTGGCCGGCTTGCTATTCCCGCCCCAGGTCTTTTTGCGAATTGCCTAGGTCTTTTGCGAATTGGGCTTGGCGCCGTCTTCGTCCTTGTCCATGTCCTTGACGATGTCCATGAAGCTGCGCAGGAAGCGCTCCATGTAACCCATCGTCTTGTTGAAATCCTCCTCGCTGGGCAAAGTCGATTCGAGACGCGCGGCAAGCGAATTTTCGAGCTTGGCGACACGTTCGTCGAGCGCCTTCACCGAATTTTGCAGGCGGTCGACCTCATCCTGGAAGGCGGCACGTTCGTCGGCCGCCGTCTTGCAGACAAGCTGACCGGAGCGTTCCTCGCAGAGCGACATGGCGCCGGTTTGCGTATCCATACGGACATAGCCATTGGCCGATTTTTCCAACCGGTAGCGATCGGCTTCCTCGGAAAAGGCCGACGCCGCTATAAGCGAGACCAGTGCTGCGGGGATCAAGACGTGTTTCAGACGCATGTTTTCCTCCATGAGCCAGTCAGCGCAATCTATCACAGTTTGCGCCTGAAATGGGGACGAACCTGAAATGGGGAAGAACACGGGCCTGCCCTTCCCCGCGTGGTCGGTTCGGACTATAGCGCAACCATGTCCGAGATCATCTACAAGATAGTTCCCGAGGCGCTTTGGCGCGAGGCCGAAAGGGAAGGCCGCTTCACCGGCGCGCCGATCGACGTCGCCGACGGTTTCATCCATTTTTCCGCCGCCGGGCAGGTTCGGGAAACGGCGGCCAAACATTTCGCCGGCCAGGGCGGGTTGCTGCTGGTCGCCGTCGACGGCGCGCGCCTTGGCGATGCGCTGAAATATGAGGTCTCGCGCGGCGGCGCCTTGTTCCCGCATCTCTACGACGCGCTCGGCCTCGATGCGGTCGTTTCGGTGCAGGCATTGCCGCTCGGCGCCGACGGACAGCATGAATTCCCGGCGCTGGAGGCCGAATGAGCGCGCTCGGCCGGATCGGCCAGAAACTGCTGTTCACGCTCGATCCGGAAACCGCGCATGGACTGTCGATCGCCGCGCTGAGATGCGGGCTGCCGGTCGCCGGTCGTCCGCCGCAGGACAACAGGCTAAAGGTCAGCCGTTGCGGACTCGATTTCCCGAACCCGCTCGGCATGGCGGCGGGTTACGACAAGAATGCCGAAGTGCCGGACGCGCTGCTCGGCCTCGGCTTCGGCTTCGCCGAGGTCGGCACGATCACGCCGCTGCCGCAGGGCGGCAATCCGAAGCCGCGCATTTTCCGGCTGCCTTCGGACGGGGCGGTGATCAATCGGCTGGGCTTCAACAATGAGGGCCACGACGCCGCGGAAAAGCGCCTTGCCGCCCGCATGGGCCGTGCCGGCATCGTCGGCGTCAACATCGGCGCCAACAAGGACAGCACCGACCGCGTCAGTGACTATGAACGCGGCGTGGTCCGGTTTGCGCGATATGCCAGTTATCTGGCAATCAACATCTCCTCGCCGAACACGCCGGGCCTGCGCAACATGCAGGCACGCGAACAACTTGGCGAACTTCTGTCGCGTGTCATGGCTGCGCGTGCGGCAGCATCCGCGAAACCACCCGTCTTCCTCAAGATCGCGCCGGACCTGGTCGAGGCCGAGTTGGAGGACATCGCCGCCGAGCTCACCGAGAAGCAGATTGACGGCCTCATCGTCTCCAACACCACGATCGCGCGATCCGGCCTGCGCAGCGCCGGCCTTGCCGGCGAGGCTGGCGGGCTTTCGGGGAAACCCTTGTTCGAGCGCTCGACCATCGTGCTGGCAAGGATGCGAAAACTGCTTGGCCCGGATACCACTATCATCGGCGTCGGCGGCGTTGATTCCGCCGAGACGGCCCTGGAAAAGATCCGCGCCGGCGCCGATCTCGTGCAGCTCTATACCGGCATGATCTATGCTGGGCCCGCGCTGCCGGGGCGCATTCTTTCCGGCATGGCCCGTTTCATGGACAGTCAAGGGCTGAAGTCGCTGCGCGAGCTTCGCGACAGCCGCCTCGATCAATGGGCGGTGAAACCGCTTTAGCGATCAGTTAAAGGCGGTGCGCACCCGCAGCCGCAATATGGCGAGCAGGCTGAAGCCGCGTACCAGCAGGAAGACATGCAACGCCACCCACAATCCGTGATTGCCGAAGGCCGGCACCAGAATCAGCAGGGCGGCGCTGAACGACAGGAACGACACCAGCATCATGTTGCGCATGTCGCGCGACCATGTTGCGCCGATGAAGACACCGTCCATCTCGAAAGCCAGCACGCCGCTGAGCGCGGTGAACGCCGCCCATGGCAAGTAGATGTCGGCAATGGCGCGGACGTCCGTCGAGGTCGTGATCAGGGCGACGAGATCGGTGCCCTCCAGCAGGAAGAAGAGCGTCGCCGCGCCCGCCAGACCGAGCCCCCAAAGCAGCGTCAGCCGCACCGCCTGGTTAAAGGCGGTGGCGGCGCGCGCTCCAATGGCGCGGCCGGCGAGCTGCTCGGCGGCAGTGGCGAAACCGTCGAGGAAATAGCCGGCAACCAAGAAGAGGTTCATCAGCACGGCGTTGGCGGCCAGCGTCAGCGTGCCGAACTGCGCGCCTTGGCGCGTGAACAGCGCAAAGGCGGCGAGCAGCGAAAAGGAGCGGATCATGATATCGCGATTGAGCGACATCATGCGCAGGAATGCCGGCAAGTCGAGGACGCGGTGGCGCGGCAGCGTGGGCGCTGCCCAAAAGCGCCGGCCGACAATGGCGAGACCAAGCAGCATGGCGACGAATTCGCCGGTGACCGTTGCCCAGGCAACGCCGGCAACGCCCCAGCCGAGCTCCAGCCCAAGCAGGAAGCAGAGAGCGATATTGATGCCGTTCAGTATCAATTGCAGCATCAGCCCGAGCCCGCCCTCGCCGCGCCCAAGCACGTAGCCAAGGACGGCGTAATTGATCAGCGAGAACGGTGCTGCGAGCATCCTGATGCGGATATAGACGTCCATCGCCGCGCTGACGCGCGGTTCGGCGCCGATGAACCATTGCCCGGCGGCGGAAACCAGCGGCGCAAGCGCGGCAAGCACGACACCGGCGACGACCGCGATCAGCACGGCGCGCCAGAACACCGCCTGCTCCTCCAGCGCATCGCCGCGCCCGAAGGCCTGGGCGACGAGGCCGGTGGTGCCGGAGCGCAGGAAGTTGAAGGTGGTGAAAACGACGTCGAAGATCAGGGCGCCGGCCGCCAGGCCGCCGAGAAGGGCGGCGTCGCCGAACTGCCCAACCACCGCCGTGTCGACGATTCCGAGCAACGGCGTCGTCAGATAGGCAAGCGTCATCGGCACGGCGATGGCCAGCACCGAGCGGTTGGTGACGACGAAGGCCCTGGCTTCGGTGGCGTGGGCTTCGGTGGGTAAAGCCTGCTCCAAACGCGTGTTGCTTCCTGTTGCGGCTTGATCGGCTGGCCGATGTGCCCCAATTTGCGGACCTCGCGCAACCATCCACCCCGCTATGGTCAACCGAAACCTGCCTCTGGCGCACCGTCCGTCCCATGCCCTTACAGATCGTTCATCATCCCGACTACGACGCCGGCTTCGCCGTCAACCACCGCTTCCCGATGAGCAAATATCCGCTGCTGATGGATGCCTTGCGGGCGCGCGGCCTGGCGCAGCCCGAAGCGCTCAACATGCCGGAGGCGGCACGGCCATCGTGGCTGAAGCTTGCCCACGCGGCAGATTATGTCGACCAGGTGCTTGCCTGCGAAGTGCCGGTGAGGATCGAGCGCGAGATCGGTTTCCCCATTGGACAGCGGGTTTCGCTGAGGGCGCAGCTCGCAACGGCCGGCACGGTGCTGGCAGCGCGGCTGGCCTTGCTGAACGGCATCGCCTGCAACACCGCCGGCGGCAGCCATCATGCGCGGCGCGCGCAAGGCGCCGGCTTCTGCACCTTCAATGACGTAGCCGTTGCCGCGCTGGTGCTGCTTGCCGAAGCTGCTGCCCAAAACATCCTGGTCGTCGACCTCGACGTGCATCAGGGCGACGGCACGGCCGACATCCTGGGCGACGAGCCGCGCGTGTTCACCTTCTCCATGCATGGCGACCGCAACTACCCCGCGCGCAAGATCGCCTCCGATCTGGACATCGCCCTGCCCGACGGCGCCGGCGATGCAGCCTATCTGGAGCGGCTGAACGCCATCCTGCCGGAGCTGTCGGCGCGAAGGCGCTGGGATCTCGTCTTCTACAATGCCGGCGTCGATGTCCATGTCGAGGACCGGCTCGGCAGGTTGTCGCTCACGGATGACGGGCTGCGCGCCCGTGACGATATGGTGATCCGCCATTTCCGCACGCTCGATATCCCGGTGTGCGGGGTCATCGGCGGCGGCTATTCGGCGGATGTCGCAGCACTCGCCGCACGCCACGCCATCCTGTTCGAGGTGGCTGCGGAATACGCCTGAAATTCACTTCCTGAAATTGGCGATCCTGAGCAGGATAAAGGCCGGCACGACGATCGCAGCACCGAGCAGGATGTAGCCGAGGAAACGGTCGATGGCGTGGAAGCCCAAATTCCACAGGTCGATGAAGAATTTGCGGATGCCGTAAAGCACGTCCATCGGCGACCAGCCGAAGGCATTCATGACCAAGCCGACGAGGAACGACACCACAAGCAGCTTCAGGATCACCCGGAGCGGCGTATCGCCGAGAAAGCGGTTCAGTGCGGACAAGGCCTGTCTCCACAGTCGGGTGCCGCGATTCGGGCACATGCCCAGAAATACGCAGTTGACAGCCCTGCATCAAGCCGAGCCCTCAAACCGGATTGCGCATCGGCGCCGGGCCATGATATCGGAGGAACCAGCGCGGGTATGATGTAATGGTAGCTTGTCAGCTTCCCAAGCTGAACGCGCGGGTTCGATTCCCGCTACCCGCTCCAGCTTTTGCCCCAGTGCATTGCACTTGTTTTGGCCAAGCTGAAAACCAGCGGACTTACAGCCAGTTTTTTGCAACCCGGCTGGCCGCCTTTCATCTGTTTGGCCGATGTACCGGTTCCTGGAATATTTCACATTGAGGGTCGGCGGGGCCTCGAATGACCCCAACCGGAATGTCTACCCTTTGCCCGCTGGCTTCTGCTGGCGGGCTTTTTTGAGCATCCTCGGTATTGCCAACGTGCACCGGCGCCGCTCGGGGCCACGGAATGCGCCTCGCTACTCGCTCCAAGCCTCAGCCCACCTCTCGCAAAATGAAATCGTGCAGCATCTTGGCTGCCGGCGACAGCGCGCGGTTCTTCACCGTGATCAGGCTGTAGGGTCTGACCTCGATGTCGAACTCGGTCTGGACAACATCGATGGCGCCGGCCAGGCCTTCCGGGTTCTGGATGAACTTCGCGACCTGGATCGAAACCGGTGCGATGGCGTCGGATTGCGCGACCATGACCAGAGTCAATAGCAGCGAGCTGGTATTGAGGATGCGGTCCGGCAGCGCGATGTTTCGGTTCAGAAAGTTACTCTCCATCGCCTGGCGCAGCGGCGAGCCGCCCGACTGGAAAACCCAGTCATAGGCGGCGGTGTCTTCCAGCCGCACCACCTTGCCCTTGGTCAGCGGGTGGCCGCGGCGCACGATCAGGCAGGCCTTCTCGACGCCGATGACGCGGGCTTCGAACAGCCGCGGATTGAGGTCGTCGGGGATGCGGGCGATGATGAAATCGTGGCGCGAGGCGATCAGCTCGCGCGCCAACACGTTCGAGGTCTCGACCTGCATGGTGATTTCGATGCGCGGATAGAGGCGCCGGATCTCGCGGATCGCCGGTACCGCCAGCTCGATCGCCGGTGCTGTTACCGCCCCCAGGAACACCGAGCCGCCCTTGCCCGCCTTGAGCTCGAAAATCTCACGGTCGACCTCGCGCATCTCGAGCAGGATCGATCGCGCGCGCCGTGCCAACGCCTTGCCATAGGGCGTCAGCGTGATGCCGCGCGGCAGCCTTTCGCAGAGCTTGACATCGAGCACGGCCTCCATCTCGGCGATCATGCGCGAGGCCGCCGGCTGCGAGATGTTCATGACCTGGGCCGCGGCACTCACCCTGCCGTGCTCGTCGAGGGCTGCGATCATGCGCATGTGACGCAGGCTCAAGCCGCTGCGCAGCAAGGTTCCGCCATCGCCCGGGATTTCATCGTAACCGGCTGATATTCCGCCAGGATTTCGCAGCGCCGCCATGATTTCTCCCTACTCGCACGCCCGCCGCCCCGGCAAAATCCGGCAGCGTCGTCACTAGCCTAAGCCATATCAGTCTCGATATAGCAACCATCAAAGATCGCATTTGACAGTTATGGCAAAGCGACACACCCTTCGCGCGTCCTGAGACTTGACGATCGGTGACGAGAGAAAACTCGTATCGATTGAACCCAGAGTTTCGGGGCCGATTGGGAGGATACCGGAGATCGATGACGGCAGCGGCGCCTTTGGCGCTCCTGCACGATTGCGCGGCCCACGAAACCCAAGGGTACGCGTCCATCAACCAGGGAGAGTTAATGTGAAGATTATCAAGACACTGGCCGCCGTCGCGGCCCTAGGCATCGCGGCCATGACGCTGCCGGCGCAGGCGGGCGAAGGCCTGATCGGCGTGCTAATGCCCACCAAGACCTCGCAGCGCTGGATCAACGACGGCGACGCTGTCAAGTCCCAGCTCGAGGCTTTGGGCTACACTGTCGACCTGCAATATGCGCAGGACGACATTCCGAACCAGCTCAGCCAGCTGGAAAACGAAATCACCAAGGGGCCGAAGGCGCTGATCATCGCTTCGATCGACGGCACCACGATGGGCGATGCGCTGCAGAAGGCCAATGACGCCGGCGTTGTCGTCGTCGCTTACGACCGCCTGATCAAGAAGACGCCAAATGTCGACTACTACACCACCTTCGACAATTTCGGCGTCGGCGTCATCCAGGCCAAATCGCTGCTCAAGGGCCTCGGTTATCCCGAGAAGAAGGGACCGTTCAACATCGAGCTGTTCGGCGGTTCGCCGGACGACAACAACGCGTTCTTCTTCTATAACGGCGCCATGTCGGTTCTTCAGCCGCTGATCGACGACAAGACCCTCGTCGTGAAGTCCGGCCAGATGGGCATGGACAAGGTCGGCACGCTGCGCTGGCTGGCGGCAACCGCCCAGGCCCGCATGGACAATCTGCTCTCCGCCAACTACTCGGACGGCAGCCGCGTCGATGGCGTGCTCTCGCCCTATGACGGCCTGTCGCGCGGCATCATCGCTTCGCTGCGCGCCGTAGGCTACGGCACCGCCGATCAGCCATGGCCGATCGTCACCGGACAGGACGCCGAGACCGCTTCGGTCAAGGCGATCATCGCCGGCGAACAGTATTCGACCGTGTTCAAGGACACCCGCGAACTCGCCAAGGCGACGGTCGAACTCGTCGATAAGGTGCTCTCTGGCGGCAAGCCGGAAGGCCTCGACACCACGACCTACAACAACGACGTCAAGGTCGTTCCCTCGATCCTGTTGACGCCGCATGACGTCGACAAGTCGAACTACCAGGCGCTGGTGGTCGACTCCGGCTACATCAAGGCTGAAGAACTGAAGTAATCGCGGTTATAAAGCCTGGGGTCCTGCGCAGGCAGGGCCCCTTTTCGTTAGCGAGCCAGCCCGGTATTGTTTGCGGACCTCGCAGGAGTGGTATTCTCAATGGCATCGACGATTTTGGAGATGCGCGACATCACCAAGACGTTTCCCGGCGTCAAGGCGCTGTCGAACGTCAAGCTCATGGTCGAGGAAGGCGAGATCCATGCCGTGGTCGGCGAGAACGGCGCCGGCAAGTCGACGCTGATGAAGGTGCTGTCGGGCGTGTATCCGTCCGGCACCTATGACGGCCAGATCATCTATCGCGGCGACGAGTGCCATTTCAAAGGTATCCACGACAGCGAGCGCAAGGGCATCGTCATCATCCACCAGGAGCTTGCGCTGGTGCCGATGCTGTCGATCGCCGAAAACATCTTTCTCGGCAACGAGCACGCCAGATACGGCGTCATCGACTGGAACGCCAACGAGGCGCGCACCAGCGCCCTGCTCAAGAAGGTTGGCCTCAAGGAAGATCCCAACACGCTGATCACCAATATCGGCGTCGGCAAGCAGCAGCTGGTCGAGATCGCCAAGGCGCTCAGCAAGGAAGTGAAGCTGCTCATTCTCGACGAGCCGACGGCGAGCCTGTCCGAAAAGGACAGCCAGGCGCTGCTCGATCTGCTGCTCGAATTCAAGCGGCAGGGCATCACTTCTATCCTGATCTCGCACAAGCTCAACGAGGTGAACCGGGTCGCCGACAAAGTCACCATCATCCGTGACGGCCGGACCATCGAGACGCTGGCCAAGAAGGACATCTCGGAGGACCGCATCATCACCTCGATGGTCGGCCGTTCGCTCGACGACCGCTATCCGCCGCGCGAGCCGAACATCGGCGAG
The DNA here is from genome assembly GCF_040322515.1 of Mesorhizobium sp. M0136. NCBI lineage: Bacteria > Pseudomonadati > Pseudomonadota > Alphaproteobacteria > Hyphomicrobiales > Phyllobacteriaceae > Mesorhizobium > Mesorhizobium sp. M0136. The sequence goes on from NZ_JAMYTP010000001.1 coordinate 134,770, forward strand.
ACCGTTCTCGAAGTGAAAAACTGGTCGGTCTACCACCCCATCCATGCCGAGCGGCAGGTCATCAAGGGCATCAACCTCAACGCCCGCAAGGGCGAAGTGGTCGGCATTGCCGGGCTCATGGGCGCCGGCCGGACCGAGTTTGCCATGAGCCTGTTCGGCCGGTCTTACGGCCGCCGCATAACCGGCGAGGTGTTCCTCAACGGCAAGCCGATCGACGTCTCTTCGGTGAGCAAGGCGGTGGAACACGGCATCGCCTACGTTACCGAGGACCGCAAGACCTACGGTCTCAACCTGATCGACCACATCAAGCACAACATCACGCTGGCCAATCTGCCCGGCGTGTCGCGCCACGGCGTGATCGACGATTTGCGCGAGCTTTCGGTCGCCAACGATTATCGCGGCAGGACCAATATCCGCGCCTCGAGCGTCTACCAGATGACCGGCAACCTTTCTGGCGGCAATCAGCAGAAGGTGGTGCTGTCGAAATGGCTGTTCGCCAATCCGGAAGTGCTGATCCTCGACGAGCCGACACGTGGTATCGACGTCGGCGCCAAATATGAAATCTATACGATCATCGCGCGTCTCGCCTCCGAGGGTAAGGCAATCATCGTCATCTCGTCGGAAATGCCCGAACTGCTCGGCATCACCGACCGCATCTACGTCATGAACGAAGGACGCATCGTCGGCGAAATGGCGGCTAGCGACGCCAGCCAGGAAAAGATAATGCGCGCCATCGTCCGCGGAGAAGGAAAAGCATCATGAGCACCGAAAGCGCTCCCGGGCCGCAGACCGGCGTTGCCCAGGATCTACAACAGGGACCTCGCATTGCCGTCTCGGCGCTGGTCACCAATCTGCGCGAATACGGGTTGGTCCTGGCGTTGATCGCAATCATGGTGTTCTTCCAGTTCACCACGTCCGGAACGCTGTTCAAGCCGGTGAACCTCAGCAATCTCGTGCAGCAGAACAGCTTCATCATCGTGATGGCGCTGGGCATGCTTCTGGTGATCGTTTCGGGTCACATCGATCTCAGCGTCGGCTCCGTCGCCGGCTTCATCGGCGCGCTGGCGGCGATGATGATGGTCATCTGGCCGCTTGGCCCATTGAGCAATCCGCTGGTGGTGTCGATCATCTGCCTGATCGTCGGTGGTGCGATCGGCGCGGCACAAGGCTACTGGATTGCCTATCACCGAATACCGAGCTTTATCGTCACGCTAGCGGGCATGCTGATCTTCCGCGGCATCTGCCAGGCGCTGCTCGGTGGCGGGTCCTCCGTGGGGCCGCTTCCCGTCGGCTTCAAGGCGCTCAGTTCCGGCTTCATTCCGGACCTGATCGGCCCATTGACGCTGATACCGCCAACCGTGAACGCCGCCGGCAAAACCATTGTCGGCAGCGGCCTCACGCTGCACCTGACGACGATCATGATCGGCCTCGTCGCCGTGCTCGCCTATGCCTATTTCGGGCTCAGGGCACGGCGCACCCGCGAGAAGCATGGCTACGAAGCCGAGCCCTTCTCGCTGTTCGTCGTCAAGACCCTGGTGATCAGCGCGCTGGCGCTGTTTCTCGTTTACCAATTCGCCACCTACAGGGGCCTCCCCATCGTTCTCATGGTGATGGGCGTGCTGATCGCGTTGTTCGTCTTCGTTACCAAACGCATGACGATCGGCCGCCGCATCTATGCGATGGGCGGCAATGCCAAGGCAGCCCAGCTATCGGGCATCAAGACCGAACGGCTGACGTTGATGGTGTTCATCAATATGGGCGTGCTGTCGGCACTCGGCGGCCTGATTATCGCAGCGCGCCTGGGGCAGGCGGTGCCGGCGGCCGGCCTTGGCAGCGAGCTCGACGTCATCGCCGCGGTGTTCATCGGTGGCGCTTCGGCGATGGGCGGCGTCGGCCAGGTCATCGGCGCGGTGGTCGGCGGCTTCATCATGGGCGTCATGAATAACGGCATGTCGATCATGGGCGTCAATGTCGACTGGCAGCAGGTGGTCAAAGGCCTGGTGCTGCTCGGCGCCGTCGTCTTCGACGTCTACAACAAGAACAAGGCTTGAGAGGCAACCAGGAGGCATACGGGTCACATCGCGGCGCTGCCGGGCGGCGCAAAGAAGTCCCTCGAGGGATCTGATCCGCGAGCGCAATCCGGACGAAGAATTTCAACCGAGGCGCGGACAACGGTCCGAGCCGCGCTGGGCAGGGTTTGCCAAGAAAGGCACGCCAAGCCCGCAATTCAGAGAGGGTTACCATGCTGATCTCACAGATCCTCGATGACGCCGAGACGATCCGCGTCGTTGCCCGCAACGGCGGCAAGACCCGCGTCATCAACGGCGCGCGCAGCGTCTATTCGCTGGCGATGGAAGCCGCGCGCACCGGCAGCGGGCTTGTCGCCCTGATCGAGCGCAAGGGCTTCGGCGAAACCATCGATCTGGACGCAGCCTACAAGAAGGGACGGCTGCTGTCGCCGATCAACCATCCCGATCCGGCGCATCTCCATCTCACCGGCACCGGGCTGACGCATCTCGGCTCCGCCGCGACCCGCGATTCCATGCACAAGAAGCTCAGCACGGACGGCGAGGAACAGCTGACCGATTCCATGAAGATGTTCCGCATGGGGCTTGAGGGCGGCAAGCCGGCGAAGGGCCAGATCGGCGTGCAGCCGGAATGGTTCTACAAGGGCAACGGCACCATGGCGGTGGCGCCCGGTGCGGCGCTTATGTCGCCGGCCTTCGCCCAGGATGCCGGCGAGGAGCCGGAGATCGCCGGGATCTATGTGATCGGCGACGACGGCGCCCCGTTCCGCGTCGGCTTCACCCTGTCGAACGAGTTTTCCGACCACGTCACCGAGCGTGTGAACTATCTCTTCCTCGCCCATTCCAAGCTGCGCAACGCTTCGTTCGGCCCGGAGATCCTGATCGGCGACCTGCCGTCCGATATCCGCGGCGCTTCACGCATCCTGCGCGACGGCAAGCTGCTTTGGGAAAAGCCGTTCCTGTCGGGCGAGGCGAACATGTCGCACACCATTGGCAATCTCGAGCATCACCACTTCAAATACTCGGCCTTCCGCCAGCCGGGTGATGTGCATGTACACATGTTCGGCACGGCGACGCTGTCCTTCGCCGACGGCATCAGGACCGAGGCCGGTGACGTATTTGAAATCGAGGCGCAGGATTTCGGCCTGCCGCTGCGCAACCCGCTTGAAATCGAGCAGCCGGTGAAGGTGGCGGTGAAGGCGTTGTAAACTGGTGACAGAATTCAGGAACGAAAATGAACGGCCTGCGGATTGGCACTGTGTCCCTAAGTTTAGTCCTGTTCCTCGCCTTTTTCTCCCCGTCGGCTTACAGCGCCGGACAATGCAGCGCAAAATCCTATCGCGAAGCCCGGATGTCGATGACTAACCGGCTTCTGGCCACCGGCTATTCGAAATCGCAAGTGAGCTTTCTGATGCGCAACGCGGATCGCATGACGTCCGCACTCCGCGCTGACAGACTGAACGACAATGGCAGAGCCTGCGGTATCGACTCCGCCAGAGCCCATGTGCTGGGATGTCTCGGCAAGCAGTTGTTCCCCTTGCGGTCCAGCTCAAGCGCCTCACTTGACGACGAGAAGCAAACCAGAGGATTTTGGGGGAAGAAGCGATTGGCAGTGCGAGAACTGCTCTTTGTCGGTCAGTTTCATGGCTGCCTTGGCGCCGCGAAAGAATATCTGTTTCGCGGCTGACGGCTTGCGAACAAGATCATCGCGCGGCGCGGAAATGCTTGGACAGTTTCAGACCCTGCGCCTGATAGTTCGAGCCGAGATCTGTGCCGTAGAGCGCCTGCGGCCGTTTCAGCATGTGCTCGTAGACCAACCGTCCGACGATCTGGCCGTGGTCGAGGATGAACGGCACTTCGTGGCTACGCACCTCGAGCACCGCCCGGCTGCCGGTGCCGCCCGACGCTGAATGGCCGAAACCCGGGTCGAAGAAACCGGCATAATGGACGCGGAACTCGCCGACCAGCGGGTCGAAAGGCGTCATTTCGGCGGCGTAGAGTGGCGGCACATGCACCGCCTCGCGCGACACCAGAATATAGAATTCGTCCGGATCGAGCACCAGCTCGCCGGCACCGCTCTTGTAGAGCGGCTCCCAGAAATCGACGACATCCTGCGCGGCGCGCTTGTCGACGTCGACCAGGCCCGTGTGGTGCTTGCCGCGATAGCCGACCAGCCCGTCCTTGTCGCCGTCGAGATCGATCGACAGCGCGATTCCCCCGCCTGAGATGTTGGGTGGTTCGGTGGCGACCAACATTTCGGCGCGGTGCAACTCGTGCAGCTCGCTTTCCGACAAGAGCGCATTGCCGGTGCGGAACCTGATCTGCGACAGCCGCGAGCCGGTCCGCACGACGATCGGGAAAGTGCGCGGGCTGACCTCCAGATAGAGCGGGCCTTCATAGCCGGCAGCGATCTTGTCGAACTCGTGGCCACGGTCGGTCATTACCCGGGTGAAGATATCGAGCCGTCCGGTCGAGCTTTTCGGGTTGGCGGAGGCGGAAATATGGGCGGGCAGCGCCAGGCTTTCGAGCAGCGGCACGATGTAGACGCAGCCGGTTTCCAGCACGGCACCTTCGGCGAGGTTGATCTCGTGCAGCTTCAGCCGGTCGAGCTTGTCGACAACCCTGTGGTCCGGGCCGGGCAAGAAGGAAGCACGCACTCGCCATGCCTTGTCGCCGAGCCTGAGGTCAAGGCTGGCCGGCTGGATCTGATCGGCATCGAGCATGCGCGGCGACTTCAGCGCGCCCGTCTGGAACAGCGCGGAAATATCCTGATCGGGAAGAATGCCTGTCTGCCGCAAGGGTCTGGCTCCGTTCGAACGCCGGGCGAGGTCTTGTTCTGTCGCAGGTCCGACCGTGGACGCCTTTGGCACCTGCTTGGTACAACCCTCTTAATCATGCCGGCAATTGACGCAAGCGTGGCGCGGGTCTAAAGCTCGTTATCCCGTGGTGATTTGGCCGGTCGGCTTGCAGCCACGTTAAACAAGTCGCTAAAGGACCGTCGGGCCGCAAGGCCATATGGACCGGTTGCGACTTTCGCGGCCGGTTTTTTGTTGTTTGGACCAATTTTGGTGTTTGGATGGAATGATGACCAAGAAGCGCGACTGGAAGCCTCAGACCGCACTCGTGCATGCCGGGACGCTGCGTTCCGGCTTTGGCGAGACCTCCGAGGCGATGTATCTCACCCAAGGCTATGTCTACGAGACGGCGCAAGCGGCGGAGGCCCGCTTCAAGGGCGAGGAGCCGGGCTTCATCTATTCGCGCTATGCCAATCCGACGGTCGACATGTTTGAGAAACGCATGTGCGCGCTGGAAGGAGCCGAGGACGCGCGCGCCACGGCATCCGGCATGGCGGCGGTGACGGCAGCACTGCTGTGTAGCGCCAAGGCGGGCGACCATATCGTGGCGGCGCGCGCGCTGTTCGGCTCCTGCCGCTGGGTGATCGAGACGCTGGCGCCGAAATACGGCATTGAGGCAACGCTGGTCGACGGCACCGACATCGCCAATTGGGAAAAGGCGGTCAAGCCAAACACCAAACTGTTTTTCCTGGAAAGCCCTACCAATCCAACGCTGGAGGTAGTCGACATTGCCGCCGTCGCGGCACTTGCCAATTCGATCGGCGCCAGGCTGATCGTCGATAATGTCTTCGCTACGCCCTTGCAGCAGAAACCTCTGCAGCTCGGCGCCCACATCGTCGTCTATTCGGCCACGAAGCATATTGACGGCCAGGGGCGCTGTCTTGGCGGCATCGTTCTGTCGGACAAGAAATGGATCGACGAGAACCTGCATGACTATTTCCGCCACACCGGCCCAAGCCTCTCGCCCTTCAATGCCTGGACGCTGCTGAAAGGCCTGGAGACGCTGCCGCTACGCGTACGCCAGCAGACGGAAAGTGCCGGCCGCATCGCGGATTTCCTGGCCGAGCGCCCGCAAATCGCCCGCGTCATCTATCCCGGCCGCGCCGACCACCCGCAAGCGGCCGTGGTCAAGAAGCAGATGTCGGGCGGCTCGACGCTGATTTGCTTCGATGTGAAGGGCGGCAAGCAGGCGGCCTTTGCCTTCCAGAACACACTCGACGTCGTGCTGATTTCCAACAATCTCGGCGACGCCAAGAGCCTGATCACCCATCCGGCGACGACCACACACAAGAACTTGACTGATGAAGCCCGCGCCGAGCTCGGCATCGGACCGGGAACGCTCAGGCTGTCAGTCGGCCTTGAGGACGCCGACGACCTGCTCGAAGACATCGAGCAGGCACTGAGAGTTGCCGGATAAGGGCTGGCCGAACAGAGGCAGCGGGGACGTGCCGATCAGGCGCCGGACGGGGTCTCTTCCAGCTCCGCGACAGTCTTCGTCTGGATAGTCATCACGTTGCCGCGCCAGTCGATGGCGCCGCTCAGCCATCCGCGCGCCCAAATGACGGGAAGCATCAGGTCTCGTGCCATCATCGCCGGGATCGTGCGCGGCGACAGGTGCCATCCCTTGGTCGAGGCCAAGGCGCATTCCGGCAGGTAGGCCGCGACCAGCACGGCGATGGCGGTTGCCGGCAGGCTGACGCCGGCGTCAGCCGCGGCGATCAGTGCAAGCACTAGCGGCGGTGCCGCGCCGATCAGGATTTCGGGGGCAAAGAACAGTGCAAAGGTGACGCGGCGCAGCCGCGTCCAGCGCGCCTGCCGCGACCAGATCTCGCCAAGCGTGCGCCGGCCGAGCGGCTGTTCGAAGGGAGAGGCGACAAGATTGACTCGCAGTCCGAGCCCGTTGACCAGCTTGGTCGCGGCGGCGTCCTCGGCGATCTCGGCGGCAAGCGCGCGGATGCCCCCATTGGCATCGAGCATCGGCTTGTTCCACAACATGCTCTTGCCCTGGGCGAAGCCGAGGCCGAGCGCCTCTCCAGCGTACTGCCAGCGTGCCTGCAGCGTGTTGAGAAAGGCGCATTCGACCTCCCCCCAGAAGCCGTCCGGCCGCGAGCCGATCGGCGTCGAACAGACGAGGCCGGTGTCGTGCCGCCACGCCGCCATCAGGTGCTGGACGTAATCGCTTGGCATAAGCACGTTGGAATCGGCAAGGATGACCCAGCGATAATGCGCCGCCTCCCAACCCTTCACGCAATTGTTGAGTTTTGGATTGCCGCTGATGCGGTCGTCACCGATTAGAAGGCGGGCGCGAATAGCTGGAAAGCGCGCCATTGCGGCGGCGATCGGCTTGACCACCGGGTCGTCGGCATGGGCGACGCAGAAGATGAGTTCATAGCGCGGCCAGTCGAGGGAGAAGGCGCGCTCCAGCGTCTCTTCAGCAAACGGCTCGACGCCGCGCGCCGGGATGACGATCGATACCGGCGGCGCGTTGGCCGCGGGCGGTGCAATACTGGCTGGTCGCTTCAGCTTCAGCGAAGCTAACAGGATGCTGGCGAGATTTGAAAGAAGGAGGGCTATCGAAAGGAGGGCGGCTGCGAACGTCGGTTCCATCGAGATCTGGTCACTCCAGAAATGCCGGCCGCATGACGGCCGTTTTCAACAATTCGACAGAACGCTGAGTCGCCCGGCACAAGCCTGCACACCATCATTGTCATGTGTCACTCAAATGACATTGTTTTTCGGCACCTGCGCTTGAGATCGGGCAAGAAGATGCTGCGCATCATTGACCAAACTGCGCTGAGCATCGAAAGTTCCATCTACATTGCTTTGGAGCAGTTTATGTACAGCGCCGTCACCCGCAACATCGAAGTGCAGGTCAGGCCGTTCTATCTGGAGGATCACTCCGATCCGCCGCAAAACCGCTATGTCTGGGGCTACCAGGTGACCATCGACAATCAGTCGGATGAGTTCGTGCAGCTTCTGTCACGCTACTGGCACATTACCGACGGTACCGGCAAAGTCGAGGAAGTGCGCGGCACCGGGGTCGTCGGCGAGCAACCCGGACTCAACCCCGGCGACAGCTATCAGTATACGTCCGGATGCCCGCTCTCGACCCCGTCCGGCATCATGGTCGGGCACTACACAATGCGCAACAAGCGGGGCGAGACGTTCGACGTCGCCATCCCCGCGTTCTCGCTCGATTTGCCGGGCACGCGGCGCATCGTCAATTGAGGGCCGTCATCCAGTCGCTGCAAACTCCGCCGGGTCGAAGTCATATTGCTTCGAGCAGAATTCGCAGGCGACGTGAATGCTGCCATCCTCGGTGCTGTCCCTGATCTCCTCGGCGGAAAAGCCTTCGAGAATGCCGCGGATCTTCTCCCTCGAGCATGAGCACTGGTCGGCGACGGGCACGCCGCCGAACACGCGGACGCCGTGCTCGTGGAAAAGCCGGTAAAGCAGCCGTTCGGCGCCGATCGTCGGATCGATCAGCTCGGTCGGTTCAATAGTACCAAGCAGCGCCAGCAGCTCCTGCCAGGAATTGTCGGTCGGGTCATGGATTTCCTCACGCGGATCGCCGTCGCCACCGGGAAGGTCGGGTACGCGCATACGCTCCGCCGACTGCGGCAGGAATTGTGCCAGCAGGCCACCGGCCCGCCATTGCTCGCGGGCACCGCCGACGCTGGGCGTCAGAAGCTTGGCAACCGAAAGGCGGAGGTCGGTCGGAATCTGCTCCGACTGGCGGAAATAGGTGCGTGCGGCATCTTCAAGTGTGACGCCGTCGAGCTGGACGATGCCCTGGTAGCGCTGCGTGTGAGCGCCCTGGTCGATGGTCAGCGCCAGGACGCCGCTGCCGAGCAGCGTCTGCGGTGACGTCTCGCCGGCAGAAGTCAAAGCCTGCAGCCGGTCGGCATCGAAGCGGGCATAAGCGCGCAGCGCGTGCGGCGTGGAGAAATCGGCGACCAGCATGTCGACCGGCCCGTCGGTGCGGGTCTGCAGAATGAACTTGCCCTCGAATTTCAGCGAAGTTCCGAGCAGTACCGTCAGCACACAGGCTTCGGCCAGGAGCCGGGCGACCGGCTCGGGATAGTCGTGGCGGCTGAGAATAGCGTCGAGCATCGGCCCGAGCTGGACGGTGCGGCCGCGCACGTCGAGCGGGCCGACCTCGAACGGCACGACATGATCGTCGCCGGCGTAGCCGAATTCGCCGAGCTTGGGTTTATGTTCAGCCAATTGATGAGTTTCCAACATGACAAAGCTCCGGGGCGCGGCGATGCCGCCCTCCGGGGCGCATGCGACGAGACGCGCTCGATTTGCGTGATGCGCCTGAGATAGGCACCACCCACTCCCGGATCAAGGCGACCCAGATCAAGGCGGCGCAGATCAGGCCGGCCCGGATCATCGCGGCTCGTATCAAGCGCCCAGGCACCAGGCCAAGACCGCCTTCTGGGCATGGAGCCGGTTCTCGGCCTCATCGAACACCACAGAATGCGGTCCGTCGATGACCTCGTCGGTAACCTCCTCACCGCGATGCGCCGGCAGACAGTGCATGAACAGCGCGTCCGGCTTGGCTTTCGCCATCAGTGCCGCATTGACCTGATAGGGCAGGAAGACATTGTGGCCGCGGGCACGGTGCTCCTGACCCATCGACACCCAGCAGTCGGTGACGATGCAGTCGGCCTCGTGAACGGCCTCCTCGGGCGAGCGGGAGAATTTCAGCTTGCCGCCATTGGCTTTCGACCAGTCGACATGCTTCTGAGCCGGTTCGCTGCCCTCGGGCACGGCGACGTTCAGCTTGAAATGGAACCGCGCAGATGCCTCCAGGAGCGAATGCAGCACGTTGTTGCCGTCGCCGGTCCAGGCGATCGTCTTGCCGGCCACCGGACCGCGGTGCTCTTCGAAGGTCATGATGTCGGCCATCAGCTGGCAGGGATGGGTCTCGTCGGTCAGCCCGTTGATGACGGGGACCGTAGCGTTTTCCGTCAGTTCCAGCAGCCGGTCATGCGAGGTGGTGCGGATCATGATGGCATCGACATAGCGCGACAGCACCTTGGCCGTGTCGGCAATGGTCTCCGAGCGGCCAAGCTGCATCTCGGTGCCGGTCAGCATGATCGTCTCGCCACCCAACTGCCGCATGCCGACGTCGAACGATACGCGCGTGCGCGTCGACGGCTTGTCGAAGATCATCGCCAGCACCTTGCCTTCGAGCGGCTTGCTGCGTTCTCCGGCCTTGAGCCTTGCCTTTCGCACAGCTGCGTCGTCGAGCATGAAGCGTAGATCGCCTTCGGAAACGGCAGAAAGATCGGTAAAATGGCGAAGGGACATCAGGAGTTCCAGGATTACTTCGCAGCGGCAGCGACGATGGCATCCGCCAGGCTCTTGGCGCCGGCACGAATGCGCTCGAGCGCCTCGTGGATCTCGGCGTCGGTGACGGTGAGAGGCGGCAGCAGGCGGATAACGTTGTCGCCGGCCGGAACCGTCAAGAGATGCTGGTCACGCAGTGCCACCGTGACCTTGGTGTTGGGCATCGGGCATTTAAGCCCAAGCATCAGGCCGGTGCCCCTGATGCTTTCGATAACATCCGGAAATTCGTCGGCGACACCGGCAAGCCCCTGCTTCAACAGCAGCGCCTTGCGCCGGACGTCCTCGAGAAAGCCGTCTTCCAGCACCACGTCGAGCACGGCGTTGCCGACCGCCATCGCCAGCGGATTGCCGCCGAAGGTGGTGCCGTGCACGCCGGCGGTCATGCCGACCGCCGCCTCGTCGGTGGCGAGGCAGGCACCCATCGGGAAGCCGCCGCCGATGCCCTTGGCCACCGCCATCAGGTCGGGGGTGACGCCCGCCCATTCATGCGCGAACAGCTTTCCGGTGCGGCCGACGCCGCATTGGACCTCGTCGAAAATCAGAAGCAGTCCGTGCTGATCGCAGAGCTGCCTGAGCCGCTTCAGCGATTGCGTCGGCACTTGCCTGATGCCGCCCTCGCCTTGCACCGGCTCGATCAGGATCGCCGCGGTTTCAGGCGTGATCGCCTTTTCGGCTGCATCCACATCGTCGAAGCCGACCTGATCGAAGCCGTCGACCTTGGGGCCGAAACCTTCCAGGTATTTGTACTGGCCCCCGGCGGCGATGGTCGCCAGGGTACGGCCGTGGAAGGCGCCTTCGAAGGTGATTGTGCGGTATCGCTCGGGATGGCCTTTGACGAAGTGGTAGCGCCGCGCCGTCTTGATGGCGCATTCGAGCGCCTCTGCGCCGGAATTGGTGAAGAACACCTTGTCGGCGAAGCTGGCGTCGGCCAGCCGCTCGCCGAGCCGGCTCTGTCCCGGAATCTCGTACAGATTGGAGACGTGCCAGAGCTTGGCGGCCTGCTCGGTGAGGGCCGCGACCAAATGCGGATGGCTGTAGCCCAATGAATTGACGGCGATCCCGCCGGCGAAATCGAGATATCGCTCGCCCTTATCGGTGACCAGCCAGGTGCCTTCACCGTGGTCGAAAGCCAGGGGTGCGCGAACAAAGGTCTCGAAAAGCGCCGAACCGCTCATTATATGCGTCTCCGGAACCGGAAAAATCAAAAAGCCGCCAAAGCGGCGGCCCTTGTGGCTTATCGTGTTTTTCGGCCGTGAAGTCAACGAAAAGGTCGCGCAAGGACGTGCGGCAAGCCCTCCAGCATAACGCCGGCTCATAAGCGACCGGGCAAGTTGGGGAAAACCGAAAAAACCGATTCGTGTTGGCCTTGGGACTCTTGTCACCGAGTCAGCGCATAAGGTAATTGTAGTAGAGAAATAACTAGATTTCGTGCGGCGGACCTAATCACCCGATATATGTGGTGTCTGCCCGGCAGAAGCCGGGTCGGGAATGGATTCCGATTGCCGCACGTTTCAGCAGGAGCGCGGTCTCATGAACTGGACTGACGAGCGAGTCGAACTTCTCAGAAAATTGTGGTCGGAGGGCCTCAGCGCCAGCCAGATCGCCGCACAGCTTGGCGGGGTCAGCCGCAACGCCGTCATCGGCAAAGTGCACCGGCTGAAACTGTCCGGTCGCGGACGCACGACCGCCTCAGCGGCACGCCAGAAGAAGACGGTACAGGGATCGACGATCCAGAAATCGGTGTCCCGGGCAGCAAGCGCCACGCGCCATGCCACCACGTCGATGTCGATCGGTGCGACCGCGCTCAAGGCGCAGTTCGATGCCGAACCGGTGGCGCGCCACTATATCCGCCCGGTCGAGAACGTCGTCGTGCCGATCTCGCGGCATCTGCAACTCGTCGAGCTGAACGAGCGCACCTGCAAATGGCCGAATGGCGATCCGCTTTCGGAAGATTTCCATTTCTGCGGCAACGACGCCGCCGAAACCGGCCCCTACTGCAAGTACCACGCCCGCGTGGCGTTTCAGCCAGCATCGGAGCGGCGGCGGCATAGATAGGCAGTGGGCAGTAGGGGAAGATAGCGCTTCACAAGGGTCGTTTCGCCAACAACTCACTTCCGTGTTGCCTATTCCCTACTGGCTACTGCCTATTCCCTTACCCTTACAGCCACCCATTCTTGCGAAACCGCCAGTAAAGAAACGTGCAGATCAGGGCAATTGCCGCCAGGACGGCCGGGTAGCCATATTCCATCCTCAGTTCCGGCATGTCGCTGAAATTCATGCCGTAAATGCCGGCGAGTGCCGTGGGCACGGCCAAGATGGCGGCCCATGAGGCAAGCTTCTTGGAAATCGCCGTCTCCTGGCTTTGACCGACCAGAAGGCTCGCCTCGAAGGCGAAAGCGAGAACCTCACGCAGGCTGTCGATCTTTTCCTGGACAGTGCGGATGTGGTCGGTGACGTCGCGAAACAGCGGATGCATGGCTGTGTGGATTTGCGGCAGATCGGCGCTGGTCAGCCGCCGGCAGACCTCCACCAGCGGCAGAGCAGCGTTGCGCAGGCGCAGGAGATCGCGGCGCAGCATGTAAAGCCGCTCGATATCGGAGCCGGTCATCGGTTTCAGCAGAACCTTGTCCTCGATCGCCTCGACCTCGTTTTCGATCTGCTCGAGCACGGGCATGTAGTTGTCGACGATGAAATCGAGAATGGCGTAGAGGACGAAATCCTCGCCCTTGGCGAGGGAATGCGGACAGCTTTCCCAGTGCTGGCGAACGGCGGCGTAGGAGGTCGACGGGCCATGCCTGACGCTGACGATATAGCCGGCGCCGACGAACAGATGCGTCTCGCCGAAGGTGACACGGCTGTCGATCAACTGCGCCGTGCGGGCAACGATGAACAGGGCATCGCCATATTGCTCGATCTTCGGCCGTTGGTGCGGATGCTCGGCGTCCTCGATCGCCAGTTCATGCAGATGGAATTGCGCCTGGACGCGCAGTAACAAATTGCGGTCGGGCTCCAGCAGTCCGATCCAGACCACGTGGCCCGGCTTCCCGGCCCATTCGCCGGCTTCCTCGATCGGAATGTCGGCGATGCGCCGCCCAGCCGTATAGACGCCGCAAGCGATTATACCCGACATCGGCGGCCCAGGAGTAAACTCGCGGACATATTCCATCGCAGCCTCCTGAAGGCGGGGCCTTCGTCGCGGAACTGAGAAGTCGGCGCGTCGAAAGCTTAGCGCAACTTTCGGTCAGGTGGCGAATCCGAAATTCGCATTAGTATCGAGAGACGCTCATTTCGCTGGTTGCGTTGCGGGAAGAATAATCTTGTCCGTCTTGTCGCCCTTCGGACGATCGGCCGGCATCTGGTCGCCGGTGACGATATAGTAGATCGTCTCGGCGATGTTGGTGGCGTGGTCGCCGATGCGCTCGATGTTCTTGGCGCAAAACAGGAGATGCGTGCACGGCGTGATGTTGCGTGGGTCTTCCATCATGTAAGTCAGCAACTCGCGAAACAGCGAGGTGTACATGGCATCGATCTGGTCGTCGCGGTCGCGCACGAAACCGATTTTTTCCACCGACCGCGATGCGTAGACGTCGAGTACTTCCTTGAGCTGTGTCAGCGCCAGATTAGCCAAAGCCTCGAGGCCGCGGAACAGGCTGCTCGGCTGCCGCCCATCAGCGACAGCAACCACTCGCTTGGCGACGTTCTTGCCGAGGTCGCCTACCCGTTCGAGGTCCGCCGAGATGCGGATCGCACCGACGATCTCGCGCAGATCCGTCGCCATCGGCTGGCGCTTGGCGATGATGATGATCGCCTTATCGTCGATCTCGCGCTGCCCCTCATCCAGAACCAGGTCGTCTCGAATGACTTTCTGGGCAAGTCCCGGATCCGCATTGACCAGTGCCGCGACGGCCTGCTCGACCATGCGCTCGGCATGCCCGCCCATCGCCGCGATGCGCTTCGACAGATATTTCAGCTCCTCGTCATAGGCGCTGACGATGTGCACGGACTGCATGGACCAAATGCCTTCCCGGGATCTTGTGGTTGAGTCGCTCCCTCGAATCCCCGCTGATACGCTAGCCGGATGACAGAAAAAAGAAACGGCCCATCATGGGCTAGAGATAGTACTGCGTCAGCGAGCCGGCAAATGGACGGTGAACGCCGCACCCTTGCCGACTTCCGACCAGATGGAGAGCCTGGCGTTGTGCCGGGTCAGGATATGCTTGACGATGGACAGGCCAAGGCCGGTGCCCTTCTGGGTCCGGCTGTTCTCGACGTCGACGCGGTAGAAGCGCTCGGTGATGCGCGGGATGTGTTCTTCGGGAATGCCGGGGCCGAAATCCCTGATAGTGACGTCGATCCCCGGTTCGGTATCGCTGTCGCTGCGCGTGATCGACACCACGACGCGTCCGCCCGACTGACCATATTTGCAGGCGTTTTCCAGCAGGTTTTCGAAGACCTGGAAAAGCTCGTCCCGATCGCCGGGCACGGCGAGCGGTCCTTCCGCGAAATCACGCTCGATGACGACGCCGTTTTCCTTGGCGAGCGGCCCAAGCGAATCGATTACGCTGTCGATGGCCTGGCGCAGATCGACCTCGGTTCCCAGCTTGAGATAGGGCTTCATCTCCAGCCGTGACAGCGACAGAAGGTCGTCGATGAGGCGCGCCATGCGGCTGGTCTGGTTCTGCATGATCTGCAGGAACTGCTCGCGTGCCGCAGGGTCGTTGCGGGCCGGCCCGCGCAGCGTCTCGATGAAGCCGGCAATCGAGGCGAGAGGCGTGCGTAGCTCGTGGCTGGCATTGGCAATGAAGTCGGCGCGCATTCTGTCGATCCGGCGCGCTTCGCTCTGGTCCTTGAACACCAGCACGTAGAGATCCGTGGCGTGACCGACAGAAGACGCGCTCACCCGATAGGCTCGTTCGACCGGCAGCCTTTCAACATAGTCGACGCTGTCCGAGGCAACGTTGCCTGCCAAGATATTATCCAGCAAGGACTGCATTTCCGGCGCGCGGAATTTCAGCGACAGCGACATGCCGGGGGCAATCCCGCCAAAGGCTGCAAAGGCGGCGGCGTTGGCATGGACGATGGCGGCGGAACGATCGAAAATGATCAGCGGATCGGCAACCGCTGCCGCGAGATATTCGCCGGAAAGTTGTTGCAAGCCGCTCGCCTCGACGGCCGCGGCATTTTCGGTCGATTGACGGGCGACGCCGGCCGGCAGTATTGCCGCGGCAACCAGCACGGCGCCTGCCAGCAGCACCACATAGCCAGACATGCCGGCAAAACCATAAACGATCAGAACCGCAACGAAGCCGGCCGCTAGTAGCCAGCGGCTGTTCCACAGCCGCATGGCGACGGCTTGCGCCCTGCCTTTCCGCTCTGTGCCGATATCGGCCATTTGCGCTCCGTCGCCTGCGCTCCGTGTGCGGCCAACGCTCAATAACTTCCTGCTGGACCGACGCTAGAGCGCCGTGCGTCCAATTGGGCGCACAAAGGACGCTCTACCGCATTATCTGCTGCATCGTTCTTTCCGAAAATCGATTCCGATTTTCGGGCCGATGCCGTAAGGCTTCCAATAGCATGAGTCCGGAGGCTGGAAAGGTTCGTCTCGATGAAAAACGCCAAGGAAAGCCCCACTGCAGCTTCATCGGGGCCGCTGAAGATCATGATCTACGGCAAGGAGCGGGAGTTCGACATCGAGGCTCCGACGCTTCCCGACTGGATCGAGGACCGCAAGCTCACCGCCGGCGGCTACCCTTACGACAAGAGAATGAAGGGCGAGGAGTATGACGAGAGGTTAGAGAAGCTGCAGATCGAGCTGGTCAAGGCGCAGGCGTGGCTGCAGTCGACAGGCAAGCGGGTAATGTCGCTGTTTGAGGGGCGCGACGCTGCCGGCAAGGGCGGCACGATCTTCGTTTTGCGCCAGTATCTGAACCCTCGCACGGCGCGCAACGTGGCGCTGACCAAGCCAACACCCACCGAGCTTGGACAATGGTACTTCCAGCGTTACGTCGACCACTTCCCGACGTCGGGCGAATTCGTCACCTTCGACCGCTCCTGGTACAACCGCGCCGGTGTTGAACCGGTGATGGGATTCTGCACGCCCGAGCAGCACGAGCAATTTCTGGACGAGGTTCCGCATTTCGAGCGGATGATCCGCAACGAAGGCATCCATTTCTTCAAATTCTGGCTGAACATCGGCCGGGAAACACAGCTCGAGCGGTTCCACGACCGTCGCTGGAGCCCGCTGAAGAGCTGGAAGTTTTCGCCGATCGACATCGCCGGCATCACCAAATGGGACGACTACACCAAGGCGCGCGACCTGATGGTGGAACGCACGCACAAGGAGTTCGCGCCCTGGATCATTGTGCGGGCGAACGACAAGCGGCGCGCGCGGCTGGCCGTCATGCGGCGCATTCTCCTGTCGCTTCCCTATGACGGCCGCGATCTCGACGTCATCGGTAAGGTGGACAAGAAGATCATCGGCGAAGGGCCGACTTTCCTCGAAAAATAAGCTCACCTCATCGATACGCGGCTGTCATGCCGCCAGCCGGGCAATCCGCTGCAGTCGCTTCAGCGTAGTGTCGTCCTGCAGCGCCTGCTGGAAAAGCGAGATCTCCTGGTCGATGCGGTCGCAGAGCGCGCCGGTGTCGCCCCTAAGCAGGTCGCGCGTCTGCTGCAGCGCCGCGACAGGCTTCTTGGCGAGTTGCCTGGCTCTTGCCAACGTGGCTTCCTCGACGCTGGCGTCCGTCACGATCTCGCCGACAAGGCCCAGTGCCCTGGCATCTTCGGCGGCGAGCGTGTCGCCCAGGCAGAAGAAGCGGAACGCCCCGGCATAGCCGAGCCTCTGCGGCGCCAGGATGCTGGTCGCCGCGTCCGGCACCAGGCCGAAATCGACGAACGGCACCCGAAACGTGCTCTTGCTCGAGGCGATCACCATGTCGCAGTGGAACAGGATGGTGCAGCCGACGCCGACGGCGTCGCCGTCGACACAGGCAAGGACCGGTTTCGGGAATGTCGCCAGCGTGCGAAACATATCGGTAACGGCGTCGATCAGTCGCCGATGTTTGGTGGCGTCGAGAAATTCGGAGAAATCGGCGCCGAGGCAGAAGCACCCGGCCAGACCGCGCAGGACCACGACGCGGACGTCGTCGTCGGCAGCGGCTTCATGGAATGTCCTGGCCAGGCTTTCATAGGCCAGCCTGTCCAGCACCGGGCGGCCGTCACCCGACGATACCGTGACGATCAGCGTGTGATTGCGGAATTCTGCTTTTGAATGAACGTTCATGGCCTCTCTCCAATCTCACGAGGCGCGTCTCTGTCCGAGCATGTCCGGGTACCCTCTGGCCAGCACCGGCGCAAAGTGGTTGCGGCGCGAACGCACCACGTCGAGCGTGTGCTCGTTGAAGGTGAGCAGTGTGGCAACCACCTGCTGGTTGCCATAGGTACGCTGGTAACCGAGCGGCGTTGCCAGGAAATGCAGCTGCAGCGCGCGAAGCACCCACATCGGCTCGAATTCGATGATAACCTGGTTGACGTTGCGCTTCAGACCCCACTCGACGAAGCCGGCGATCAGCTCCGTGCCGACCGTCGACACGCCGCGCCGGCCGTCGCGGAACCCCGGTGCAACCGCATAGCGGGTCAGTTCATAGACATTCGGGCCCGACGGTGGGGTTCCCTCATAAAGGTCCGCCAGCACATCGGTTAGAAGATGTGCCCGAGTCGTCGGCAACATCCGCTGGTAGCCGGCGAGCTCGCCATTGCGGATGACGATCTGGTGCACTGCCTCGTCGTGGTCGAATTGATCGATCTCGAGGCCGTCGGGGCGCTGCAGATCGGTCCATCCCATCTCTTCGACGAAAACTCTGTAACGCAAACGATGAACTGCCTCCCAGAGGTCGGGCCGTTCCATCAATTCCTGGGTCGTGAGGGAAAAAAGCATTTGCCGTCTCCTAGTTTCAATAGGAAGATACGGCCGTGCTTCCCCGAAAAAATTACGCGATCGCGTAGGCAAGAATTTCTAGGCCGGCGCGGCCGACCTAGTTAATATAGCCGCGCCTTATCGCTTCCGCGACGGCCTGGACCCGGTTGACGGCACCGAGTTTGCTTTTGGCGTTAAGAAGGTGTTTCTCTGACGTGTGTTCAGAAATGCCGAGAATTTGTGAAATCTCCCATTCGGACTTCCCAACGGCGGCCCATTGCAAGCATTCGCGCTCACGCGGCGTCAATTCGACATGGTCGATGGTTTTGCCCGCCATAGTGTGGAGCTGCATGGCGCGGCCAATCGCATAAGTCGAGACCAGCGACACAAGCCCGAATTCGGCGCCCGACAATTCGACAGCCTCGCCGCCTAGCGACACCATGACGATCTGGCCATCGAGCGTGATCAGCGGGAAGGCCAATCCGTCGCGCAGCTTGAATTCACCGGCGTCACCCATGACATCGCCGCCGCTCTTGCCGATACGGATGCCCTGAGACGCTTCCCGCCACTGGAATGGCGCTTGAAGCTGCTTCATGTGACTGACGACTGGGTCGTGATCGACATAGTTGCGCGCAACGTAGCGCTCAAGCCATTCGGCCGGCCAGTCGCAAAGCAACACATGGTCCTTTTGCCGATTTCTCGGCGTGCCGGGTTGCGGAACCGTCCCGGCCATGAGCGCCGTCAGCCCGAACCCGCTTGTTACCCCCAGCAGCTTTTCGCAGACGGCGGCCGCTGTACCGGCGTGCTGCAACTGATCTATCAACTCCAGGGTACGATCGAAATGACCCATCGCAACATCTACCCCATGTTGCCTTCCGCTCTTGAGACCAATGGCAGTGATCAACCCGCACTATGCCATCAACCCCGGACTGCAAAGCTGCTCCCTTTGTACGCCCTACCGCTCCTCTTCAGCTGGCATCACACAGTCATTTGCAAACTCACTAAACAATATCCCTAAATCGTCACGATGAAACCAAAAACCGTTGTGCCTGTGTTATTTTCGTACAAAAAACTGTGTTATTTCGTACTAAAGTCGGGGCAAGACCGGACGGAGTCGTCGCGTGGCGTTTCGGCGCATATCCATTTCATTGATTTCGATATTGATCGGAGCGCAATCGCTTGCGGCTGATGCGCTCGCCGCGGAGCCGCAGGTGCCGGTGTTTTGGGACGCCAAGGAGCGGCTGCCTAAGCCGGACCTTTCGATGCTGCCGCGGCTGCGATTCCTGACCACCACGGATTTCCCGCCGTTCAATTTCCTCGATGGGGCAGGCCGGCTGTCGGGCTTCCATGTCGACCTGGCGCGCGCCATCTGCGCCGAGCTCGGCATTGCCGAAAAATGCCAGATCCAGGCGCTGCCCTGGGCCGAGCTCGAAGGTGCGCTCGGGAAAGGCGAAGGCGAAGCGATCATTGCCGGCATCGCCGCAACGCCGGAGTCGCGGTCGAAATACGCATTCTCACGCCCCTACCTGCAATTTCCGGCACGCTTCATCATGCTGAAGACACAGGCGCTGACCGAACCAATGTTCGACAGGCTGCGCAGCAAACGTGTCGGCGTGATAGCCGATTCCGCGCATGAGCGGATGCTGCGCACTTATTTCGGCGACGTCCAAATCGTCCCCTTCGCAAGGCCGGAGGAGCTTTATGGCAAGCTGAAAGCCGGCAAGATCGACGCCGCCTTCGGCGACGGCATGCGTTTCGCCTTCTGGCTCGGCGGCTCCGATGCGGCTGGCTGCTGCCGCTTTGCCGGCGGCCCCTATCTGGCGCCCGAATACCTTGGCTCGGGCATGGCGATCGCCACCAGGGCCGACGATCCGGCACTGGCCGCCGCATTCGACTACGCGCTGCAGGAAATTTCGGTGAAAGGTACGTTCGCCGAGTTCTATCTTCGCTATTTTCCGGTCAGCTTTTTCTGACTGCCGGCTCAGGTCAGCGTGCGAAGGCGCGCCTTGGCGGCTCGCGCGATGGCGGCGACCGTCAGCGCATCGAGATCGAGTTCCCGGCGGACGAGCTGCAGCACGCGCACCTCCTCCAGGCGCATTTCGAGATCGACGGCCGCAACCTCGAAGGCGGCCGCATAGGCGGTGTCACGCAGCCGTTCGGGCAGCGCCTCGGCGACACGCGCCAGGACGCCCTCCAGCCCGTCCTTTTCCTGCAGCATTTCCTGGCAGGCCTGGGCGACATCGACCAGCCGCTCCTGATTGAAATCCTCAAACACCGGCCAGGATCGAACGACGTCACCGATCCGCGCCAGTTCGATGTCGGTCATGTCGCGGTCCGACGCCGAAGTGATGACCATCAGGTAGATCATGGCTTCGTGCGGCGACAATGGCATTTAGAACTCCTTGAGATGGGTCCCGAAGTTAGGAATGAGAGACCGGCGCGGCAAGGAAAAAGAGCGGCGATCGTTGGCGCTCCGGTCACGCTTTGGAATTTGATCCATCCCGACTAATTGGGACGGGAGCTCTCAATCTTCTTGCCTGATCGCGGTCCTGCCCTGAAACCAGGTTCCACTTTTCGGGATCATGGTCTAGAGCATGCGGCTGCCGGCATGGATGCCGGCAAGTTGCAGGAATAGCATCATGGCCGAACAACAGCCGATCGATCTCAGTCCGGAAGTCCTCACCGCCGCCGCCGAAAGCAAGGCGTGGCCATTCGAGGAAGCGAAAAAGATCGTCGCTCGCTACGCGATCGGCGGCTACCCCGAAACGGTGCTGTTTGAGACCGGCTACGGCCCGTCCGGCCTGCCGCATATCGGCACATTCGGCGAGGTGGCGCGCACATCTATGGTGCGCCACGCCTTCCGCGTGCTGACCGAAGACAAGGTCAAGACGCGACTGCTGTGCTTCTCCGACGACATGGACGGATTGCGCAAGGTGCCGGACAACGTGCCTAACAAGGACATGCTGCGCGCCTATCTCGGCAAGCCGCTGACCAGGATACCGGACCCTTTCTCCAATGAGTATCCGTCGTTCGGCGCCGCCAATAACGCACGGCTGCGCGCTTTCCTCGACCGTTTCGGCTTCGATTACGAATTCGCTTCCTCGACCGACTATTATACTTCCGGCCGCTTCGACGCGACGCTGCTCAAGATGCTCGAGCGCTTTGATAAGGTGATGGCAATTATGCTGCCATCGCTGCGCGAGGAGCGGGCGCTGAGTTATTCGCCCTTCCTGCCGATCCATCCCAAGACCGGGATCGTCATGCAAGTCGCGATCGACGAGCGCAAGCTCGACGCCGGCACCATCGTGTGGCGCGATCCAGACACCGACGAGCGCTTCGAGACGCCGGTGACCGGCGGTCATGCCAAGCTGCAATGGAAGCCCGATTGGGCGATGCGCTGGGCAGCACTCGGCGTCGATTACGAGATGTCCGGCAAGGATCTGATCGATTCCGTCAAGCTCGCCGGGCAGATTTGCCGCGCGCTCGATGCTCCGGCGCCGGAGGGCTTCAATTATGAGCTGTTCCTCGATGAGCACGGTCAGAAGATCTCGAAGTCGAAGGGCAATGGGCTAACCATCGACGAGTGGCTGACTTACGCGCCGACCGAGAGTCTTAGCCTTTATATGTTCCAGCGCCCGCGAACCGCGAAGAAGCTTTATTTCGACGTTATCCCGAAGGCAGTGGACGAGTATTATACGTTCCTCTCTGCCTATCAGAGGCAGGACTGGAAGGAACGGCTGGGCAATCCGGTCTGGCACATGCATGACGGCAATCCCCCGGCAGTCGACCTGCCGGTTCCGTTCTCGCTGCTGCTCAACCTGGTCAGCGCCTCGAATGCCCAAAACAGGAGCGTGCTGTGGGGTTTCATTTCGCGCCACGCGCCGGGTGTGACGCCGACGACCCATCCCGAGCTCGACCGGCTGGCCGAATATGCCATCCGCTATTTCGACGATTTCGTGAAGCCGGCGAAAGTGTATCGTGCCGCCGACGCGGTCGAGCGCGAGGCGCTGACCAAGCTTTCGGAAGCGCTCGCCGCGCTGCCGGCTAATGCCGACAGCGAGGCGATCCAGAACGCTGCCCTCAATGTTGCGCGCAAGATTGAACGCTACCAGGATCATTCCAAGCAGAGCCCGGAGGGCGGACCCGGTGTCTCCGTCGCCTTCTTCCAGATGATCTATCAGGTGCTGATAGGTCAGGAACGCGGGCCGCGCTTCGGCTCCTTCGCCGCGCTCTACGGCATCGCCGAAACGCGTGAGCTCATTCAGCGGGCGCTGGCTGGTCAGTTGGCGGCATGAGGGCGCCGTCCTGCTCCTC
Source organism: Mesorhizobium sp. M0136 (assembly GCF_040322515.1). Taxonomy (NCBI): domain Bacteria; kingdom Pseudomonadati; phylum Pseudomonadota; class Alphaproteobacteria; order Hyphomicrobiales; family Phyllobacteriaceae; genus Mesorhizobium; species Mesorhizobium sp. M0136. Next base: position 157,239 of record NZ_JAMYTP010000001.1, read on the forward strand.
CAGGATCGAGCTAGGCGCTACAGGCGCGGATCGCGACGCAGCAGCCGGGAGCGGCGGCAGGCCTGAAACGCTCGGCGGCGGCCCGAAGACGCCTTTTTTTGCTGCACGCGCCTTCTCGCCGGCTTCTACGTAAGGGCCGCCCTTGGCGGCGCGCGCCCAGCCATTTTCGACCAGCCATTGGCCGATATCCTGATTGCCGATCCGGCACTCGGCGGCGATCAGATCACGACCGCCTTCGGGCGGCACGGCACAGACCACCGCACGACTGCGGAGAAAGGCGCGGAAGGCCGTTCGCGCCCGAATGCCGCAATCCCAGGACTCGCCGCCGTCGGTGCAAGTCTCCTCCTGCTTGACGATGTCGATACCGGAAACCGCAATCGAATAGCCCTTTGCTTCGATGACCCCGGCGGCCGACGCGACGGGCTGGAATAGTTTCGTGCCTTTCCAGTCGTCGGGCATTTTCGTTTTTGGCGGCTTGGGCGGTCCGGCCAATGCCAGATCGCTCAACGGGGCGCGCGGCTCTATCCGTTCAAGCTCGTTGGAACCGAGCTGCGGCGGCACCACGATTTCTGGATCGATTGCCCTCGAATGCGCCGCCTGCTTGGCCGGCACTGGTTTCGGGATGGCCGACGTAGCCGGCGCGGCGGGCTGCGGTTCAGCGCCGACCTGGATTTGTTCCCAGGGGCCGCCGCTTTCGCTCTGGACGGCGCGGCCGCCGGCGACAATTGCCGTGGCCATCGCCGGGATCGCCAGAACAGCCAAGGCAAGGTGAGGCAGACGCACCGGCCCCGCGCCTACTGGCTTGCCCAGACAATCCGCGCCACCCATTCGACATCGCGCATGGGGATGTCGCGGTCCGGGTGATCGGGATTGAGGGAGACCAGCGCGATCGACTTCGGTGTCTGGCGGTCGAGCACCTTGGCCATCACCTCGCCGGCATTGGTCTTGACGACGACGCGATCGCCCTTTCGTATGGTAGCTCCCGGCTCGACGATCAGGACATCGCCATTGCGGTAGAGCGGCAGCATGGAATCGCCCTGGACCTTCAACGCATAGGAGGTTTCGGTTGCCCGTGCCGGCAGCTCGATCAGGTCCCATCCCTGCCCAGCCGGAAACCCGGCGTCGTCGAAGAAACCACCGGCGCCCGCCTGGGCGAAGCCAAGCAGCGGCACCGACGATTTCTGCACGGGCAGTGCGCCGGAATTACCCCGGCCTTCGACCAGTCCTGCAAATTCATCCAGCGAGGCGCCGGTCGCCTCGATGATCTTGGCCAGCGATTCGGTCGACGGCCAGCGCGGCCGCCCATCTGAGGACAGCCGCTTCGATTTGTTGAAGGCGGTCGAGTCGAGGCCAGCGCGCCTGGCCAGTCCGGAGGCCGAAAGCGAATAACGCTCGGCAAGAGCGTCGATGGCGGCCCAAACGCGGTCGTGCGAGAGCACCTTGCTCTCCTTCGAAACAGGAAAAAATACCTTCGCTGTTCTAACCCTTGGCCGCCATCTTGTCCACCGCCGGAGACGGCGTCAGGCCGCCTCCTTGGCCTCGTTCCTGGTATAGGGATCGAAGCGCTCGTAGAAGGTCTCGCCCTTCTCGGCCATGTCGAGCAGCAGCTTCGGCGCCTTGAACTCGGCGCCGTATTTCTTCTGCAGGCGCTTGGCGAGTTTGACGAATTTCTTCGCGCCGATGCCGTCGATGTAGGACAGTGCACCGCCTGTATAGGGTGCGAAGCCGAAGGCCAGGATCGAGCCGACATCGGCCTCGCGTGGGTCGGTAACGATGCCCTCTTCCATCACCCGTACCGCCTCAAGCGCGATGGTGACCAGCAGCCGTTGCTTCAGTTCCTCATAGTCGACCTGCTCCGGCGACAGCTGCGGGTAGAGGTCCCTGAGGCCTGGCCACAGCTTCTTCTTTGCCGGTTTTGCCGGATAGTCATAGAAGCCCTTGCTGTTCTTACGGCCCAAGCGACCATGCGTGTCGACCATCGTGTTGATCAGCGCCATCTGCTTCGGATCGACCGCCTTGTCGCCGAGGTCGCGCATGGTCTGCTTCATGATCTTCTGGGCAAGGTCGATCGCCGTCTCGTCGGTCAACGCCAGAGGACCGACCGGCATGCCAGCGGCTTTCGCCGCATTCTCGATCATCGGCGCCGGAACACCTTCGATCAGCATCTTGTAGGCTTCCGACATGTAGCGCAGTACGCAGCGATTGACGTAAAAACCGCGCGTATCGTTGACGACGATCGGCGTCTTCTTGATGGCGCGGACAAAGTCGATCGCGGTGGCCAGCGCCTTGTCGCCGGTTTTCTTGCCGAGGATGATCTCGACCAGCATCATCTTGTCGACCGGCGAGAAGAAGTGGATGCCGATGAAATTCTTCGGCCGCGCCGAATTCCTGGCCAGCGATGTAATCGGTATGGTCGACGTATTCGAGGCGAAGATCGCCGACGGCTTGAGTACAGCCTCGGCCTGTTCGGTGGCATCCTTCTTGACGGCCGAGTCCTCGAACACCGCCTCGACCACAAGATCGCAGCCGGCAAGATCCGCGTAATCGGCTGTTGGCGTGATCAGCGACAGCAACCGATCCTTATCCTGCGGCTTGGCACGGCCCTTCTTCACCTGATCCGAGATCAGGGTCTCGGAATGCGCCTTGCCCTTGGTGGCGGACTCCATGTCGCGGTCGAGCAGCACCACCGGAATGCCGGCCTTGGCCGTTACATAGGCAATCCCGGCGCCCATGAAGCCGGCGCCGAGCACGCCGATCTTCTTGAACGTCGTTTCCGGCACACCAGCTGGGCGGCGAGCGCCCTTGTTCAGTTCCTGCAGCGAGACGAACAATGAGCGGATCATCGCCGCCGCTTCCCTGGTCTGCATGACCTCGGTGAAGTAGCGTTGCTCGATCCGCAAGGCGGTATCGAACGGCACCAGCAGGCCCTCGTAGACGCATTTCAGGATGGCGGCGGCAGCGGGATAATTGCCATAGGTCTCGCGGCGCAGAATGGCGATAGCCGGCGGCCACAGATTGGCACCTGCCACCGAATAGATCGGAGCGCCGGGCAGCTTGAAGCCCTTTTCATCCCATGGCGCCACCGGTTTCAAGCCGTTCTTGATCATCCCCTTGGCAGTTTCGACCAGCTTGTCCGCCTCGGCAATCTCATGGATCAAGCCCATTGACTTGGCCTTCTGCGGCGACAGCGTCTGGCCGGACGTCAGCATTTGCAGCGCCTGCTGCTGGTCGATCAGCCGCGGTACGCGCTGGGTGCCGCCGGCGCCTGGAAAAATGCCGATCTTCACTTCCGGAAGCGCCATCCTCACCTGGTCGGAATCAGCCGCGACACGGCCGTGGCAGGCGAGCGACAATTCGAACGCGCCGCCCATGCAGGTGCCGTTGATCGCCGAAACCCACGGCTTGCCCGAGGTTTCCAGTTTACGGAACAGGCCATTCATAGCGCCCGCCTTGTCGAACAGCGCCTTGGTCGCCTTCTCCGGGTCCTTCGCCTTGTCGGCGGCGAAGCTCGCCAGCATCTTCTGCAGCATGGTGATGTCGGCGCCGCCCGAGAACGTATCCTTGCCGGAGGTGATCACCGCGCCCTTTATCACTGCATCGCTTGCCACTTTGTCGACGATGGCGTTCAGTTCGCGCATCACCTCCTCGGTGAAGACGTTCATCGAACGGTCCGGCATGTTCCAGGTGACCAGCGCAATGCCGTCGGCGTCGATGTCGAGGGTGAAATTGGTGTAGCTCATCAACTCTCTCCGTCAAACGCGTTCGATGATCGTTGCAGTGCCCATGCCGGCTCCGATGCAAAGCGTCACCAGCGCGGTGTTGAGGTCACGGCGTTCCAATTCGTCCAGCACCGTACCGAAGATCATCGCACCGGTGGCGCCGAGCGGATGGCCCATGGCGATGGCCCCACCATTGACGTTGATCCGGTCATGCGGAATGTCGAAAGCCTGCATGTAGCGCAGCACCACCGAAGCGAAAGCCTCGTTGAGCTCGAACAAGTCGATGTCCTGCAGCTTCATCTTCGCCCGCTTCAACAGCTTCTCGGTGACGTCGACCGGGCCGGTCAGCATCAGCACCGGTTCGGAGCCGATATTGGCGAACGCACGGATGCGCGCGCGCGGCTTGAGGCCGAGCGTCTTTCCCGCCTTTTTCGAACCGAGCAGCACGGCCGCCGCGCCGTCGACAATGCCGGACGAATTGCCGGCATGGTGGACGTGGTTGACCTCTTCCACCTCGGGATGCTTCTGCACGGCGACGGCGTCGAAGCCGCCCATTTCGCCCGGCATGACGAAGGACGGATTGAGCGCGGCCAGCGACTGCATGTCGGTCGAGGGCCGCATGTGCTCGTCATGGTCGAGGATGGTCACGCCGTTCTGGTCCTTGACCGAGATCACCGAATTCTTGAAGCGGCCCTCGCCCCACGCCTTGGCGGCACGCTTCTGGCTTTCGACCGCGTAGGCATCGACGTCATCGCGCGAAAAGCCGTATTTGGTGGCGATCAGGTCGGCCGATATGCCTTGCGGCACGAACCAGCCGGGCAGGCCGACCGAGGGATCCATGAACCAGGCGCCGCCGGAGGCGCCCATGCCGACGCGCGACATCGATTCGACGCCACCGGCAATGACGATCTCGTCGGCGCCTTGCGCGATCTTGGCGGCCCCGAAATTGACCGCGTCCAGGCCCGAGGCGCAGAAGCGCGATATCTGCATGCCGGGCGCCCTGGTGTCGTAGCCGGCTTCGAAAGCGGCGGCACGTGGAATGACCGCACCCGCCTCGCCAACCGGATCGACGCAGCCGAAGATAATGTCGTCGACGGTGCTAGTGTCCAGCCCGTTGCGGTCGCGGATGGCCTCGAGCACCTTGGCGCCAAGCCGCACCGCCGGCACCTCGTGCAGCGAGCCATCTTTCTTGCCCCTGCCGCGCGGCGTGCGCACGGCATCATAGACATAAGCTTCGGCCATTGGTGATCTCCTGTGATCTAAAATCGGGGCTCGACCACCACTTCGGTCCGCACCGAATTGGCGATGAAACAGGCGTCGTGCGCCTTGTGATGAATACTCTCGATCATAGCCGCATCTGCGTCGCATTCGACGAGCGGCCGAAGGGTGACATGTGTGATGGCTGTGCGCCCCTCAGCATTCTTGGCCATCAGGCCTTCGGCTTCGTCGTGATAAGATCGGACATTGAGCTTAGCGCGTTTTGCCAGATCCAAGAACCAGAGCATGTGGCAAGAAGAAAGCGAAGCGACGAACAGTTCTTCCGGATCGACGATCGTTGCATCGCTAAAAGGTGCCGGCACAATCGACGGCGATGCGGAAGCGGAGATAACCGCGCCACCATCAAAATGAAGTTCATGGACCCGGGAATAGCGGCCGGAAAGGAAATCCTCCCGTGCCCCCGACTTCCAGCGAAGCCCAGCAAAATGCTTCGACATGCGACCTCCTAAAGGCTCCGCCCGATCAGCAATTTCATGATCTCGTTGGTGCCGCCGTAGATGCGCTGGACGCGGGCATCGCGGAACATGCGGGCGATCGGATATTCATTCATGTAGCCATAGCCGCCATGCAATTGAAGGCATTCGTCGACGACTTTTCCTTGCAGGTCTGACAGCCAGTATTTGGCCATCGAAGCCGTCACCGGGTCGAGGCCACCGTTAATATGGCGGGCAACGCAGTCATTATAGAAGACGCGGCCGATGGTCGCCTCGGTCTTCAATTCGGCAAGCTTGAACTGGGTGTTCTGGAATTCGATGATGGCCTTGCCGAACGCCTTGCGCTCCTTGACGTAGTCGATGGTAAGCGCCAGAGCCCGCTCGACCATGGCAATAGCAGTGGTGCCGATCTGCAGCCGCTCCTGCGGCAATTGTTGCATCAACTGGACGAAGCCCTGGCCTTCGTCATTGCCGAGCAGGTTCGAGGTCGGCACACGCACGTCGTTGAAGAACAGTTCCGACGTGTCGTTGGCCTTGAGGCCGATCTTGTCGAGGTTACGGCCGCGCTCGAAACCCTCCACCTCGTCAGTCTCGACGACGATCAGCGAGATGCCCTTGGCGCCCTTCTCAGGATCGGTCTTGGTAACGACGATGATGAAATTGGCGAGCTGGCCGTTGGTGATAAAAGTCTTCGAGCCGCTGAGCTTGTACCGGTTGCCGTCCTTTTCGGCACGCATCTTGATGCCCTGCAGGTCGGAGCCCGCACCCGGCTCAGTCATGGCGATGGCGCCGATCAGCTCGCCGGTCGCCAGCCTCGGCAGCCATTTCTTCTTCTGCTCCTCCGAGCCGTAGTGGAGGATATAGGGGGCAACGATCGAATTGTGCAGGCCAATGCCGAACCCGTCGACGCCGACATGGCCGATCGCCTCGATGATGGCGCTCTCATGCGCGAAGGTGCCGCCCGATCCGCCATATTCCTCCGGCATCGAGGCGCACAGCAGTCCGGCAGCACCCGCCTTCTGCCAGCTTTCGCGGTCGACCATCTCGTTCTTCTCGAACTCGTCGTAACGCGGCGCGATCTCTTCCGACATGAAGCGGTGCGCCATGTCGTAAAGCATGCCGACCTCGTCCGTCGCCCAGGCGGGCTTGGGAAGGCCAAGGATTTCGGCGGGGTGGGTCATGGTTTCTCCCTCGCGCCGACGTCCCCCTCCCCCTCGAGACGAGGGTGGCCGCGAAGTGGCCGGGTGAGGTCGCCGATGACTTGCTCGACCTTATCTTTTACAACCTGCGCCATGTGCCACGGCATTGCGATCATTTTCCTCCGAGGCATGCACCAGAATGGAGGTCGGCGCACTGCACGCAGAACCCCTCCCGGCCCTTCGGGCCACCCTCCCTCGAGGGGCAGGGGAACGCCGAAGCTAGAACGCTTCCGCCGGCAGTGCCATCAATGTGTCGGCACCGCTGGAGATGCGGGCAAGATGCGCCGACGTCTCCGGCATGATCCGCTCTATGAAGAAGCGCGCCGTCACCAGCTTGTTGTCGTAGAAAGACGAAGCGCCGTCGGGACCATCAGCCAATTTCGCTGCGGCCACCTTGGCCATCCGGGCCCACATATAGCCCAGCGCCACCAGGCCGAAGAGATGCATGTAGTCGGTCGAGGCGGCACCCGCATTGTCGGGCTTGGCTATGCCGTTCTGCACCAGCCACATCGTCGCCGCCTGCAGATCGTCGAGGCCCTTTTTAAGCGCCTTGGTGAAGGGCGCCATCTTCTCATCGGTGCGGTTCTCCTCGCAGAACTCTCCGACTTCCCTAAAGAAGACCTGGACCGCGCGGCCGCCATTCAAGGCCAGCTTGCGGCCGACAAGGTCGAGCGCCTGGATGCCGTTGGCACCCTCATAGATCATGGCGATGCGGGCATCGCGGACGAACTGGCTCATGCCGTGTTCTTCTATATAGCCGTGGCCGCCGAACACCTGCTGCGCCATTACCGCATGATCGAAACCCTTGTCGGTGAGCACGCCCTTGACCACCGGCGTCATCAGGCCGGTATAGTCGTCTGCGACCTGGCGATCTTTGTCGTCACCGGAGCGGTGAGCGATGTCGGACTTGATCGCCGTCCACAGCGCCAGCGCGCGGCCGGCCTCGTTGAACGCCTTCATGGTCATCAGGCTGCGGCGGATGTCCGGATGAACGATGATCGGATCGGCCTTCCTGTCCGGCGCCTTCGGTCCTGACAGCGAGCGCCCCTGCAGACGGTCCTTGGCGTAGGAAACCGCATTCTGATAGGCGACCTCCGATAGCGAGAGCCCCTGCAGGCCGACGCCAAGCCGCGCCTCATTCATCATGGTGAACATTGCTTTCAGCCCGCCATTGGCCTCGCCGAGCAGCGTGCCTTCAGCGTCGTCGTAATTCATGACGCAGGTCGAGTTGCCATGGATACCCATCTTCTCCTCGATCGAGCCACAGGAGACGGTATTCTTCTCGCCCGGATTGCGTGAGGCATCGAGCTTGAACTTCGGCACGATGAACAGCGAGATGCCCTTCACGCCATCCGGCGCGCCCTCGATACGGGCCAGCACCAGGTGGACGATATTGTCCGACATGTCATGCTCGCCGGCCGAGATGAAGATCTTCTGGCCGGAGATCCTGTAGGTGCCGTCGCCATTTGGGACAGCCTTGGTGCGCAGCAGGCCAAGATCGGTTCCGCAGTGCGGCTCGGTCAGATTCATGGTGCCGGTCCAGGCGCCCTCGACCAGCTTCGGCAACCATGTTGCCTTCTGCTCTTTGGTGCCATGGGTGATGATCGCAGCGATCGCGCCTTGCGTCAGGCCGGCATACATCATCAGCGACATATTGGCCGACACCATGTATTCGGCAACCGCGGTGTGCACCGCGTAGGGCAAGCCTTGCCCGCCAAACTCGACAGGTGCGGCGAGCCCCATCCAGCCGCCTTCGCGATACTGGTCGAAGGCCTCCTTGAAGCCTTTCGGCGTCGTTACCGAACCGTCGTCATGGCGCACGCAACCTTCCGTGTCGCCGACACGGTTCAGCGGCTGCATCACGTTTTCAGCGAGTTTCGCCCCTTCGGCAAGGATGGCCTCGAGCACATCCGGCGTGGCGTCGGAAAATCCGGGAAGATTGGAATAGCGCTGATACCCCAGCACTTCGTTCAGCACGAACAGCGTGTCGCGGATCGGCGCCTTGTAGATCGGCATGCGTTTTCCTCCACCATGCGGTCTTGGCCCCGAAATCAGTCCCAGTGTACCAGTGTATGAGGATAGCAGGCGGGCCAGTATGACGGGGTCGGAGATAGCAAATGTTGACGTTTGCGTAAACGTCAATTCTGCGGTGCGACGAATTTTCTCCCGCGCGCCAAGACGGCAAACGGCGAAGGACGGCAAACGACGAAGAAGCGCGCAGCGAAAGTTGCGCGACCCTTACTCGTCGGAAATCGAAAGCTTAGTTTTAGCTCGCCGCGCTGGCCTGCGGCGTCGAGCGCTCGATCAGCATTTGCCGGACGGTCAACATCGAAGCACTCAATTCGCTGATGGCATCGTCGATCAGCGCCCGCTGCTTCTGCAGACGGGCAAGCTGCTTCTCCGACTTGTCGAGCGCCAGCCGCAATTGCTTTGTGTTGGAGCCGTTCGGATCGTAGAGGTCCATCATCTGCTTGACGTCACGCAGCGAGAATCCGACCTTGCGGCCAAGCAGGATCAGCTTCAGCCGGGCCCTGTCGCGACGCGTATAGAGGCGGGTCGAGCCGTCGCGCTGCGGGTTGAGTAGACCCTTGTCCTCATAGAAACGCAGCGTACGCAGCGTCACTCCGTATTTCTTGGCCATTTCGCCGATGCGGACAAGCTCTTCACCGGCTTCGCTCGACATATCGTTGGTGTTGGCCGCGGCTTGGCCGGGCGAAATAAGTTTCATGGTCACTGGCTTTCCCCGTCTGATGGCGTCGCGGTCGCGGACCTAGCGTCGCCTGAGTGAAAGCGGGGGCGTGCTTCCACTCGTGGTTTCAACAAACAAATCGCAAACGGCGTAATCCGCTCATTTACGTTTACGTCAATTCTATATCGATAGCCGCCCTACCACGCAAGAGCGTTCTAGGCTTGGAACTTTATGCCGCAGCGCCGGCGGATAACCTAAAAAGTCGTTGCCGATTTCGGGAGCGATCATGCGGCTGATCAAACGTCCACGGCGTCTTTTGTGCGTCCAATAGAAGACACCCGGCGCCGTCCGCAGCCAGCCGACAAAGTTGCAACTTCTTAAGCTTGGTTAACGCGTTGTTTACCACGTTGGGGCGAAATGTGCGCATGTCGGTTACCCGTGTCTATCCTGTATTGAATTTTTCACGGTTTTCGGAGCGCGGATGAGACCCGGGAAGCTCGTCTTCCACTGCAACAAGCCAAGCAGTCGCCTTCGTCCCGGCAGGACTTTGGGAACCTGGTGAAAGCCAGCAATTCTGAAACGGGCGCATTGATGAACAGCAAGCGGTCCTACCTCGATACACTCAACGCCGGCAGGCAACGCCGGCCGCACACGACGCTTGAAGAGCTCAACCGCTCCCTGGAAACTCTGGAGCAGCGGCTGGAGCGGACGCGCGAGGAGACGACAAACCACCCCGATCCGCGCCGACCAGCGGCAGAACCGCGCTATCCCAGCGCTCAACCCTATGGCCAGCAGCGCCGGTATGAAGACCCACGCGAGGCGCAGCAGCCGAAAGGTCCAGCAGCGGCCTTCGACCAGAACTACCAGGCGATCGCCCGCGATATCGACCGGGTGCGCGGTCAGGAGGACAGCGTCGCCTTAGCCGGCAAGATCGCCGGGGAATTGCGCGGCCTGCGCGAAGAGCTGCGCCAGCAGATGACCTCCGGCCTGCAACGCGAGTTCGACGTACTGCGCAAGAATATTGAGCGAGCCTTCCAGTCAAATGGCGGCGGCAAAGGCAGCGCCGAACTCGCCGTCGAGTTCGAGCGGCTTTCCGGCGCCATCCAGACACTGGCCGAAAAAAGCGACGACAGAAGCGTCAATATGCTGCGGCTCGAGCTTGAGCAGGTCAAGGCCGCGCTCGATACGCTAGCGCGCGAGGAGAGCGTGCAGGCGGTCGGCCGCCGCTGGGACGAATTCGACCGCCGCTGGAACGCCTTCGAGGACCGCGTCGACGCCGATCAGCGCAAGCGCTCCGACGCGCCCGGCCTGTCGGCGCTGACGGAGCGGCTCGAACAGATCAGCAATGCCGTCAGCAATCTGCCGGAATCGCTGTCGCTGCGCTCGCTCGAAGAAAAGGTGCGCACGCTTGCCGGAGCGGTCGATCATTTCGCTCGCCAGCAGGACAATCGCGGCAGCGACACATTCAGCCAGATCGACGAGCGGCTCGACGAGATTTCCCGCGCGATCGTCGCCTCGACGGTTGCCGCGCAAGCCAATTCGTTCGACCCCGAGCCCTTCGAACGCATCGAGAAGCGGATCGATTCACTGGCCCAGCAAATCGAAGAAGTGTCGCAGGATCGTCCGGGCCGGGAGGTCATCGACCGTCTCAACACATTGTCGAGCCGCGTGGACGAACTGGCCGGCCGAGCCAATCTGCCGGAACAGGCGATGGAGCGCCTTGCCAGGCAAATCGCGCTTATCTCCGACAAGATCGACCACGCACCGGCCATGCCCGACGCCGATTACATCTTCCAGGGGCTCGAACAGCGCTTCGACGTGCTGTCCAGCATGATGGAACGTCGCCAGGGCGACGCCATCGAACAAGGCAACATGCTGTTTCGCGACCTCGAGCGCCGGTTGGACGAGGTCGCCGACAGGCTGGACCAGCGCATGCCGCAGGTCGACAACGCCGACATCATGGATGCCATCGACGCCCGCTTCACGGCACTGGCCAAGCGGATGGAGACACGCGTTCCAGATCCCGCCAACGAAGCGGCGATCCGCGGCCTGGAGAGCCGGCTCGAAGACATCTCAAGCCGGCTGGATTCGTCCGCCGCACAAGTCGCCAGCATCGACCCGGCTTTGATCCGCAGCCTCGAAGCGCAGGTCGCCGGCCTGACGGCGCATCTTTCCAAGCCCGGCACGCCGCTGCCGGAATTCGACGACATCAGCCCGCGTCTCAACGAAATCGAGAAATCGCTGGCCGGAACCCGCGATTCCATCCTCGGCGCGGCGCGCGAGGCGGCCGAGAGTGCCGTCCGCTCGCTGGCCGGATCAAGCGCCAACACGGCGGCCGTTACCGGCCTCGCCCAGGACCTGAAGACGCTCGAGGCGCTGACGCGCCGTTCGGACGAGCGCAATTCGAGGACGTTCGAGGCTATCCACGATACGCTGCTCAAGATCGTTGACAGGCTTGGTTCACTGGAGACCAGCGAACCGGCAAGCGCCGAGTTGAGCAAACGCTCCGGCCGGGCATCCAAGATCTCGGTGCAGGACGCACCGTCGATGGACATCGACCAGTCGCTGCCGTTAACGGGCAACATGGCCGATCTCGACGGCGGCGCCGCCGCGCTCGTGCGCGGAGAGCCAGGTCCGCGAACGCCGGCCGAGGCCGCCGCCGCAGCCGCACTGGCGGCTCTCAGTTCAGACACGACACGTGAAAAGAACGAACAAGGCGGCGGCAGGAAATCGATGTTAGGCGGGCTGGCGCGCGCCCTGAAGGGCAAGAAGGAGGCCGAGACGCCGCCGCTTGCAGGCTCGGCGCCGAGCGCCGAGATACCGAGCGTCGATCTCGACGAGCCCCTCGACCCCAAGCTCGCCAACCGGCCACTGGAACCCGGCTCCGGCGCACCCGACCTCAGCGCCATCATGAAGCGCGTGCGCGACGAGCGCGGGCAGCCGGCCAGAGAAGGCAGCGCCGAGGCGGCGAAATCGGACTTCATCGCGGCAGCCAGAAGGGCCGCGCAAGCGGCGGCCGCCGAGGCGGACGCCCTCAAGCGCCAGTCGACGATGAAAGGCCCGGTCAAGGCACTCAGGATCGGCGACCTGCTCAAGGCGCGGCGCAAGCCGATCCTGATGGGGGCAATCGCCATCATGCTGGCGCTTGCCGGCCTGCAACTGGGCAAAGCCTTCTTCTCCGACCCGGTCGAAGTCGCCGACAATGAGGCGGCGCCGGCCGTGCCCGTACAGCCGGTGGAAACCGCATTGGCCAGCGTTGCCAGCGAGCCGAAGGCGGACGCGCAGACAACAACACAGGAGAGCGAGCCGTCGCCCACCGTCAGGCAGGCCGAGCCATCCGCATCGATGACCAAGGACGACACGGCGGCGCAAACCGGCCCCGCCACATCGGCAGCCGAGGCATCGACGGCGCCCTCGCCTTCCGGAGCGTCCGCTGACCTGGCGGCGCCAGACACCACGGCCGCAGTGCCCGCGCCGGCAGCGGCGACCGCCGAGCCAAAGGCTGCCGCGCCTGCTATTGCCCCCGCTGCCACGCAGGACACGACCGGCACTGTGCCGCCGGCGGATGCTGCCCCGGCAGGCGTTGCCAAGATCGACGTTCCGGCCGATGCCGGGCCGGCCGCCCTGCGCGATGCAGCGGCCGGCGGCGACGCCAAGGCGCTGTTCGAGATCGGCTCGCGTTACGCCGAGTCGCGCGGCGTTAAGGAAGACATGACGGCGGCGGCCAAATGGTATGAGAAAGCTGCCGAACTCGGTTTCGCACCGGCAGAATACCGCATCGGCAACTTCTACGAGAAGGGCATCGGCGTCGCACGCGACATCAAGAAAGCGAAGACCTGGTACCAGCTTGCCGCAGAGCAGGGCAATGCCAGCGCAATGCACAATCTTGCCGTGCTGTTTGCGATGGCGGCGGACGGCGTGACCGACAACGAATCGGCAGCACGCTGGTTCCAGGCGGCGGCGGATCTCGGCGTCAAGGACAGCCAGTTCAACCTCGGCATCCTCGCGGCGAAGGGTGTCGGCATGAAGCAGAATCTCGAGGAGAGCTATAAATGGTTCGCGCTCGTCGCCAAGACCGGCGACAAGGATGCAGCGGCCAAGCGCGACGAGATCGCCAAGGCGCTGAGGCCCGAGCAGTTGGAGCGTGCGCGGGCCGCGGCTGAACTGTGGAAAGCCAAGCCGCTCGATCCAGCCGCCAATTCGGCCGACATTCCTGAATCGTGGCAGGACGGCACACCGCAGACGACCGCCGGCATCGATATGAAGAAAGCGGTCCAGAACATCCAGCGCATTCTCAACAAGAACGGCTACGAGGCCGGCAATCCCGACGGCATGATGGGCCTGAAAACCAAGAACGCAATCATGGCCTTCCAGGCCGACAACGATATGAGGGCAACCGGCGCGATCGACGAAAAGCTGGTCAAAGCGCTGCTCGCGCGTAAATAACGGCGGATGCGTCGTTTCCGCGACGCCCTTGCCACAGATTTGCCTGTTAACTGATTGAGTTGTTTTTTGTTTCGGCGGCGCGGCGAAGTTTGACTTCACCGCCCGGCCGGCGCAAGAACGAAATAGCCTTTTGGCGCAAAATGCCCGCAACGGTTGCATTCGCCAGGAGGCAAACTGATCGAGACTGACGGGTGGGCATCTATCTCCCGATCGCGGAAATTTCCGTCAACATCTTCGTGCTGCTGGCCATGGGTGCGGCGGTGGGTTTCCTGTCGGGCATGTTCGGCGTGGGGGGCGGCTTTCTCATTACGCCGCTGCTGATCTTCTACAACATACCGCCGGCAATCGCGGTCGCCACCGGCGCCAACCAGGTCATCGCTTCCTCCTTCTCCGGCGCCCTGTCGCACATGAAGCGCGGCACGCTCGACTTCAAGCTTGGCGGCGTGCTTTTAGGCGGTGGCATCGTCGGCTCGACCGGTGGTATCTATGTCTTTGCGCTCCTGCGCCGGCTCGGCCAGCTCGACCTGTTTATCTCGCTGCTCTACGTCGTGCTGCTCGGCACTGTCGGCGGACTGATGCTCGTCGAGAGTGTCAATGCATTGCGCGCCACTCGCAGCGGCGCCGCACCGGTGTTGAAGAAATCCGGCCAGCACAATTGGATCCACCGCCTGCCGCTGAAGATGCGGTTCAGGGCCTCAAAGCTCTTCGTCAGCGTCATTCCGGTGCTTGGGCTGGGCGCGGCGATTGGCTTCCTGTCGTCGATCATGGGCGTCGGCGGCGGCTTCATCATGGTGCCGGCCCTGATCTACCTTTTGAAAGTGCCTACCAACGTCGTCATCGGCACCTCGCTGTTCCAGATCATCTTCACCTCGGCCTACACCACGCTGGTCCACGCCACCACCAACCAGACCGTCGACGTCATGCTCGCTTTCCTGTTGATGGCAGGCGGCGTAGCCGGCGCGCAATATGGCGCCAAGGCCGGTCAGCGGCTGCGGGGCGAGCAACTCAGGGCGCTGCTGGCGCTGCTGGTACTGGCGGTCGCCATCCGGCTTGCAATCGATCTCTTCGTCACGCCGCCCAATCTCTATTCGCTGTCCGGCGTGGGCCTGAGCTGATGGCTGGCTTAAGGACGCTCGCGGCCGCCGCCTTGCTGTCGCTGCTGGCGGCTGCGCCACCGGCGAAGGCGCAGGCGCCTCTGACCGAAAATATCCAGATCGGGCTTTCGACCGACAATGTCTCGATTACCGCCGGCTTTTCCGGCGCCGACCTTACCATCTTCGGCTCGCTGGAAAATGCGGATCCGCTTGTCGCGCGGCAAGGGCGCTACGACGTGATCGTCGTGCTGGAAGGCCCGGCCCGACCGGTCGTCGTGCGCCGCAAGGACCGGGTGCTCGGCGTCTGGGTCAATCTGGAGTCGGAGACCTTCAAAAACGTACCTGTCTCCTATTCGGTGGCGACGACGCGGCCGCTGCAGGACGTCACCGATCCGAACAGCTACAAGCAGCTGTCGCTTGGCGCCTCGAACCTCTATTTGCAGCCGGCCGACGCCGGCGACAGCCCGGCGACAATCGAGGAGTTCACCGCCGCGCTGCGCGAACGCAAGGCGGCGACCGGCCTCTACAGCGAGAATGTCGGCGGTGTGCAGTTCCTGTCGCAGAACCTGTTCCGCGCCACCGTCAGGCTCGCCCCAAACGTTCCGGTCGGCACCCACAAGGCCCGCGCCTTCCTGTTCAAGAGCGGCCTGTTCATCAAGGAAAGCTCCGCCCAGCTCGAAATCCGCAAGTCCGGTTTCGAACAATCGATCTTCCGCGTCGCCCACGACTACTCGTTCCTCTACGGTGTCTTTGCCGTATCGCTGGCCATGCTGACAGGCTGGCTCGGAAGACTGGTCTTCAGGAAAGACTGAACTCTCGTAAAAGTGGTTTCCCTTTCCGAGGGTATGGGTTAGACCGCGACCCCCGGGCCCGACCGGACACGAGCTGCTGCTCCCCAAATCAGAAATACAGGAACGCACGATGCGACCAGCATTCGCCGGGATCGACTTCGGCACTTCGAATTCCACCGTAAGCGTGGTCAGGAACGGGCAGCCGCGGCTGGTGGCGTTGGAAGACGGCCAGGTCACGCTGCCCAGTGCGGTGTTTTTCAATTTCGAGGACAACCGCACCTATTTCGGGCGACGCGCCCTTGCCAACTATACGGACAGTATCGAAGGCCGCCTGATGCGCTCGTTGAAGAGTGTGCTCGGCAGCTCGCTCGCCCACGAAAAGACACGCATCAAGGCGCGCTCGATCGGCTTCATGGAGATTGTCGGCCTGTTCGTCGGCCATCTGAAAAAGAAGCTGGAAGAAGAAGCCCATGACGCGGTCGACAGCGTCGTGCTGGGACGGCCCGTGCAGTTCGTCGACGACGATGCCCAGGCTGACGCGAAGGCGGAGCACGAACTCGAAAATGCCGCTCGTGCCCACGGCTTCAAGCACATCGCCTTCCAGTTCGAACCGATTGCCGCGGCACTCGACTACGAACAAAAGGTGACGCGCGAGGAACTGGCGCTGATCGTCGACATGGGCGGCGGCACGTCCGACTTCTCCATCGTGCGCGTCTCGCCCGAGCGCGCCCGCTCGCTTGACCGCAAGGACGACATCCTGGCCAGCCGCGGCATCCACATCGGCGGCACCGACTTCGACCGGCTGTTGAGCATCGCCCATGTGATGCCGCAGCTCGGCTATCTCTCACTGACCAAGGATGGCAAACGTAATCTGCCGGCGAGCTACTTCATCGACCTGGCGACGTGGCAGCGCATCAATCTGGTCTATACCGCGAGGGCGATGACGCATCTGCGCCAGATCCGCTATGAGGCGGAGCGCGCAGACCTGGTCGACCGCTTCATCCACATCGTCGAGCATCGTTATGGCCACGCGCTGGCGGCGCTGGTCGAAAAGGCCAAGATCGAGCTGACGGACCGTTCGTCGGCCGATGTCGAGGTCGCGCTGCCGGAGGTGAGGTTCACGGCAGAAATCACGCGCAAGGGTCTCGAAGCCACCATAGCCAGGGACATTGAGCGTGTTGCGGCTACGGTCCAGCAGACCATCCGCGACGCACAGGTGAAGGCCTCGGACATCACCGCGGTGTTCTTGACCGGCGGATCGACCGCGACCCCGCTGGCCAGGCAGCGGATCCTGGCGCTGGTGCCGCAGGCGTCGGTAATCGAAGGCGATGTGTTCGGCTCGGTCGGGCTTGGGCTGGCGCTCGACGCGCAGCGGAAGTTCGGCTGATCGGCTTAAAGCGGCGCGGGTATCTCAGCTTTGCCGCCAAGATGCGCCTTGAGCGCCATCTGGGCCAGGCTTGGCTGCCGGTCGCGATGCGTGATCATGGCAAATTCGCGCTTCGGCAGATCGACCGGCACAGAACGTAGGCTACCTTCGGCGACCGCGCGTGCGACGACGAGTTCCGAGATGATGCTGGCGCCGGAGCCGGCCTCGACCGCCTGGCGAATAGCCTCATTGCTCGGCAATACCAGGAATATCTGCAGGTCCGCGAACGAAATCCCGTCGCGTCGGGCAAGGTCCTCCAGCGCCTCGCGCGTGCCCGAACCGCCTTCGCGAATGATCCAGCGAAGCCCGCCAAGATCGGGATGTCCAGGCGAAACTTCCGCGATCTCAGGGTGCGAGCGCGCCACGACCAGCATCATGCGATCGATATCGACCTTGGCACGCCGCAAAATGTCGGATTCGGTGCGCCCCTCGACCAGGCCAAAATCGGCTGCGCCATCAAGTACATCGGTCTCGACCTGCCTGGTGTTGCCAATGCTCACGCTCAGCCTGACGGCAGGATAGGCTTCGTGGAAAGAGGCGAGCCGGCGCGGCAGCCAATAGCTGGCGATCGTCTGGCTGGCAGCTATCGAGAGACTGCCGGTGATCGTTTGCGAGACATGCTCCAGCACGTTGTGGGCGGCCGCAGCCCGCTCGAGGACCGCCTTGGCCTCGGGCAAGAATCGGCGTCCGGTTTCGGCGAGCTCGATGTTGCGGCCGACGCGGTTGAACAACTGGACGCCATGCTGCTGTTCGAGCGAGCGGATCGCGGCGGATGCGGCCGACTGTGAGATGCCCAGCAACTCGGCCGCTTTGGTCATGTGCGCCCGTTCGGCGACGGCGACGAAGATCCGCAACTGGTCCAGGGTCATTCCGACACTAAGAAGCAAATCCGATTGGAATTACAAGAGCAAGTTGTTAGACGGATCGGTCGCTTTGTTCTAAATTTTGGCTCGAAATTGGAAAAAAGTCGCGCCAGAGCAGTCGAGGGTAGAATTGGTGGGGCGGTTCAAATCCGTGTTTGCGCACTGGACCCGCAGCCTGCGGCGGCGGCTCTTGGGTGAACGCTATCGCCCGGAAGAGCATTACATGCGCGGCCCAGGCCCGAAGACGAGAGCCAAGTTCGCGGGGCGCAAGAGCATCACCGGATCATGACCAACAACCTGCTGCGCGGAGCTAATTCGGCACCATCACAACGGCCGCTTGCCGATACGCGAGCGCCCGCTGAACGCGACGGCGTCGATACTTCGCCTGATGTCTCCGACAGCATCGCCAAGACCACCTGCTATATGTGCGCCTGCCGCTGCGGCATCGACGTCCATATCAAAGATGGCAAGGTCCGCTACATCAACGGCAACAAGGATCATCCGGTCAATCGCGGCGTGCTGTGCGGCAAAGGCAGCGCCGGCATCATGCAGCATTACAGCCCGGCCCGGCTAACGAAACCATTGCTGCGCACCGGACTGCGCGGCTCGGGCGAGTTCCGCGAGATCGAGTGGGAGGAAGCTTTGTCGCTCGCGACAGAGCGGCTTTCGAACATCCGCCAGACCGATCCGAAGAAACTCGCCTTCTTCACCGGCCGCGACCAGTCGCAATCGCTGACCGGTTGGTGGGCGAGCCAGTTCGGCACGCCGAACTTCGCGGCCCATGGCGGTTTCTGCTCGGTGAACATGGCAGCCGGCGGCCTCTACACGATTGGCGGCTCGTTCTGGGAGTTCGGCGAGCCCGACTGGGACAACACCAAGTATTTCATGCTGTTCGGGGTTGCCGAGGACCATGATTCCAATCCGATCAAGATCGGCCTCGGCAAGCTCAAGGCGCGCAGCGCCAAGGTGGTTTCAATCAATCCCTGCCGCACCGGCTACAACGCGATTGCCGACGACTGGATCGGCATCCGGCCCGGCACCGACGGCCTGTTTGTGTTCGCCCTCATCCACGAATTGCTGAAGGCAGGGCGCGTCGATCTCGACTACCTCTTGCGCTACACCAACGCCCACATCCTGGTCATTCAGGAGCCTGGAGCCGCCGATGACGGGCTGTTCCTGCGCGACGCCGACGGCAATCCGCTGGCTTGGGACAGGGTGGCGAAGACGCCTGTCGACGCCGGCGATACCGACGCAAAGCCCGCACTGACCGGCAACGTTCTCGTCGACAGCCGCCGCTGCGTGCCGGTCTTCCAACTCGTCGCCGAACGCTATCTGGACGAGTGCTATTCACCCGACGCCGTCGCTGACCGGTGCGGCATCTCCGCCGACACGATCCGACGCATTGCTGCAGAACTCGCTCATGTCGCCTTCGAACAGCAAATCGAACTGCCGGTGGCCTGGACGGACTGGGCCGGCCGCCGGCACAAGACCATCAAGGGTCGGCCGGTGTCGATGCATGCGATGCGCGGCATCTCGGCCCATTCGAACGGGTTTCACACTTGCCGCGCCATTCATCTGCTTCAGGTGCTTCTCGGCACGGTGGACGTGCCGGGCGGCTTCCGCTTCAAACCGCCTTATCCGCGGTCCGCGCCGCCGGGTCCAAAGCCCGCCGGCAAGAATGTGAAGCCGATGACACCGCTCGAAGGCATGCCGCTCGGCTTCGTCTGCGGACCTGAGGACCTGCTGATCGATGAAGGCAGCAGGCCTGTTCGTATCGACAAGGCATACTCCTGGGACGCGCCGCTGGCCGCCCATGGGCTCATGCACACGGTCATCCGTAACGCCTGGGCAGGCGATCCCTACAATATCGACACTCTGTTCATGTACATGTCCAACATGGCCTGGAACTCGTCGATGAATACGGTCGAGACGATGGCGATGCTGACCGATATCGATGCGTCGGGCGAGTATAAGATCCCGTTCATCATCTATTCCGACGCTTATTATTCCGAGACCGTGCCTTTTGCCGATCTGGTGCTGCCGGACACGACCTATCTCGAGCGTCATGACTGTATCAGTCTGCTCGACCGGCCGATCAGCCACGCCGACGGTCCGGGCGACGCCATCCGCCATCCCGTCGTCGAGCCGGACCGCGACGTCAGGCCGTTCCAGACGGTGCTGATCGAACTCGGCGCGCGGCTCGGTCTGCCCGGTTTCGTCGATGACGACGGCTCCGCCAAATACCGCGACTATGCCGACTACATCGTCAATCACGAGCGTACGCCAGGTGTCGGTCCACTCGCCGGCTGGCGCGGCAAGGACGGGACCTTGGTCGGCAAGGGCGACGTCAATCCCGACCAGTTGCAGCGCTACATCGACAACGGCGGCTTCTGGCACCAGGATTTCGCCGCCGATCAGCGCTACTATAAGATGGCCAACCGCTCCTATCTCGACTTCGCGGAGAGCATGGGCTTCACCCCGAAAGCCGAGCCGATCGTGTTCCAACTCTATTCCGAGCCGATGCAGCGCTTCCGCCTGGCGGCACGCGGCCATGGCCGGGTGCTGCCGCCGGAAGCCGAGCGTAGCCGCATCGAGACCTATATGGATCCGCTGCCGTTCTGGTATGCGCCCTTCGAAGAGACTGCGGTTGACAGCCAAGCCTATCCGCTGCACGCGCTGACGCAGCGGCCAATGCACATGTATCATTCCTGGGGCTCGCAGAATGCCTGGCTAAGGCAGATCACCAGCCAGAACCGGCTGTTCGTGCATCACCGGACCGCCGCCAGCCTCGGGCTTGTCGATAACGACTGGGTGTGGATCGAGAGCATCAACGGCAAGGTCAAAGGACAGATCAAGCTGGTCGACGGCGTCAACGCCGATACGGTGTGGACGTGGAATGCGATCGGCAAGCGTCGCGGCAGCTGGGGGCTCAAGGATGACGCGGCCGAATCCAATCGCGGCTTCCTGCTCAACCACATCATCGGCGACCAGACCTCCGCCGATGCCAGCGGCAAACGTTATTCGAATTCCGATCCGGTGACCGGCCAGGCGGCGTGGTTCGACCTGCGCGTGCGCATCGTCAAATGCGCGGCCGAGGAAGCCGGCTTCACCGAGCCGCAGTTCGAACGGTTCCGGCAGCCACCGCATTTCGAACCCTCGCCTGACAAGCTCACTTACGGCGCAGAGTTCCGCCGGGAAAGAGAAGCTGCCAGACCATGACCTGCCTTCCCGCCCAAACCGACAAGAAGCTCGGCCTGGTCATCGATCTCGATACCTGTGTCGGCTGTCAGGCCTGCGTCACCGCCTGCAAGGAATGGAACACCGGCGGACACATGGCGCCGCTGACCGACATCGATCCTTATGGCGGCGACGCCGACGGGGTCTGGTTCAACCGCGTGCACAGCTATGAGCACATGACTGAGATGGGTGGGCGCACAGTCAATTTCCCGCGCTCCTGTCTGCATTGCGAGACACCGGCCTGCGTCACCGTATGCCCGACCGGCGCCTCCTACAAACGGGCCTCGGACGGCATTGTGCTGGTCGACGAGGACAAGTGCATCGGCTGCAAATTGTGCAGTTGGGCCTGCCCCTATGGCGCGCGCGAGTTCGACACCGATGTCGGCGTAATGAAGAAATGCACGCTGTGCGTCGACCGTATCTACAACGACAATCTGGCGGAAGAAGATCGCGTTCCGGCCTGCGTCGCTGCTTGCCCGACCAGCGCGCGGCATTTCGGCGATCTGGGCGATCCGGCATCGGCTATCTCGCAACTGGTGGCCGAGCGCGGCGGTGTCGATCTGATGCCGGAAATGGGCTATAAGCCGACCAACAAATATCTGCCGCCACGTGCCCACACCACCCGCGCCGCATCGGTGCCGGCGCCGGCGCTTGAAGCGGTGCGGGCCGAAGGCGGCTTCCTCGGCTGGGTCGACCGCATGCTTTCGAACTAACCCGCGTCTCAATGCATCCAGCATTTTCCGTCGTCTTTTTCACCACCGCCACGGGCGCGGGTTACGGCCTGCTCGCACTCCTTGGCGTGCTCGCCGGACAGGGCTTTATCCCGCCCGATTTCTGGCTTGGCCTCACCGGCATGGGGCTGGCGCTTGGCCTGATCTCGGCAGGCCTGCTGTCGTCGGCCGGCCATCTCGGCCGTCCCGAACGCGCCTGGCGTGCCTTCTCGCAATGGCGAAGCTCCTGGTTGTCACGCGAAGGCGTTGCGTCGGTTGCGACGTTCATGCCGGCGGGACTGTTCGGTATTGGCTGGGTGGTCCTCGGCCGTACGAGCGGCTGGGTGGCTGTCGCCGGGCTGCTCGCTGCCATCGGCGCGGTCGCAACCGTCTGCACCACCGGCATGATCTACGCGTCGTTGAAGCCTATCGCCCAATGGCACAGCCGCTTCACCCTGTCCGGCTATCTGATCTTTTCGGCAATGACCGGCTGCGTGCTGCTCAATGCGCTGCTGCAGGGTTTTGCCGTCGGCTCGAATACGCTTCTCGCGGCTGCCCTATTGCTGACCGTGCTCGGCTGGGGCTGGAAGCTGGCGACCTGGCGGTACAACGACCGGCTGGAAATCCCGACCACCGCCAACACGGCGACGGGTCTGGCCGGCGGCATGGTGCGGTCGATGGAATGGCCGCATACCGAGGAAAACTACTTGCTCAAGGAGATGGGCTTCCGCATCGCGCGCAAGCACAGCGTGCGGCTACGCCAGATCACGCAGGTGCTGGCCTTTGCTTTGCCTACGTTGCTGTTGGTGGCGGCGTTCGCCCTGCCGTGGCCTTATGCGGCGGTTTCGTCGATGCTCGCCACAATCGCCCAACTCGCCGGCATGCTGGTCGAGCGCTGGCTGTTCTTCGCCGAGGCCAAGCACACCGTCACTTTGTACTACGGCAGGTAGGTTCAGCCCGGCCTGAGCATCGCGTGGGAAATCGCGAAGATGCGTTCGGTGCCAAGCATGTAGGCTATCAGCGTTTCACGGCGGAACAGCCCGGCATAGGCGCGATCAAGCAGATTGAGCGAGCCGGTATAGGCGCCGAAGGCCGGCATGATCATGCGGCCGCCATCGCCAGCAAAGCAGCGCCGCCGCACCGAGCGGCCTTGCTGCACGATGCGGGCGCAAGGATGCAGATGGCCTGATATCTCGCCCTCCACCCTTACCGCCGAAGGCTCGTGCCGGAAGAGCAGAGAGCCGATGGCCAATTCGCGCACGGTCTCGCCGGGCAGGTCGGCCGGTGCTTCAGGATCATGATTGCCGGTGACCCAGAACCAGTCGCGCCCAACCATCAGGCCTTCCAGCCTTTCGCGAAAGCTTGCGTGCATGCGCGCAGCGCCGCCGCCATCGTGAAAACTGTCCCCCAGGCTGATGACGATCGAAGGCTGGTAGTCGGCGATTACCGCTTGCAAGCGGAGTAACGTGGCTCCGGTGTCGTAAGGGGGAATCAGCATGCCGCGCCTGGCCAGCGAAGAGCCTTTTTCCAGATGCAGGTCGGACACGGCCAGAAGCCGAAATTCGGGAAAGTAGAGCACGCCGCGGCGGTCGCAGACCGCGCGTTCGCCGGCGATATCGACAGAGCCCACCTCCGCCAGAGGTGCAGCCATGGCTAGCGCGACAGTCATTTCGTCCCCATGGCCTCCTCGACCAGCGTGGCTGCATCCATCAGCAGCGTGTCATCGGCCTCGCCGTGCACCGGCATTTTGCCGATCTCGAGCATGATCGGCACGGCGAGCGGCGATATCTGCTCGAGGTTCTTATGCATGATTCGACCCTGGACGCGCGAGAGCATCTCGGCAAGTCTGCTGACATCCAGCAGACCGGTCGCGGCGTCGGCACGCGTCGCCTGCAGCAGGATATGGTCAGGCTCATGGCTGCGCAGCACGTCGTAGATGAGATCCGTCGACACGGTCACCTGGCGGCCGCTCTTCTCTTGGCCCGGGTGGCGTTTCTCGATCAATCCCGAGATCAGCGCGCAATTGCGAAAGGTGCGCTTCAACAACCAACTGCCGGCGAGCCAAGCTTCGAGGTCGTCGCCCAGCATGTCCTCGTCGAAGAGCGCTGCCAGCGACGGTTTCTTCGCCTTGAACATCCGGCCCATATCGGCAAGCGACCATATGGCAAGCGCATAGTCGGTGGCGACGAAGCCGAGCGGCTTGGCTCCCGCCCTGTCGAGGCGGCGGGTGAGCAGCATGCCGAGCGTCTGGTGCGCCAGCCTGCCCTCGAACGGATAGGCCACCAGATAGTAGCGATTGCCGCGCGGAAAAGTCTCGATCAGCAGATCGTCGCGTTTCGGCAGCACCGACTTGTCGGCCTGGAAACGCAGCCAGTCGGCGACCTGCTCCGGCAGCTTCTTCCAGCGCTGCGGATCGTCCAGCATGGCGCGAACCTGTTCGGCCAGGTACGTCGAAAGCGGGAATTTGCCACCACCGTAATACGGGACCTTGGCGTCGCTGCCGGGTGCATTCGAGACAAAGCACTCATTCTCGCGGATACCTTCGAAGCGCAGCACCTTGCCGGCGAACATGAAGGTGTCGCCATGCGTCAACGTTTCGAGGAACGCCTCCTCGATCTTGCCCAGAACCCGGCCGCCACGCGAAGCCGCGCCTCTGCTGCCGGGCTGGACGTAGCGGACGTTGAGCGCCGGCACTTCGATGATGGTGCCGACGTTAAGCCGGTATTGCTGGGCGACGCGAGGATTTGAGACCCGCCACAGTCCGTCCTTGTTCAACCGGATGCGGGCATAGCGCTCGTAGTTCTTCAGCGCATAGCCGCCAGTGGCGACGAAATCGATGACGCGATCGAATGTCGGCCGATCGAGATCGGCGTAGGGTGCTGCCGTTCGCACTTCCTCAAACAGCGCATCGGCATGGAACGGCGCACCGCAGGCACAGCCCAGCACATGCTGCGCCAGCACGTCGAGCCCGCCATTGACCAGCGGCGGCGTATCCTGGGCACCGAGATAATTGGCATCGAGCGCCGCCCTGCATTCCAGCACCTCGAAGCGGTTGGCCGGAATCAGGATCGCCTTGGACGGCTCGTCCATACGGTGGTTGGCGCGGCCGATGCGCTGCGCCAGCCGGCTGGCACCTTTCGGGGCGCCGACATGGACGACCAGGTCGACATCGCCCCAGTCGATGCCGAGGTCGAGCGTCGAGGTGGCGACGATCGCACGCAAGGCATTCTCGCCCATCGCCTTTTCGACGCGCCGGCGCTGGGCGACATCGAGCGAACCGTGATGCAGCGCGATCGGCAATGTGTCCTCGTTGACCCGCCACAACTCCTGGAACAGCAGCTCCGCCTGGCTGCGTGTGTTGACGAACAGCAGGGTTGTCTTGTGGCGCTTGATCTCGTTGTAGATCTCCGGCGTTGCATAGCGGGCCGAATGTCCCGCCCACGGCACGCGCTCCTCCGAATCGAGAAGGGATATGTCGGGCTTGGCGCCGCCGGTGACGACGATCAGTTCGGCCATCGGCCCTGGTGGATTCTGGCTGACCAGCCACCGCCGCAATTCGTCGGGCTCGGCGACCGTCGCCGATAGGCCTATCGTCTGCAGGGCGGGCACAAACGAGCGCAGCCGGGCCAGCCCGAGCGACAGGAGATGCCCGCGCTTCGAGGTCACCAGCGAATGCAATTCGTCGAGCACGACATAGCGCAGGTCCTCGAAGAAGCGCCTGGCATCGGACGCGGCAATCAGCAGCGCCAATTGCTCGGGCGTGGTCAGGAGGATGTCGGGCGGCGCCAGCTTCTGCCGCTGGCGCTTGTGTGCGGGTGTGTCACCGGTGCGCGTCTCGACGGTGACCGGCAGCCCGATTTCTGCGACGGGTTTGCCGAGATTGCGCTCGATGTCGACGGCCAGCGCCTTCAGCGGCGAGATGTAGAGTGTATGGATGCCTCGATGCGCCTGCCCCGGCCTTCTCCTCGGTCGGCCGGCCAGTTCGGTCAGCGATGGCAAGAACCCGGCCAGCGTCTTGCCGGCGCCGGTCGGGGCGATCAGCAATACCGACTGCCCGTCCTGGGCTTTGGCCAGCAAATCGATCTGGTGAGCGCGCGGCGACCAGCCCTTTTCCGCAAACCATTTGACGAATGGCTCGGGCAGGACGACGGCGGCATTCTGTTGGGCAAGGCGCGGCTGCTCTGTCACGTGCCAGAGGTAGCGCGGCGATGCGCAATCGCCAAGCAGAATCAGAACAAAAGGTGATCGATTCGCGTTAGGGCCGGCGAAACCCGGTCGGGCCGCCATAGAGATAACCGATACGGGCTACCGCCTCCCTCAGTCCTTCGCGCGACACCAGCATGGTGTGGCCGTTGGCGTGGATCATGGTCTCCGGATCCGTCATGATCGCGACGTGGCCTTTCCAGAAGACCAGGTCGCCGCGCCGCAACCCGGCAAGATCCGGCCCGGGATCGAGCGGTTCACCGATGGTCGCCGCCTGCATGTCGGTGTCGCGCAGCACTTGCCTGCCGGCCATTCGCATCGCAAGCTGCACCAGGCCGGAACAGTCGATGCCGAAGCCCGAGGCGCCGCCCCACAAATAGGGCGTGCCGAGAAAGCTCTCGGCAACGGCAACGTAGTCGGCGGCCGCCTCGGCGACAGGCCTGAGATGACCCGATATGACCGCCTGGCCGGACGGCAACAGCGCATAATGCGTGCCGCGCGTTTCCGCTGAGCCCGTCACCGTCACCAACGATCCCATCGAGAGCTGCCCGCTCACCGGGAAGCGCAAGTCGGGTCCTGGATAGAGAAACGTGCGCGGCACCGAAACGACATGGGTCGGCGCATGGTCCCGCGCGCCCAGTGCCGTGTCGGCGACATAGCCGACGTAGCCGTCGCGCTCGGCCTGTATCCAGGCCCAGCCCCCAACGTTCTCGAAGACGAGGACGTCTTCGCCGAACAGAAGCTGGGTATCGACGCCGGCGTCCGGCCGCGGCGCCCTGCGGATGTCAGCGACGGAGGCTGATATGCGAGCCGGCCGGCCGGCGACGAAACGGTCGGCGGAAACCTCGCCTTTCAGCCTGGCGTCGGCGAGATCGGAGCGGAAGGCATGGAGGCGGGCATCCCTGGCGGTCAAATCGGCAACTCGTTCAAATCGGCAACTCTTGGGCTCTGGCAATGATAACATCGCCAAAGCGCTCGACAAAGAGCGCGCCTTCGACAGTACGCCTGACCAGCACGTTGCGCTTGTCGAGCTCGTCGCGGTGGCGCGACACCAGTTTCAGCGCCCCCATCGTATCGAGCGCACGGGTGATCACCGGCTTGGTGACGTTGAGGCGGGCGGCTAACCCCCGCACCGTGTGTGGCGGCGGATCGAGATAGATGGTGAACAGGATCGCCGTCTGGCGCATGGTGAGATCGGGCGCGTCGTCACGCACCTCGGATAACACCACCTGTTGCCATAGTCGCAAGGCCTGGCTTGGACGCATGATAATCGACATCCGTCCAGCATGACTGAAAATTGTTTCGGTTCCGTTTCAGTCAATACCTTCGTCGGCTATGCCCAAGAATCAAGCGTAGCGGTTCGAAATGACCTGCTCCAGCGCCCGGATGCCTTGCGCTTCGCCACCGGCAAGACCGTGCGGGCGGTCGGACGGGTTCCAGGCGAAGATGTCGACATGCGCCCAGCCGGCGGTCTTTTCCACGAAGCGCTTCAGGAAAAGCGCCGCGGTGATCGAGCCGGCGAAACCGTCTGACGTGACGTTGTTGATGTCGGCCACCTTCGACGCCAGCTTGGCGTCATAGGGCTTCCACAACGGCATGCGCCATAGCGGATCCTCGACCGCAACGGAGGCGTCCGCCAGCTCGGATGCAAGCGCCTCGTCACCGGTGTAGAACGGCGGCAGGTCGGGACCGAGCGCAACACGGGCAGCGCCTGTCAGCGTCGCCATATCGACCAGCATCTGCGGCTCTTCGTCATCGGCCAAGGCCAAGGCATCGGCGAGTACCAGCCGTCCTTCGGCGTCGGTGTTGCCGATTTCGACGGTGATGCCCTTGCGGCTCACCAGCACGTCGCCTGGCCGGAAGGCGTTGCCGGCTATCGAATTCTCGACAGCCGGGATGAGCACGCGTAGCCGGACCTTCAGCCCGGTGGCCATAATCATGGAAGCGAGGCCCAGCACGTTGGCAGCGCCGCCCATGTCCTTCTTCATCAAAAGCATGCCCGAGGACGGCTTGATGTCGAGACCGCCTGTATCGAAGCAGACCCCCTTGCCGACCAGCGTTATCCTGGGGGCATTGTTCGGCCCCCAAATCATGTCGATCAGGCGCGGCGCGTCGGCAGATGCCCGACCGACGGCGTGGATCATCGGAAAGTTGGCGGTAAGAAGATCGTCGCCTTTGGTCACCGATATTTCGGCCTTGTGCGTCGCGGCCAAGGTCCGGGCGGCTTTTTCCAGCTGGCCGGGGCCCATATCGCTGGTCGGCGTGTTGACCAGATCGCGCGCCAGGAAAACGCCATTGGCGATGCGGCGGATGCGGGCAGCGTCTGTGCCTGCCGGCAGCGCGAGGCGAAGGCTCTTGCCTGGCTTCTTGCCGTAGCGGGTGAAGACATAGCCGCCGAGCGCCACGGCGAGTGCCGTAAGCTCCGGCTTGGCGGGTGCCGACGCAAAATGCCAGTCGCCCGCGGGCAAGGCTCTCGCCAGTGCGCCGATGGCCAGTGCGCCCTCGTCATCACCGGTGCCGAACAGGGCTCCGGCAATCGCGCCGTTGTCGCCAGGCACGATCAGCGTCCTGCCAGCTTCGCCGGAGAAGCTGTTGGCCTTGGCCCAGGCGACCGAGGATGGCGCAAGGCCCGCTGCCGCCAGAGCATCCTTCGCCACCAGATGGACCGGCAGCGCATTGCTCAATTCTTTCTCGACGAGTTCGACAGGCATTCGCTGGTCTCCGGGTTTCCGA
Organism: Mesorhizobium sp. M0136; assembly: GCF_040322515.1. Classification (NCBI taxonomy): domain Bacteria; kingdom Pseudomonadati; phylum Pseudomonadota; class Alphaproteobacteria; order Hyphomicrobiales; family Phyllobacteriaceae; genus Mesorhizobium; species Mesorhizobium sp. M0136. The sequence goes on from NZ_JAMYTP010000001.1 coordinate 186,061, forward strand.
GTCGGCGTTTCTTAACTCTCCGTTAGGGTTAACAGAATATTTCTGCGGGAGGGAAGATGACCACGCAAATGGTCACGCGATGAACGGAGCCTTGGTGCCGATGCTGACCAACCGCAGGATGAACGCCAGCGCAAACAGGCTGATCAGCACGGCGTTGATGATGGCGCTTGCCGCAGGCGTCGCTGGCTGCGGAACCAGCAAATTGACGACTGGTTCGATTTCTCGTCCAAGCGGCAGGCCGCTGGAAACAATGTCGGCGGGCGAACTGCACAACGCTACGATGGCGCTCGGCCAGTCCTATGCGAAAAACCCCAGCGACAAGCGCATCGCGACAAATTATGCCGCGGCGCTGCAGATGGACGGCGACGCAGACCAATCGCTTGCGGTGATGCGCAAGCTGGCGATCGCCTTGCCGAAGGACCGCGACGTGCTCGCCGCCTATGGCAAGGCACTTGCCGCCAACGGACAGTTCGAACCGGCTCTCGATGCCGTGCGCCGCGCGCAGACTCCTGAATATCCTGATTGGAAACTGGTGTCGGCGGAAGCTGCTATTCTCGACCAGCTGGGCCAAAAGGACGAGGCGCGCCAAGGCTATCGCAAGGCGCTTGACCTCAGGCCGAACGAACCGTCGATCCTTTCCAATCTCGGCATGTCGTACGTGCTGGAAGGCGATTTGCGCACGGCCGAAACCTATATGCGCTCGGCCGCCCAGCAGCCGAATGCAGATAGCCGCGTTCGCCAGAACCTCGCGCTGGTCGTCGGTCTGCAAGGCCGTTTCGACGAGGCCGAGAAGATCGCCTCGCAAGAGCTGTCGCCAGATCAGGCGCAGGCTAACGTCGCTTACCTTCGCCAGATGCTGGCGCAGCAGAATGCCTGGAGCCAGCTCAAGGACCAGGACAAGGCAAAGCCCGCCACCAACTGACCGCTTCGACCGGCGAACCGGCGCGCGAATTCCGCAACATGTCTCACGCAAAGAGCCGCGCTGCACCGGCAGCGTGGCTCTGAATCGTATCAGCGTTTCTGGCAACGCCGCTGGTGCTACTCGCTGCTGGATTTCGGCTGGTCGCCGAAGATGCCGCGCTGGCTCACCTGGATGCCGGCGGGACCAAGAATGATGGCGAACAGTACCGGCAGGAAGAACAGGATCATCGGCACGGTGAGCTTCGGCGGCAGCGCGGCCGCCTTCTTCTCGGCGGCATTCATGCGCATGTCGCGGCTCTCACTGGCAAGCACCCGCAATGCATGCGCCACGGGCGTGCCGTAGCGCTCGGCCTGAACCAGCGCCTGGGACACCGACCTGACGGATTCCAGCCCAGTTCGGCTTGCAAGGTTCTCGTAGGCCTGCTTGCGCTCCTGCAGATAGGAAAGCTCGGCGTTGGTCAGGATGAATTCTTCCGCCAATGCCACCGATTGCGCGCCGATCTCATCGGCGACCTTGCGAAGCGCCGCTTCCACCGACATGCCGGACTCGACGCATATCAGCATCAGGTCGAGCGCGTCCGGCCACGCCATCTGAATCGACTGCTTGCGCTTGGTAGCGCGGTTGTTGACGTAGAGCACCGGCGCGTAGAACCCCGCATAGGCAACCACGATGCACACGAACAGCTTCACGAAAAACGGCTGCTCGGGCAATCCGCCGAGCACGAACAGATACATCGCCGCCAATGCAAAGCCGATGAAGGGCAGGACGAGACGGAAGAAAAGGAAGCGCGTCAGCGGATTTTGCCCGCGAAAACCCGCCACTTTCAATTTCTGCAAGGTACCTTCATCCGCCAGCGCACGCCTGAGATCCAGGCGATCGACAATATTGCGCATGCCGACCGACTGTTCTTCGCGCAGGCCCTTGCGGCGGCGGTCGGCTTCGATTGCCAGCCGCGCCCGCTGCTTGGCGCGCAGCTCATCGCGCTCCAGCGCCACGGATTTCATGCGCGCCTTGAGCTGGTTCCCGCCAAAGGCGGGCAGCAGCGTGAAGACGGTCGCAAACACCGCTATGCCGACCAGCAGTGCGATCAGCAGGGACGGATCGGTGAGAGTTCTGACGACGTGATCGGTCATACGCGAGTCCTAAACTTCGAAATTCATCATTTTGCGCATTACCAGGATGCCCATCGACATCCAGATGCCGGAACAACCGAGGATCAGATGGCCGGTGCTGGTGGTGAATAGGGGCATGATGTAGTTCGGGCTCGTCAAATAGACGAGACAGGCGACGACGAAAGGCAACGCGCCGATGATCACGGCGGATGCCTTGGCTTCCATGGACAACGCCTGGACCTTGGCTTTCATTTTCTTGCGATCGCGAAGCACGCGCGAAAGATTGCCCAGCGCTTCGGAAAGATTGCCGCCGGCCTGAGACTGGATCTGGATGACGATGCCGAAGAAGCTCGCCTCGGTGCACGGCATCGTTTCTGGCATGCGCATGGCCGCGTCGGGGATCGACAAACCCATTTGCTGCGAATCGACGATGCGGCGGAACTCGGTCTTGACCGGCTCGGGGGATTCGTTGGCGATCAGGCGCACGGCATCGTTCAGCGGCAGGCCGGATTTTACCGCACGCACAATGATATCGAGCGCGTTCGGAAATTCGTTGAGGAACGCCTTGACGCGGCGCCCGCGGCGAAACGAGACGAACCAGCGTGGCAAACCCAAGACGCCGACCAGCAGCGCAGCCGGCAAGACCAGCAGCGGTGCGCCGATGAAATAAATAAGAGCCGTCAAGACGACGCCGCAGACCGCCGAGTAGACATAAAAGCGCTCGAGCGAGATCTTCATGCCGGCCTGACGGATTTGGATCTTCAGCGGTGGTTTCTTGACCAGGCTCTGATTGGACTTTTGCTTTTGATCGAGATCCTTCAGCGAATCCTGGACGGACTTGCGACGCTTGGCCGCTTCCGCGACGCGATCGCGCGAAGCCTTGACGACGGAACGATCCGTCTCGGCGGTCTTGATCGATTCAAGCCGCTTGCCGACCTGCTTCTCGGTGCTGATCCGGTTGAACAGGAAAGCATAGGCCACAGCGCCGGCGCTGAAGCCGGCGAGCACGACGAATGCCAATACGGTGCCGTCAATTCCGAACATCGATCCTGGCCCCCACGTTTCCGGACGGATCAGTCAGCGCGCTTCTCCATTGCCTCGAGCGCAACGGCGAGGCGCTGCTCCTCACCGTAGTAGCGGGCGCGCTCCCAGAAATGCGGACGGCCGATGCCGGTCGACACGTGCTCGCCCAGCAGCCTGCCGTTCGCGTCCTCGCCCTTGATGTTATAGAGGACGATGTCCTGGGTGATGATGACGTCGCCCTCCATGCCGATCACCTCGGTGATGTGGGTGATGCGCCGCGATCCGTCGCGCAGGCGTGCAGCCTGTATGATCACGTCGACGGAGCCGACGATGATTTCGCGCACGGTTTTTTGCGGCAGCGTGTAGCCGCCCATGGCGATCATCGACTCTATACGGTTGAGGCATTCGCGCGGGCTGTTCGAGTGGATCGTGCCCATCGAGCCGTCATGGCCAGTGTTCATCGCCTGCAGCAGGTCGAACACTTCGGGTCCGCGCACCTCGCCGACGATAATGCGTTCGGGCCGCATGCGCAGACAGTTCTTGACCAGGTCGCGCATGGTCACTTCGCCCTCGCCTTCGAGGTTGGGCGGGCGGGTTTCGAGACGCACCACATGCGGCTGCTGCAATTGCAGCTCAGCCGAGTCCTCGCAGGTGATGACGCGTTCCTCCCGGTCGATATAGTTGGTCAGGCAATTGAGCAGCGTCGTTTTGCCCGAGCCGGTTCCGCCCGAGATGACGATGTTGCAACGGACACGGCCGATGATCTTGAGAATCTCGGCCCCTTGCGGCGAAATCGAGCCGAACTTGACCAACTGGTCGAGCGTCAGCTTGTCCTTCTTGAACTTGCGGATGGTAAGTGCGGTGCCGTCAATAGCCAGGGGCGGTGCGATGACGTTGACACGCGAGCCATCAGGAAGACGGGCATCGCAGATCGGGCTTGATTCATCGACGCGGCGGCCGACCTGGCTGACGATACGCTGGCAGATGTTGAGGAGCTGCTGGTTGTCGCGGAACCGGATGCCGGTCTGCTCGACCTTGCCGTTGACTTCGATGTAAACGTTCTTGGAGCCGTTGACCATGATGTCGGCAATATCGTCGCGCGCAAGCAGTGGCTCCAGTGGCCCGTAGCCCAAAACGTCGTTGCAGATGTCCTCGAGAAGCTCTTCCTGCTCGGCGATGGACATCGCGAAATTCTTGATCGCGATGATGTCGTTGACGATGTCGCGGATTTCCTCGCGCGCGCTTTCGGGATCGAGCTTGGCCAGCTGCGACAGGTCGATCGTGTCGATCAGTGCGGCGAAGACCTGGCTTTTGGTGTCGTAGTAGGTTTCGCTCTTTTGGCGCTGGATAGTTTTCGGCTCCGGCGCCAATGGCGGCGGCTCGACTGCACGGCGAACCTGCGCTGCAGGCGCGCCGGACGGCGGCAGCGTCGCGGGTCTGGCAGCTATAGCCGCTTCCATGGGGTTCGCGGCAGCCGGCGCAGCAGCTGCGGGTGCGGGCTGACGGAATTCCGGGATGGTCCGGTTGCCGTCGTCGCTGCCTCTTTTACCAAACATGATCGCTTACCAATTCCACCGCTGAGGCATCACTTCTTGTTGCGCGAAAGCTTGCCTATCAGGTTGCCGAGGCCAGCCTTTTTCTTCACCTTGATTTCGCTGCGCCCTGTCAGCACATGGGCGATCTCGTTGATCGTGGCGACGACCGGACTCTTGGCATCCATTTCACCAAGCATACGTCCGTTATTGGCAGCATTTCCGAACAAAAGCGGCTCGAACGGGATGACTGACATCGGCGAAAGGCCGAGGGATTCGGAGAAGTCGGACGGCGTAATCTCGGGACGCTTCGGCACACCGGCCTGGTTGATCACAAGCTTTGGCGCAGGATCGTTCGGACGAAGCCGCTTCAGCATGTCGACCAGGTTCTTCGTGTTGCGCAGATTGGCCAGTTCGGGCGTCGCCGTGATGACGATCTCATCGGCCTTGACCAGCGTGTTCTTGGTCCAGCCCGCCCACAAGTGGGGAACATCGAGCACGAGGAGCGGCGCGCTACGCTGGGCTATGTCGATAAGCTGGGTGAAAGCGTCGGGATCGAAATCGTAGACCCGCTCCAGGGTCGAAGGGGCCGCAAGCAGCGACAGGTGCTCGGCGCATTGGGCGAGCAGTCGGTCGAGATAGACCTCGTCGACGCGTTCCGGCGAGAAGACCGCCTCGGCAATGCCTTGGGCCGGGTCCTGGTCGAAGTTGATATTGGCCGTTCCGAAGGCGAGGTCGAGATCGGCGACAACCACTTCGGATTTGAAAAGGGACGACATGGCCCAGGCCACATTATGGGCTATGGTCGAGGAGCCGACGCCGCCCTTGGCGCCGATGAACGCAATCGAGCGGCCGATCGGCTCAGCTTCCGGATCAACGAAGATCGAAGACACCACGCTGACGATGTCGGCCATCGATACGGGCGCGATGACATATTCGGAGATGCCCGAACGAATGAGTTCGCGATACAGGCCGACATCGTTGTAGTGGCCGACAACCACCACCTTGGAGGTCGGGTCACAATGCTCGGAGAGCTGGGCGAGTTGTTCAAGCAACAGCTTCGGCTCGCTGCGGGATTCAAGCAGGATCAGGTTCGGTGTCGGCGCCGACTGATAGAATTCGATAGCGGTGGGGATGCCCCCCATATGCACCTTCAGATGGGCCTTGGCCATGCGGCGATCCTCGCCGGCGCGCTCGACCGGATTGGCTACGCCTTCGGTCTCGCAAAATGCCTGGATCGAAATGCGCGGGATCGGCCGCAACGCCTGCATCGCGGCAATATCCTGCTCCGAGGTTTCGCCGCCCGGTACCTCTGTGTCATAGGCAAGATTGCTCATTGTCATCACTTTCCGTGACTTGCGCGGCTTAGAGTTTGTTGAGCCTCAACACTCGTTAATAATCGACTTCCGAATTGCCGAGGAATTCGTCCGAAATACCCCTGTCACGATAGACGTCGATCACCGCGCCGCGATTTTCCGCGTCGATCGGCGACGGTTTGCGTGGCCCGATCAGATCGGACGGATTGGCCATCTGGGCAGCCAGGTTGTTCTGATACGAACAGCCGAAATCGGCATAGTGCTTGTTTTCCGAAGTCTGCAGCAGGTCTTCGGGCCAGCGCCCGCATTTATCCGTCTGAGCCTTCACCGAGACATAGGCAACGCGGACCGGTGCGGACGCTTCGGCTGAAACAGACTGATAGGACCGCATGGCGATCCGCTTCCGGCTGATGCCGCTGGCTATGGCGAGCCTGGCGAAATCGCGGCCGGCCGCGGCCGCTGCGATTTCGTTAGCTGAGCCGCTCGGAATCTCGATCGTCAGCACCGGAGCCGCGCTCCTGTCGTATCCGTTGAGAAAGCCCAGGAGCGTGTCACGCTGGGATCTGGTCATGCCACGGTCGCCGGCGCCGACCGGAAGGTCGATCTTCTGGACCTTCTCGGCGATGACGATAGGATGCGTGGTGCGATAGTCGTCCGGTATGGCACCGACCGTGACGCTGTCGCGATTGGCGCAGCCGGCCAGTGATGCCACCATCGCGATCGCTATGATCGGAACGGCCGGCCGCCAGATCCGCGAATGAACGGACTGTATCGCGGTGACCGCCCTTGCCTTCGATACTGCCTGAGACATGTCGACTTCCCCGCTTACTTGTAGATAAAGCCGACAACGCCGTGATAGCGGCCGTTGGGCTTGTCGGTCTGCATGGTGCCGTAGACGCGGTTGACGCGGCCAAGGAACATGCCGGCGCCATCGCTGGCTGCGTTGAAATTGTCATCCGGCTTGGCAAGATCGTTGCGCGCCACCGGCTTCACCAGATAGGGCGTGATGATGATGACGAGTTCGGTCTCGTTGCGGACGAAATCCCTGCTGCGGAACAGCGTGCCTAGCACCGGTATTTTGGTCAGGCCGGGCAGCCCGGCAACCGCCTGCCTGATGTCGTCGCGGACAAGGCCCGCGATCATCATGGAACCGCCGGAGGGCAACTCCACCGTGGTGTCGGCCAGGCGTTTGCGGATCGACAGAAAAGTGGTGCCGGGCAAGTCGCCGGCTCCTTCCAGCACTGCGGCGCCTTCGGTCGTAGGTTCCGAAACCGACGTCCTCACTTTCAGGCTGATGCGGCCCGCCGAGAGCACGACCGGCTGGAATTCGAGCCCAATTCCATATTCAAGGCGTTCGTGCTCGTAGGTAATCTGGCCAGTTTGATTGTCGTTTGAAACGTTGCTTGTTCGGCCGGTGATGATATTGAATTCGCCGCCGACCTTGAAGGTCGCCTTCTCGCCGGAAACGGCGGTGAGAGTCGGCTCGGCCAGCGTTTTCATGACACCGCTTTGCTCCATGGCGTTTATGTACGCTTGAAGAGTTGAGCTGCCGATCGCGGCCCCCGAATATTGCGACAGTGGCTTTCCCAATCCGTATGCGGGCGTGGTGAGAGCGCTCCAACTGATGCCGTTGCTGCTGCCGTTGCCGACCATGTTGACGCCGAGCTGCTTCATCACCGTGCGGCTGACCTCGGCAACCGTCACCTTCAGCGTCACCTGGTCGTCGCCGATGATCTGCAGCAGGTTGACGATCTGGCTGACGCGGCGCTCGGCATCCGGGTTGTCGATGGCGACGCCGGCTTCGGCCGAACCGCCGGCAGCGGTCTGCGAATATTGACCCGTGGTCGCCTCGCCGCCGGACACGAAGATGTTTGCCAGATCGGCCGCGCGCTTGGCGTCCAGAGGAGTGTCCACGGTTCCGGTCAGAACGACATTATCGTTCAGGAGTTCGACTTTAACGGTCGATGACGGGATGAAGCGCTTGATATAATCCTCCAGCCCGGCAACATCGCGTTCGACCGCCAGGTCAAGGCTGACGATCTGCTCGCCATTCGGGCCAAACACGAAGATGTTGGTCTCGCCGACCGCCTTTCCGAACAGATAGATGCGGCGGGCGGTGCGGGTCACTGCGTCGGCTACAGCGGGGTTGGCGACGAGAATATCATAGGCATCGCTCGGCAGGTCGATGACCACCGATTTATTGAGTCCGAGTTTGACCCGCTGGGTGGCGGTCGAAGCCGTGACCCTGGCATTGCCCGCCGCACTGGCATCGAGGATGCCATATGCATTCGTTCCAAGGAGAAACAGGCCGATCGCCACAGCCAGGGTGAGCGGCAGTTTGGTTTTTAGCCTCATTTCCTTGCCCCCACCTCGGAAACTTCGCCCGACTTGATCAACCGCACGGTGCCGCGCCGACCATTGCCGGAAACCAGGTAGTCGGCCTCGCCCACATTCTTGTCCTGGCTGTCCTTGATCGAGCGCAGCGCCAGTGTCAGGCGATCCGCCATCTGCTGTGCGACGGTGATGATCTCGGACTGCTGCGGCGTCAGCTCCAGGGTGGCGGTCTGGCCGACTCTGGTCTTCTTGCCTTCCTCATCCTCCTGAATGGTCTGGTCGATCGCCAGGACACGAATGTTCTTGAGGATAGTTTCGGTCGTGAAGCCCGGACCACCGCCATTGGCGGCATCGGTTCTGCGGGTCATGATGACGTCGACGAAATCGTTCGGAAGAATGAAGCCACCGGCCGAGGTGTCGGCCGAAATGCTTGTGGCGACAGCCCGCATGCCGGAGGGCAGGATCGACGACATGAAGCTTTGCCCTTCACCGATCAGCTTCGAGCGGCGCAGCGGCTCGCCGGCATAGAGCGCCACGCGGGCGACGGCGCCCTTCAGCTTGTCCAGCGCTTCAGGCTCGGCAGCGCGGGTGATGAAATTTGCGTTGATGCCGGCGGACGGCCATGACTCCCAGGAAATGTTGTTTTCAAGCGGACTGCCCATCGGAACGTCGCCGGAAAGAACAAGCACATCCTGCAGCGCGATCGCCGGCGCCTGAGGACCGGAATCGACAACCGGAGGCGGCGGAGCCACAACCATGTTCTTCGCGACATAGCCTGCACCGCCGGCCGCGGCTATCGCCACGCCTAGAATAATTAATCGGGATGCTGGCATCTGTCCGAACCTCGCCTTGGCAAACCACTAGCCAAGCCGGACTTTGCAGCGGCAATCGTCAAAACAAGGTTAATGTTATACTTACGATCGTGATTAATTTAAGGTTTACATAAATTAGAGCGACAACTCTGGCCCGAAGGAAAACGTGGCCAATTCGCCTGCTCGGCGCCAATGGCGTAAAGCGAAATTCAGCCCGCCAGCCTGGTAAGCGCCCAGGCCATCAACGGTGAGTCGGAATAGGTGAGCAGACCGCCAATGCCAAGCGCAATGCCGTACGGAACGCCGGTCGCCTCATCGGCGAAATGGCGCAGGAACCGATTGTGGCTTGTGACGGCGGCAAGCAGCGATTTTCGATAGGCGAGGATGGCAAGGGTCAGCAGACCGCCGATGAATGTCGAGGTGACGAGATACTCGACGAGATGGATATTCAGTCCCATCCACACGGCAGTGGCGGCCAAGAGCTTGGCGTCGCCGCCGCCCATGCCGCCAAGCGCGAACAGGCCGAATGTCACTACAAGAACCAGGCCGCCAGCGGCGAAGTGCCCGCCATAGGTGGCCCAGTTCATGCCGGTCAAGGGCGCAACCAAGGCAAAGACAACGACGAGCAGCACAGGCACGCGATTGGCGATCGTCATCGACAGCATGTCGGAGATCGCGGCAAAAAGCATGCAGAATGGAAAGACGACGAAGATCACGGCTTCAAGCATGGGCATGGCGCCTGTGGTCAAACTGTACCTGGTCCCAGCCTAGGTATGTTCGATTAACGATTGATGAGGTCTAAAGTTCAAAATCATGCGTAGGACTAAATAAGGGCCGCCAGTGCGGCGGCCCTTATTGGGAAGCAACGGAATGTTGTTGCTTACGAAGCGTTGACCTTGGTGGCAATCTTGTCAAACTTGGCGTTCAGCGCGGTGCCGAGCGAGGTGGCGCCGACCATGATGGCGAGCGCGATGAGAGCGGCGATCAGACCGTATTCGATAGCGGTCGCGCCGGATTCGTCCTTCACAAAACGTGCGATGAGGTTAGACATTTGAGCTCCTACTCCAATTGTTACAGCACTTCCGTCAACTTCTCTTGGTGGCTGATCGGATACTGCGAATCTAAGGAGAAGCTGTTTCAATCGGCTTAATAAACAGGCTTACCGATTCCTTTCCCGCTTCGATGGCATTGCGTGGTTAACCCAGAACTAAAATACCCGCCGCTAGGACCCCGGGCCGACAAAAGGCGCAAAAGGCGCAATTCGGCAAAGACGTTCCAGCCGTGCCGGCTAGGCCCAATGCCGGTTCCGGCTTGATCCTGGACTCCAGCCGCTTAACGGTTGGTTCACCAATCTCGTTCATGTTCCGTTGAACAGTTTGCCAGGGGACGCCTCAATGGCCGGGCCGAGATCATCATTTCCAGTTGCCGTGCTTTGTGCCGCAGCGGCTTTCGCCTTTCCAGCCAAGGCCGGCGCCGGCATCGAGGTAACGATGAACCAGGCAAAGATCATCAAATTGTCGCGCGCCGCCGATACGATTGTCGTCGGCAATCCGGCGATCGCCGACGCCTCCGTGCAGGACGCATCGACGATCGTACTGACCGGCAAGGGATTTGGCGTCACCAATCTTGTCGTCCTCGATCAGGAGGGCAACCCGATCGTCGATGAGCAGATAACCGTCGTGCGCCAGGCGGCGGCGTCGGTGCGCATCTATCGACGCGCCGAAGTGCAGACGATGTCCTGCGCGCCGTATTGCGAAAGCTCGTATAAGAGCGATGCCGAGAAGGCCTCTGAAGCCGAGATGAGCGCCGGGCATTAGCTAGCCGACGTCTCCGTCTTTGGCGAGAACGTGCTTCGGTTATGGCCGGGTTAAGGCCTTCCCGTTGAATTTAACGGTCATTCCAACCGGACTTCAATCGGTTCCGACTAAGGGTGGGACCGATACAGAAGCGGCATCGGCGGGCAGAGGACATGAGCAAGGCAGGACGAGCAGGTTCTCCAAGACGGTTTTTGGGCGACCGCCGCGGAAGCACGGCGATCGAATTCGCCATGCTTGCAATTCCTTTCGCGCTTCTTGTATTCGCCATACTGGAGAGCTGCATTTCATTTGCCGCACAGGAAGTGATGGCAAACGCCACAGACGACATCGCGCGCCAATTGCGTACCGGCCAGCTAAGGCCGGCGGACGTCTCCGGGACCAAGCTGCGGGATATGATCTGCGCCAAATTGGAGATCATGGTCGCCAAGACCTGTCCCGGATTGCTGGTGGACTTGCGCGAATATCCGACCTTCGCCGATGCGGCGCTGGCCGGTTTCAAGATCCAGGATGGCGACGTCGTGCTGACCAAGGGCACGAGCACACAGACCTTCACGGTCGCACCGGGCCTGGCGGAGTCGAGAAACATGCTGCGGGTTTTTTACAAATGGCCGGTGATGACCGACTTCATGGCCAAGTCGATGGCCAATCTGAAGGACGGCAAAACGCTGCATTTTGCCTCGATCACTTGGCAGAACGAGCCTTTCGACAACTGAACCACCTAGTCGCTTGAAAAGGGCAAAGCCATGATTCGTGCGGGGGCACAGTTGGGCATCGCAGGGATTTGTACAAGAGCAGTCCGGCTTTGCTCCGACCGCCGCGGTATTGCGGCCGTCGAGTTTGCCCTCATCGTGCCTGTCCTGTTGATCATGTACTTTATGACAATGGAGGCCTCGCAAGCCATCGAGACCAGCAAGAAGGTCAGCCGCATCGGCAGCATGGTAGCGGACCTCGTCACACAGCAGCAGACCATCAAGGCGGCCGATGTCGACGCCATCATGGCGATCGGCAGTTCCACGCTCCAGCCCTACAACCGCTCGAAACCGAAGATCATTATCACGGCGATACAGGTGACGAACGAGACGACGCCGAAAGTCCTGGTCGTGTGGTCGCGCAAACTGGTGGATGGCGTCTCTAGTGTCGACGCGGTCAAGGATTCCACCACAACGGTCCCGAGCGCGCTCAAGATCAAAGGCACTTTCCTCATTCGGGTCGAGAGTGATCTCGCCTACAAGCCAATCATCACCTGGTCGGCGGACGGCCAAAGCCGGTTCGGGTTGAGCTCGGTCTTCAATTCGATATCGATTGCGGAAACTTATTATCTGCGGCCGCGCAGGAGCCCGACCATTCCGTGCAGCGATTGCTGACGCCTGAAGCCCGCTAACCGGTCTGTTGCTATTGGTTGCAACCGCGGGCCGAGACTAGACGCACGATGGCTGCAGCCGGCACATCGTCCCTCGGACCGGCAACGGTTCGGCGACGATACCGATACGGAACGTTCCGATAACATAGCGCCAATCGGCGCGCGCCAGGTTTGCGCAAGACCCCTCCAGCAGCAAAGCCAGTACGGCGGCGAATGCTGTCAGGGCAAGCCTCATGCGAGCTCCGCGCCGCGCATTTCCATCCGCAGATCGACCATGCCGCGATTCGTCTCTCCGGGACCAGCATGCCAACCGTGCTGTTTGGGTTTCCGAATTGCCAATGGCGACGCGGAACCCTATGTCTGAGCCAACACACAGGCAATGATGAACCTTTCGATGGCACGCGCCTTCCTTTTTGTCCTCGACTCCTTCGGCATCGGCGGCGCGGCCGATGCCGAACGCTATGGCGACACCGGCTCCAATACGTTCGCACACATCGCACGGGCCTGCGCGGAAGGCCGCGCCGATCGCGAAGGCCTGCGTGACGGGCCCCTTCTTGTACCAAACATGCTTTCGCTCGGCCTCGGCCAGGCCGCGGCAACGGCGACGGGTTTCAGGTTCGAGAATGTCGGCAGTGCGCCGCTTGCCGCCGCCTTTCACGGCGCGGCCCAAGAGGTCTCGAGCGGCAAGGACACGCCATCGGGCCATTGGGAAATAGCCGGCCTGCCGGTCCGTTTCGACTGGGGTTACTTCCCGGACACGCTTCCGGCCTTTCCGGCCGAGTTGACCGAAGCAATGGTGCGTGAAGGGAAGGTGCCTGGCATCCTCGGCGATTGCCATGCTCCGGGCACCGAAATCATCGAACGGTTCGGCGAAGACCATATCCGGACCGGCAATCCGATCTGCTACACCTCGATCGACTCCGTCCTGCAGATCGCCGCGCATGAGGTTCATTTCGGCCTGGAACGGCTTTACGAGTTCTGCAAGGTGGTGCGCAGGCTCGTCGATCCGCTGAATATCGGCCGCGTCATAGCACGGCCGTTCATCGGTGAAACCGCCGCCACGTTCGAGCGAACGCATAATCGTCGCGACTATGCCGTACCGCCGCCGGAACCGACGCTGCTCGACCGTCTGACGGCGCGCGGCAGCCCGGTTATCGCGGTCGGCAAGATCGGCGACATTTTCGCCCACCGGGGCATCTCGGAAGTCCGCAAGGCTGCCGGCAACATGGCGATGTTCGACAAAGCGCTTGGCGCCATGGAAGACGCCCGCGACGGCGACCTCGTCTTCGCGAACTTTGTCGATTTCGACACCGAGTTCGGGCATCGGCGCAACGTTGCGGGGTATGCCGCCGCGCTCGAGGCGTTCGACCGGCGCCTGCCCGAGGCATTCGCACGGCTGAGGTCAGGCGATCTGCTCATTTTGACCGCCGATCACGGCAACGATCCGACGTGGCGCGGCACAGACCACACGCGCGAGCGGATTCCGGTTATCGGGACACGGCCGGGTTTCAAAGGCGCAGACATCGGACTGAGGATGACATTTGCCGACATCGGCGAAACCGTGGCCGAACATCTCGGGCTGGCGCGCGGCCCTTACGGCACCTCCTTCCATGCGATGATAGGCGGCCATGCCTGAGCTGCCGGAGGTAGAGACGGTCAGGCGCGGTCTGCAGCCGGCCCTTGAAGGTGCCCGCATTGTCGGTGTCGAGGCACGCCGGCCGGATTTGCGGTTTCCGTTCCCCGTGAAATTTTCGGAGCGGCTGACCGGCAAGACGATTGCGGCGCTCGGCCGCCGTGCCAAATATCTGACAATGCACATGGACAACGGCCCGGTTCTGATCTGCCATCTCGGCATGTCGGGTTCGTTTCGCATCGAAACGGCCGACGAGAGCGCAACGCCCGGCACGTTCCACCACGAACGTTCGAAAAACACTGCTCACGATCACGTCGTCTTCGACATCGCATCCCCTGCCGGCGTCCGCTCTCGCGTGATCTTCAACGACCCGCGCCGCTTCGGGTTCATGCTGTTTTCGGAAGGCGAGCCCGACATGCATCCGATGCTGGCCGGATTAGGCGTCGAGCCTACAGGCAACGCACTGGACGGCACGCTGCTCGCTTCGTTGCTGAAAGGTCGCAAGTCACCGCTGAAAGCGGCACTTCTGGACCAGAGGCTAATTGCCGGGCTGGGCAATATCTACGTCTCGGAAGCGCTTTGGCGGGCCGGCCTGTCGCCGCTGCGCGAAGCGGGCACCCTCGCGAGAGCCGGCAAGAAAGCCAAAGAGCAGAGCGAACGTCTGGCCGAAGCAATCCGCTCGGTCATCGCCGATGCGATCGCCGCCGGCGGCTCGTCGTTGCGCGATTATATGCAGACCGATGGATCGCTGGGCTACTTCCAGCATTCCTTCGCGGTTTACGATCGCGAGGGGGAAGCCTGCTCCAAGCCTGGTTGTGGCGGCCACATCGAGCGCATCGTGCAAAGCGGTCGTTCGACTTTCCATTGCCGGGCCTGTCAGGCTTAAACCAGAAGCGAGGAGGAGCAAAGCATGGGCTATGAAACCATCATCGTCGAAACCCGCGGCAAGGTCGGGCTGATTACGCTGAACCGGCCGCAGGCGCTCAACGCACTGAATTCACAAGTGCTGGCGGAACTGGTCGCGTCGGTGAACAGCATGGGCGCCAATGCCGACATTGGCGCCATGGTCATCACTGGTTCGGAGAAGGCTTTCGCGGCAGGTGCCGATATCAAGGAAATGCAGTCGATCTCCTACGTGGATGCTTATGTGCAGGATTTCTTCGTCGGCTGGGAAGAATTTACGCGGGCACGAAAGCCGATCATCGCGGCGGTGGCGGGCTATGCGCTGGGGGGCGGCTGCGAACTGGCGATGATGTGCGACTTCATCATCGCCGCCGACACCGCCAAGTTTGGCCAACCCGAGATCACGCTGGGCGTCATGCCCGGCATGGGCGGATCGCAGCGCCTGACCCGCTTTGTCGGCAAGTCGAAGGCAATGGATATGTGCCTGACGGGACGAATGATGGACGCAGCCGAGGCCGAGCGTTCCGGCCTTGTCTCGCGCGTCGTGCCAGCCGGCGAGTTGATCGAGGAAGCGCTTAAGGCAGCAGCGAAGATCGCCGATTTTTCCTTGCCGTCGGTGATGATGGCGAAGGAGGCCGTCAACCGCGCCTATGAGACGACGCTCACCGAGGGTCTGCGGTTCGAGCGCCGGCTGTTTCATTCGCTGTTTGCGCTGGATGACCAGAAGGAAGGCATGGCGGCCTTCACCGGCAAGCGGAAGCCGAATTTCACTAACCGATGAGATGACGAGGCACCGGTCAAAAAGAAAGCACTGCAGCGTTGACGTGCCGGAAAAGCTGAACTATAAGCCGCACCAACCGAGGCGGCCCTGTGGCTGCCCGTTTGTTTTTTGCGCCCCGCGGTATCCCGCAAGCGCCCACCAGATCAGAAGAGAGGCACCATGGCCAATACCTCCTCGGCCAAAAAGGCAACGCGCAAGATCGCCCGTCGCGCAGCGATCAACAAGAACCGCCGCTCCCGCGTCCGAACCTACATCCGCCAGGTCGAAGAGGCGCTCGCGGCTGGCGACAAGGCGGCCGCACAAGCTGCCTTCAAGGTGGCCGAGCCGGAACTGATGCGCGCCGCGACCAAGGGCGTGGTGCACAAGAACACGGCATCGCGCAAGGTGTCGCGGTTGGCCCAACGGGTCAAGGTGCTGTCAGCCTGATATATCCATTCCTGAACTGCGCTACTTCAAACCCGGCCAATCGCGCCGGGTTTTTTCGTTTGCCGGCAAGTACTTAAAAGAAAGCCCGCAAAATGGCGCTCCGCGAGCATTTCAAAGTTCGAAATGCTTTGCCGGCATATACATGCCCGCTTATATTCGGAGCCTCCGAAACCGCCAATACGAAAATTTCCGAGCGTCACGGATTACCGTTTCCTTTCAGAAGCTTACCGATGGTGATCCACAGCTTGTTCACATCAGCTGCGGCCGATAGGCGACAATTGGCTGTCAAGTGAATTATTTCAGAAAATTTCGCGTTGTGTGGCCTTTTTCATATTCGCCGGAAAAGGGTTTGAATCACAATGGCTTTGTCAAAATCAACTATTGCAGCATGGCGTTCGAAACGTCCCTTGCTAGTCAGATTCCTTAAAAATCCGTTAGGGGTGGCCTTGCCCTATCCACAGCGATTTCGGTAATGTCTGTCCATCGAAGGGATGGGCCCTTGGCCCTTGACCAGCCTGAAACCGGCCAGCTCAAATTGGCAGAGTTTACAGCGCGGATTCAACTCCGCGGACGGGGTTGGTTTGTCTTTTCGATACGGTAGGGGACTGGCGTAATTGTACATGGCAGGTCGACGGTGCGCCGGCGGTTTTTCGCCGGACGGCATTTTGTTGCCCTGACATGACCAACGCGGATCGGCGCTTCGGCGCCGGACCGACAACGAGGCGATTCATCAGCCGGCGGCGGCGATGGTGTCGCAGCGAAGACACGGTCGCCGGAAACATGGATGCAGGAGGCGCATCCCCGGCGGAAAACAGGTACAAGAGACAAGGAACTCGATCATGCAGAGCGGCGGCATCGAAAGGGAGCTTACAGGCGACCTCCCATTTCCTGGAACGTTAGTCGGAAGGAACGACATGGCGGCTTCCAATGAAGCTGAACAGAAGTTCGATCGGGTCAAGGCCCACTTGAAGGCGCGTCTGGGAACCGAGGTCTATTCGAGCTGGTTCGGGCGCATGAAGGTCGCTGAATCCTCTAAGGGCATTGTCCGCATCTCAGTGCCAACCGCATTCCTGCGTTCATGGATCAACGGCCACTATCTCGATCTCATCACCGAGTTGTGGAAGCACGAGGATCCGGAGATCCTCAAGATCGAGATCGTGGTTCGCACCGCCACACGGCAGGGCCGCAACAGCGTCGAGCCAGAAGTGGCGCCGGCGCGCAAGATGACCAGGCAGACGCAAACCGCGCTCTCTGCGGGCACGGCGAGCCCCAGCAGGGTCGAACGGGTCCCGACACCCCGCCCGGGGATGCCGGCAGAAACCGAGTTCCGGCACAATGTTCTCGGTTCGCCGCTCGATCCACGCTACACTTTCACCTCCTTCATCGAAGGACCATCGAACCGAGTGGCTTTTGCCGCCGCCAAGGCGGTCGCGGAATCGCAGTCGAGCGCGGTGCGTTTCAATCCGCTCTTTCTTCACGCGACGGTCGGGCTGGGCAAAACGCATCTGTTGCAGGCGATCGCCGCAGAATCGCTGAAGCAGAATCCGAAATCGCGGGTCGTCTATCTTACGGCTGAGTATTTCATGTGGCGGTTCGCCACCGCGATCCGCGACAACAACGCACTGACGCTGAAAGAACAGCTGCGCGACATCGATCTCCTCATCATCGACGACATGCAGTTCCTGCAGGGCAAGTCGATCCAGCACGAATTCTGCCATTTGATCAACATGCTGCTCGACAGCGCCAAGCAAGTGGTGGTCGCTGCCGACCGGCCGCCGTCGGAATTGGAGTCGCTGGAGCCTCGCGTCCGCTCGCGCCTCAACGGCGGCGTCGCGCTGGAAATGTCAGCCCCGGATTTCGCCATGCGCATCGGTATGCTCAAGCTCAGGCTTGCCACCGCCAAGCTCGACGATGCGTCGCTGGATATTTCCGAAGAGATACTCAACCACGTCGCCCGCACGGTGACCGGCAGCGGGCGCGAGCTCGAAGGTGCCTTCAACCAGCTTTTGTTTCGCCAATCCTTCGAACCGCAGATCACCATCGACCGCATCGACGAGATCCTCGGCCACATCTATCGTTCGGGTGAACCGAAGCGGGTGCGTATCGAGGACATCCAGCGCATCGTCGCGCGCCACTACAACGTGTCGAAGACCGAACTGCTGTCCAACCGGCGCACACGCACCATCGTCAAGCCGCGGCAGGTCGCTATGTATCTGTCGAAGGTTTTGACGCCGCGCTCGCTCCCGGAGATCGGGCGGCGGTTCGGCGGCCGCGACCATACGACCGTGCTGCATGCGGTGCGCAAGATCGAGGATCTTTCCGGTGCCGACAACACACTGGCGCAGGAACTCGAATTGCTGAGAAGGCTGATCAACGACCAGGCCTGATGGCCCGAGAAACGCCGGCTCGCGAACTTCGGCCTTTTTATCCCCAGAAGGCCCGCGCAGCCGGTCCGAACCGGTGGCGCGGGCTTGCGTTTGCCGGGTTTTTCCTGTCAGTTTACGCAGATTCTGAGCCTGTTCAGACCTTTCGCGGGGCGCCGCTTGCCGGAGACCCGTTCATTCATTCAAGCGAGCCTGTTTCGTCATGCGTGTTATCCTGGAACGGTCAAATCTCCTGAAGTCTCTCAACCATGTTCACCGCGTGGTCGAGCGGCGCAACACCATTCCGATCCTGTCGAATGTGCTGCTCAGCGCCGAGGGGGCCAGCCTTGAAATGAAGGCGACCGACCTCGACCTGGAGGTGACCGAAGCGACGCCGGCAAAGGTCGAACGCGGCGGGGCGACAACGGTCCCGGCGCATCTGCTCTACGACATCGTGCGTAAGCTTGCCGACGGCGCGGAGGTGGCGCTGAAGACCGACGAAGACGGCAACGCCATGACGGTGACGTCGGGGCGCTCGAGCTTCCGCCTGCAGTGCCTGCCGCAGTCCGACTTTCCCGAACTTTCAGCCGGGTCGTTCTCGCATATTTTCCGGCTCGATTCCGTCGGACTAAAGGGCCTCATCGAAAAGACCCAGTTCGCCATCTCGACCGAGGAGACGCGCTATTATCTGAACGGCATTTATCTGCACACGCACGAGGCCGGCGGCAAGCTGAAGCTGCGCTCTGTCGCGACCGACGGCCACCGGCTGGCGCGCGCCGAGATCGATGCGCCGGCAGGCTCTGAGGGTATGCCTGGCGTCATCATCCCGCGAAAGACGGTCAGCGAACTGCAAAAGCTGGTCGACGATCCCGATGTTGCAGTCACCACCGAGTTGTCCGACACCAAGATCCGTTTCACCATCGGCAGCGTTATCTTGACCTCCAAGCTGATCGACGGCACTTTCCCGGACTACCAGCGCGTCATTCCGACCGGCAACGACAAGAAGCTGATTATCGATCGCCAGAGTTTCGCCGCTGCCGTCGATCGCGTTTCGACCATTTCGTCCGAACGCGGCCGGGCGGTGAAGCTTTCGATCGCCGAAGGACAGGTCACGCTTGCGGTCAACAACCCGGATTCGGGCAGTGCCACCGAGGAACTGGCGGCCGACTATTCGTCTGATCCGATCGAGATCGGCTTCAACGCCAAATACCTGCTCGACGTTGCCGCGCAACTGACCGGCACGGAGGCGAAGTTCATGCTGGCGGATGCCGGTTCCCCGACGCTGATCCACGATATGGCCGACGAGACCGCGCTCTACGTGCTGATGCCGATGCGGGTGTAGGGCCCGAACGGGGCCATCTTGCTGTCGTGACCAAATTTGCAAAACCGCAGCAGACCTACATAAGTAAGCTTACGCTTACGAATTTCCGCAACTATGCGGCGTTGGCAATCGACCTTGATCCCGGCGCCGTGGTTTTTTCCGGCGACAATGGCGCCGGAAAAACCAATCTGCTTGAAGCGATCTCGCTGCTCACGCCTGGCCGCGGCTTGCGCCGCGCACCCTATGCCGAGGTGGCGCGCGAAGGCGGTGACGGTGGCTTTGCGCTGCATGCCCGGCTTGACGGGCCGGAAGGCCAGGTCGAGATCGGTACCGGAATAGCGGGCAGCGACGGCGAAGGCGGCCGGCGAGTGCGGATCAACGGCGCGGCGGCACGCTCAGCCGAAGACATGCTGGAATGGCTGCGCGTGGTCTGGTTGACACCGGCTATGGACGGCCTGTTCCCCGGGCCGGCGGCCGATCGTCGGCGCTTCCTCGACCGGCTGGTGCTTGCGATCGATCCCGGCCACGGCCAGCGCGCGCTTGACTACGAAAAGGCAATGCGCGGCCGCAACAGGCTGCTCGCCGACGGTTCGCGCGACAGTGCGTGGTTCGATGCAATCGAGATGCAAATGGCCGAGACCGGCGTGGCAATTGCCGCGGCGCGTGCCGAACTGGTGCGCCTGCTCGCCGCCATGATCGACCGGCTGCCCGGCGACGGACCGTTTCCGCAAGCCGACATCGGCATCTCGGGCGAACTGGAAGGCGAAATCGGTGTTTTACCGGCCGTCGACGTCGAGGAACGGTTCCGTCACGCCCTTGCCCAGGGGCGCGACCGCGACCGCACCGCCGGGCGCACGCTCGACGGCCCGCACCGTACCGACCTCGTGGTGCGCCACCGGCCCAAAGCGATGCCAGCCGAGCTCTGTTCGACCGGCGAGCAGAAGGCGCTGCTGGTCGGCATCGTCTTATCGCATGCGCGGCTAACCGGCGAAATATCGGGCATGACGCCGATCCTGCTGCTCGACGAGATTGCCGCCCATCTCGACGGCGGTCGACGGGCGGC
Organism: Mesorhizobium sp. M0136; assembly: GCF_040322515.1. NCBI lineage: Bacteria > Pseudomonadati > Pseudomonadota > Alphaproteobacteria > Hyphomicrobiales > Phyllobacteriaceae > Mesorhizobium > Mesorhizobium sp. M0136. Next base: position 206,779 of record NZ_JAMYTP010000001.1, read on the forward strand.
CTTGTTCTCGATCCTGGAGGAACTGAACTGCCAGGCCTTCATGACCGGGACCGATGCCGCGTTGTTTGACAGCCTCAAGGGACGAGCGCAGTTCCTGACCGTAGATCACGGTAAGGTCAGGCCGACCATTTGACCTTCGGCCATGGCGCATTGCTGAGTGGCACGTATTGATGCCTGACAAGTTTTTTCCTCCGTTATAAGGTCCGGGGATGATCGCAGCCGCCCTTACCGACGAAGAGCTCGAACGCTACGCCCGCCACATAGTGCTGCCCGAAATCGGCGGCGCCGGCCAGCAGCGGCTAAAGCGGGCGCGGGTGCTGGTCATCGGCGCCGGCGGATTGGGTGCGCCGGTGCTCGAATATCTCGCCGCTGCGGGCGTTGGCACGCTCGGTATCGTCGATGACGACAGTGTCTCCCTTTCCAACTTGCAACGACAAGTGATCCACGGCACGGACATGGTCGGCATGGCAAAGACCGACAGTGCCAAGGCTGCGATCAGCCGCATCAATCCAAACGTCGTGGTGGAAGAGCACAATTTCAGGCTGACCGCAGACACCGCCCCTGCCCTCATCGCCCGTTATGACATCGTCGTTGACGGCTCCGACAATTTCGAAACACGCTACGCAGTGGCCGACGCCTGCGCCGCCGAAAGCCGGCCGCTCGTGCATGCCGCCGTTGGCCGCTTCGACGGCTCGGTCACCGTGCTGAAGCCGTTCGAAACCGGCCCGGACGGCACGTTGAACCCAAGCTACCGCGATCTCTTTCCCGAGGCGCCGCCGCCGGGACTGGTGCCGTCCTGCGCGGTGGCCGGCATTGTCGGCGCGCTGACCGGGGTCATCGGCACGCTGCAAGCAATGGAAGCGATCAAGCTGATCACCGGGATTGGCGAGCCGCTGGTCGGGCGACTGCTGCTCTACGATGCGCTGGCCGCACGCTTCGATACGATCCGCTACAAGCGAACCAGCCCGTGAGCCAGCCTGCCGAGGTCTCCATTGTGCAGCTTGCGGCCGATTTCGACCGTTGGGCCGAGCTCTTGGCCCTTGTCCTGCGCGCCTTCGCCTTCATGGACGGCGTCATTGACCCGCCGTCCTCGGCGCATCGACTTACCGTTGAAAATCTCAGGGCTAGAGCGCTGGAGGAGACAGCATTCCTGGCCCTGAAGGAAAACGAGATCGTCGGTTGCGTCTTCGTCCTGAAGCGCGCAGACGACCTCTATATTGGAAAGCTCGCGGTCGAGCCGGTTCTTCAGGGACAAGGCATTGGAAAACAGCTGCTGCAGGCCGTCGAAGATCTCGCCCGCGGCCATAACAGGACCGCCATCGAGCTCCAGACCCGGATCGAGCTGACCGGAAATCACGCAGCCTTTGCCCGCCTCGGTTTTCGTGAAACCGAACGGACAGCGCACAAGGGCTACGACCGACCGACCTCAATCACCATGCGCAAGGCCCTTTGGTAAGCCAACGCTATCCAACGACGAACACGCGGTTGCCGCGGCAAGACCGGTGCCGGTGTGACGGCAGGTCACGCCCTCAATGGCAGCACGCGGTCGGGCGGGCGATGACCGTCGAAGAAGGCGCGGATGTTGATGATTACCTTCTCGCCCATGTCGATACGGCCTTCGAGGGTCGCCGAGCCCATATGCGGCAACAGCACGACCTTGCCTTTGTGGGCAAGTCTCAGCAGCTTGCTGTTCAGCGCCGGCTCGTGCTCGTAGACGTCGAGGCCGGCGCCCGCGATCTTGCCGTCATGGATGAGCTTGACCAGCGATTCCTCATCGATGATATCGCCGCGCGCGGTGTTGACTATGTAAGCTGACGGTTGCAGAAGCGCCAGCCGCCGCGCCGAAAGCAGGTGGAAGGTTGCCGGTGTCGATGGGCAATTGACGGAGATAATGTCCATGCGGGCGAGCATCTGGTCGAGGCTTTCCCAATATGTCGCTTCCAACTCGTCCTCGATTGCCGGAAGCACGCGGTGGCGGTTGTGGTAGTGGATCGAGAGGCCAAAGGCCTTGGCGCGCCTGGCGACGGCGGTGCCGATGCGACCCATGCCGACAATGCCGAGCCGTTTGCCCCAGATGCGCCGGCCGAGCATCCAAGTCGGCGACCAGCCCGCCCATTTCTTGTCGCCGGTCAGCACGTTGGCGCCTTCGGCCAGCCGCCGCGGCACGGCCAGCATTAGCGCCATGGTCATGTCGGCCGTATCTTCGGTCAACACGTTCGGCGTGTTGGTGACGGTGATGCCTTTCTTGGCCGCTGCCGCAACATCGATCTTGTCGACGCCGTTGCCAAAATTGGCGATCAGCTTGAGGTTGTCGCCAGCCTGGGCAATCAGCGCCGCATCGATATTGTCGGTCACGGTCGGCACCAGCACGTCGGCCTCCTTGACCGCCGCCACCAATTCCGGCTGCGTCATCGGCCTGTCCTCGACATTCAAGCGGGCGTCGAACAACTCGCGCATGCGGGTCTCGACCGGGTCGGGCAATTTGCGCGTGATGATGACGAGGGGCTTCTTTTTGCCTGCCATTGTTTCCTCGAACCCGATCTCGTTGAGACCTCTTTAACCAAGAACGGCGAAACTGAGAGCCGATCGCGGTACCGGTCATTCATGTAACAAGCGGTTCCGCCGAAGACAAAGAAAAAGGGGCGAAGGCCGATGGGCCGGCGCCGAAAGGAACGAAAGTGTCTGGTTTCGCGTCGCTCCGCCTGACCCTCAGTGCAGCATTCCTCGGCGCTCTCATCCATAGCCCACTGGTGATGGCGCAAAGTGCCGCGGCACCCGCCCAGAGCGTCACGCTCGGACCAAGCGGCTTGCCGCTGCCGCGCTTCGTCAGCCTGAAATCCGGCCGCGTCAACTCGCGCGTTGGGCCGGGCGTCAATTATTCCGTCGACTGGATGTATATGAAGCCAGGCCTGCCGATGGAGATCATCCAGGAGTTCGATACGTGGCGCCGTGTGCGCGATGCCGACGGCTCGGAAGGCTGGATCAATCAGTCGCTGCTTTCGGGCCGCCGTACGGCGATCGTCGCCCCCTGGCAGCGCGGCAAGGACGCTCGCGTCAACCTCCTGGACGATCCGGCAAAAGATGCTGGCGTCATCGCGATCCTCGAACCGGGGGTGATGGGCACGATCAAGTCCTGCGATGGCCAGTGGTGCGAAATGACCTTCGACGGTCATACCGGCTGGCTCGCGCAGTCGCTCGTCTGGGGTGCCTATCCCGGCGAAAAGGTCAAGAACTGACGTTTCTGGACCGCAGGTCGGGCCAGCACGGCAAGCACCGGATCCGGCACTTGTTTCGCTGATCTTCGGTTCGGGGATGGTTTAGCGGCCGATGCGGCCGAGATGGGTATCCTGGAAACTGCTCGACAGCTTCAAGCCATATCCCAAACAACCACCAGGAACACCAGCGATCGCATAGAAGACAAAAGCCGCCACCGCGACTGCGACCCATTCGAGCCGGAGCGTCAAATCCAGGAATTTCATAAGGCGCCGGTCAGTCGCAGCGTTTCGGACGCAGTCTCACCACGATATCGACATTGGCGATCTCCATGCCTTCCGGCGGTTCCGGCAAGTTGGAAACCGTCACCGGGCCGCTGTCGATATCGAAGATCCTGTTTTCGCCCTCGATATAGAAATGATGGTGATCGGAGGTGTTGGTGTCGAAATAAGTCTTCGATCCCTCGACGGCAAGGATGCGCAGAAGACCGGCCTGGGTAAACTGGTGCAGAGCATTGTAGACGGTGGCCAGAGACACCGGCACGCCGGCGGCAAGCGCCTCCTCGTGCAGTTCCTCGGCCGAAAGATGGCGGTCGCCCTTGGCGAAAAGCAGATCGGCCAGCGCGATGCGCTGGCGTGTCGGCCTCAGACCGGCCTCGCGAACCCGCTTGTCCACAGCGACATTATCCTTCCGGCAACCCAGATCCATCTATCCGTCGCGCTCACAGTTGCGCCTCAGACACGTCCAAAATGGCAGAAATTGAGCATCTGCCGAAACTGGACGTGTCCTGACATATATTCTGTCGACCGAATGCGATCAATAGCGCGCATTGACCCGGGCAGACGGGCAGGTTAAGCGCAAACGCCGGTTTCCGGCCTGAAACAGATTGTGTTAGGAAACCACCGACAAGGGCGCCTTTCGCCCGGGACGATCACGGGGACGAGATTGATGGCGGGTTCGAAATCCAGCTACGGTTACGAGGAATTGCTTGCCTGCGCCCGCGGCGAGCTGTTCGGACCGGGAAATGCGCAGCTGCCCTATCCGCCGATGCTGATGTTCGACCGCATCACCGAGATCAGCGAAACTGGCGGTGCGTTCGACAAGGGTTTCATCCGCGCGGAGTTCGACATCAAGCCGGATTTGTGGTTTTTCGCCTGCCATTTCATCGGCAATCCGATCATGCCGGGATGCCTGGGCCTGGACGCCATGTGGCAGTTGACGGGGTTCTATCTCGGATGGCTCGGTGAACCCGGCAAGGGGATGGCACTGTCGACCGGTGAGGTGAGGTTCAAAGGCATGGTCACGCCAACGGTCAAGAAGGTGGAGTATGGCGTCGACTTCAAGCGGGTGATGCGCGGTCGGCTTGTGCTTGGTATCGCCGATGGCTGGCTGAAGGCAGATGGCGAGCCCATATATGCGGCAACGGATCTGAAGGTCGGTCTTTCCAAGCAATCGGCCGCCGTCTGAACGAAGACCCTACAGTGCCACGTCTTGGACGTCCAAAGGACGCTGTAGCACTTTAATTTTGCGCATGGTTCCGTTCCGGAAATCGATTTCAGGTTTCGGTCCGCGCTGGAAGGAGTTGCGAATGAGACGGGTCGTAGTCACAGGTCTCGGCATCGTGTCGTCGATAGGCAATAATGCCAACGAGGTGCAGACCTCGCTGCACGATGCCAGATCCGGCATCAGCTTCTCCGACTCTTTCGCCGAGCATGGCTTCCGTTGCCGGGTGTGGGGTGCGCCGACGCTGGATCCATCGGGCATGATCGACCGTCGCGCCATGCGCTTCCTGTCGCAGGGTGCTGCCTGGAACCATGTCGCGATGGACCAGGCGATCGCAGATGCCGGCCTCGACGAGACCGACATCACCAACGAGCGCACCGGCATCGTGATGGGCTCCGGCGGACCGTCGACCCGTGCAATCGTCGAGGCGGCCGAGACCACGATCAAAAACGGCAGCCCCAAGCGGATCGGCCCGTTCGCGGTGCCAAAAGCGATGTCGTCGACCGCGTCGGCGACGCTTGCCACCTGGTTCAAGATCCACGGCGTCAACTATTCCATCTCATCGGCCTGCTCGACGTCAGCGCATTGCATCGGCAATGGCTACGAGCTGATCCAGTGGGGCAAGCAGGACATCGTCTTCGCCGGCGGCCATGAGGATCTCGACTGGACGATGTCGGATCTCTTCGATGCCATGGGTGCCATGTCGTCCAAGTTCAACGACAGGGCATCGGTCGCCTCCCGCGCCTATGACGTCGATCGCGACGGATTCGTCATTGCCGGCGGCGCCGGCGTGCTGATTCTTGAAGAGCTCGAGCACGCAAAAGCGCGCGGCGCCAAGATCTATGCCGAGATCGTCGGCTATGGCGCCACATCGGACGGCTACGACATGGTGGCGCCATCGGGCGAAGGCGCGGCACGCTGCATGCGACAGGCAATGGCGACCGTCACTTCACCAGTCGACTACATCAATACGCACGGCACCTCGACGCCGGTCGGCGACTCCAAGGAAATGGGCGCCATCCGCGAGGTGTTCGGAGAGGAGATGCCTTTCATCACATCGACGAAATCGCTGACCGGCCATTCGCTAGGTGCGGCCGGCGTGCAGGAATCGATCTACTCGATCCTGATGATGCAAGGCGGCTTCATCGGCGAGAGCGCCCATATAGAGAACCTCGATCCGGAATTCGAAGGCATGCCGATCGTGCGCAAGCGCATCGACGACGCAAGGATCGACACTGTTTTGTCCAATTCGTTCGGTTTCGGTGGCACCAACGCTACGCTGATTTTCCAGCGCTATTCCGCATAAGGATTTGCCGACCATGGACGGATTGATGAAGGGCAAGCGCGGGCTTGTCATGGGTGTCGCCAACGATCATTCCATTGCCTGGGGTATCGCCCGCAAACTGTCCGAACATGGCGCGGAACTCGCCTTCACCTATCAGGGCGACGCCTTCGGACGCCGGGTCAAGCCGCTCGCCGAGAAGCTGGGCGCTTCGCTGGTGGTGCCTTGCGACGTCGAGGACAGCGCATCGGTCGCCGCAACTTTCGAGACCTTGGGCAAGGCATGGGGTGGGCTGGACTTCATCGTTCACGCCATCGGCTTTTCCGACAAGAACGAGCTGAAAGGCCTCTACGCCGACACCAGCCGCGACAATTTCATCCGCACCATGGTGATCTCCTGCTATTCCTTCACCGAGGTTGCCCGCCACGCCGCCACGTTGATGAAGGACGGCGGCTCGATGATCACGCTGACTTATGCGGGTTCGGTTCGCGTCATGCCGAACTACAACGTCATGGGTGTTGCCAAGGCCGGGCTGGAGGCCAGCGTCCGTTATCTAGCCAACGACTACGGCCCGCGCGGCATCAGGGTGAACGGCATATCGGCGGGACCGGTACGGACGCTTGCGGGCGCCGGGATTTCCGACGCACGCCACATGTTCTCCTACCAGCAGCGCAACTCGCCGCTACGCCGTACGGTGACGATCGACGAAGTCGGCGGCTCCGCGCTCTATTTGCTGTCCGACCTGTCGTCCGGCGTCACCGGCGAAATCCACTATGTCGATTCCGGCTATCACATCGTGTCCATGCCGACGCTTGACGAGTTGAAGCAGACTGACGCCGGACGGGAATAGCGCGAGCGACGTGTCGCCGGCTTGCGCCGCAGCGTTTCAGCGTCGCGCCGAGAAGATCTTAAACATGCCGTCACGGGCGAGCTCCGCATGGGTGGAGAAGGCGGCCGCCAGCACCGGTTCGTAGGGAAGCTGGCGGTTTGCCACCATGAACAACCGGCCGCCCGGCTTCAGCGCTCTGCCTGCCGCGCGGATCATACCGGCACCGATTTCCGGCTCAGTCGCCCGGCTGCGGTGAAAGGGCGGGTTCATGACGACCACATCGTAGCGGCGCTCCACCGGTTCGCTCAAAAGATCTGTCCAGAAGAAACGTGGCTCCACGCCTGTGTTGCCGACATTGGTTTTGGCCGCCTCCAGCGCCTCGAAATCCGCTTCGTAAAGGTCAAGCGCCGATATGCCGGGTGAGCGGGCGGCGACCTCGGCAGCGACATAGCCCCAACCGGCACAGAAATCCGCAACACTGCCACGCAGATCGTTGGGCAGATTTTCGACCAGCAGCTTCGATCCCCCATCGATCTTGTCGAAGGAAAACATGCCTGGGGCCGTGCGGAAGTGGTCCTCGACCACCAAGTCCGGATTGGCGGCGCGAAGCGTTGCCGCGGCAACGGTATCGGTCGGCCGGCGAAACCAGAAGGCAATGCCGTGATGCTTCGGCAGGTGGCCTTCGAGCGGCACAAGGGCGCCGACATGCTTGCGCAGGCTGGCGATGCCATCGTCCTTGCCGCCGGCGACGACGATCAACCCGCCTGGTGCCACGCGTTCGACCGCTTCGGCGACGCGCAACTCGTTTTGGCCGCGATGGCGGCCGGCGAGCACAAATGCCGCGTCGAAAGCCTCGCCTTCGACCTGCGGCGTGACAGTGAAGCCGGATGCCTGCAAGGCACGAAAATGCGGTCTGAAGCCTTGGACGAGATGAAGCTTGGCATCAAAGCCTGCGGGTAAGCGAAAGCCGGGCTCGGCACCGAGAAAGAGAATGCATTCATCCTTTCGTGGCAGGGACACAGCCCCTGCCACGAAAGGATGGAAAAGCGTCTTCAGCGGCTCGGCGGACATTCACCACTCTTGAACTGCAAGGCTGTTGTTGAATGCAAACGGGCGCGACCTTCCGGCGCGCCCGCTTCGATTGCATAGTTAGATCAGCTTAGGCGGCGTTTTCTTCGCCTTCGCTCTTTTTGTCGCGAGCGATTTCCTTGCCGGTGGCCTGGTCGACGACCTTCATCGACAGGCGGACCTTGCCGCGCTCGTCGAAGCCCATCAGCTTGACCCAGACCTTGTCGCCTTCCTTGACGACATCGGAGGTCTTGGCGACACGATCATTGGCGAGCTGCGAGATGTGGACGAGACCGTCGCGCGGGCCGAAGAAGTTGACGAAAGCGCCGAAGTCGGCGGTCTTGACGACCGTGCCTTCGTAGATCTCCCCGACTTCCGGCTCAGCGACGATGGTGTGGATCCACTTCTTCGCCGCCTCGATCTCCTTGGCGTTGGCCGAAGCGATCTTGACCGTGCCGTCATCCTCAATGTTGATCTTGGCACCGGTCTTTTCGACGATTTCGCGGATGACCTTGCCGCCCGAGCCGATCACATCGCGGATCTTGTCGGTCGGAATGTGCATGACCTCGATGCGCGGTGCGAACTCGCCGAGCTCGGCACGCGCGCCGGACAGCGCATGGGCCATTTCGCCAAGAATGTGCTGACGGCCTTCCTTGGCCTGGTCGAGGGCGATCTTCATGATCTCCTCGGTGATGCCCTCGATCTTGATGTCCATCTGCAGCGAGGTGATGCCGTAGGCGGTGCCGGCAACCTTGAAGTCCATGTCGCCGAGGTGGTCCTCGTCGCCAAGAATGTCGGAGAGCACGGCGAAGCGCTCGCCTTCCTTGATCAGGCCCATTGCAATACCGGCGACCGGCTTGGCCAGTGGCACGCCGGCATCCATCAGCGCCAGCGAGGTGCCGCAGACGGTAGCCATCGATGACGAACCGTTGGACTCGGTGATCTCCGAAACGACGCGCAACGTATAGGGGAACTGGTCGGCGGTCGGCAGCATCGGCCGGATGGCGCGCCAGGCGAGCTTGCCGTGACCGATTTCGCGGCGGCCCGGTGAACCCATGCGGCCGGTTTCACCGACCGAATAGGGAGGGAAGTTGTAGTGCAGGAGGAACTTCTCCTTGTACATGCCGGTCAGCGAATCGACATACTGCTCGTCCTCGCCGGTGCCGAGCGTGGCGACGACCAGTGCCTGGGTCTCGCCACGGGTGAACAACGCCGAGCCGTGCGTGCGCGGCAGGACGCCGACTTCCGAGACGATCTTGCGGACCGTCTTCAGGTCGCGGCCGTCGATGCGCGAGCCGGTGTCGAGGATGTTCCAGCGCACGACCTTGGCCTGGAGCTCCTTGAACACGGTGCCGATCTGTTCGGACGTGTATTTGGCCTCTTCGCCTTCTGCCGGCGCGAACGCGGCCTTGACCTTCGCCTTGACGGCGTCGACGGCGGCATAGCGCTTCTGCTTGTCGGTGATCTTGTAGGCGTCGCGAAGCTCGCCTTCGACGATCTTGAGCATCTCGGCTTCAAGTGCGGAATAGTCCGGCGCGGTGAAGTCGCGCGGGTCCTTGGCCGCGACTTCAGCCAGCTTGATGATCGCGTCGATCACCGGCTGGAAGCCCCTGTGGCCGAACATGACGGCGCCGAGCATAAGGTCCTCGCCGAGTTCCTTGGCTTCGGACTCGACCATCAGCACGGCGTCGGCGGTGCCGGCGACGACCAGGTCGAGCTTCGATTCCTGCATCTCGTCGACGTGCGGGTTGAGCACGTATTCGCCGTTGATGTAGCCGACGCGGGCGCCGCCGACCGGGCCCATGAACGGCACGCCGGACAAGGTCAGAGCGGCGGAGGTGGCGACGATCGACAGGATGTCCGGATCATTTTCGAGATCGTGCTGGACGACAGTGACGACGATCTGGGTGTCGTTCTTGTAGCCTTCGGCGAAGAGCGGGCGGATCGGGCGGTCGATCAGGCGGGAAACCAGCGTTTCCTTCTCGCTCGGACGGCCTTCCCGCTTGAAATAGCCACCCGGGATCTTGCCTGCGGCGTAAGTCTTTTCCTGGTAGTTGACCGTCAGCGGGAAGAAATCGAGGCCGGGTTTCGGCTCCTTCATCGAGACGACGGTGGCGAGAACCTTGGTTTCGCCGTAGGTGGCCAGCACCGCGCCATCAGCCTGACGCGCGATCTTGCCGGTTTCGAGAATGAGCGGGCGGCCGCCCCATTCGATTTCCACTTTATGGTAATTGAACATGTCTTGTCCTTCGTATGCGGAAAGGGCCGCGCCGTTTCAGCGTGCGCGGATGCCCCTTTCCCTTGGCTTCCTTTCTCGGGCAGCCACGGGCAAGACAACGGGAAGCTCGGCTATTCGGCGCGGTGCCGCACGAGCGTCCTGCAATCCTGCCCCATGACCGTCCATGGGCGGTTTCGAGTGGCCCTCTGCTGTTCGAAACCGGGTTGGCCAATCGATCCGACTGGCCTTGCGCGTGGACCCGAAAACCAGGTTTTCGGAAAGTATCCTGCGCAAATCTAAAACTTCAGAGCGTCCTTTGCGCAGCCAAACCGGTGCGCGGCGCTCTGCTTTCTTCATTGGAGCCTTGGATGATCCGGTGCTCCAATGCGCGACCGGCGGGCTCTCGAAAGAACCCGCCGGTCAATTCGTCAACGGCGCAGACCGAGCTTCTCGATCAGCGTCTGATAGCGCGCGTCGTCCTTGCGCTTGAGATAATCAAGCAGGCTGCGGCGCTGGGAAACGAGAGCGAGCAGACCACGGCGGGAATGGTTATCCTTCTTGTGGTCCTTGAAATGATCGGTCAGGTTCTTGATGCGCTCGGAAAGGATGGCCACCTGAACTTCCGGAGACCCGGTATCGCCCTTGGCGGTTGCGAATTCGCCCATCAATTCCTTCTTGCGTTCGGCAGTAATCGACATCGTGTTTTTCCTTGTCTGTTTGAGGAAACGGGACGCCCTCAGCCGGGATGTCGTCCAGCAGGGGCCGGTGCAAGCAACGCGTCAAAGCGCGAAGCTGCGGCGCATATAGTGCAATTCCGACAAAAAGGCCAGCCTAATTCACAAGCCGGCTTTTTGCTGCATAAACGGGCACTTCCGCCTAGTCAGAGCCATTTCTTCCATTTGAAGTACGCAAAGAGCCCGACCGCAACAAGCGCCATGAAGGCGAGCGACAGGGGATAGCCGTAATAGGCCTTCAGCTCCGGCATGTTCCAGGGCGAGGTGTCGGGGTCGAAATTCATGCCCCATACGCCGACGAGAAAGGTAAGCGGCATGAAGATCACCGAGACGATCGTCAGGTAGCTGATGACGTCGTTGGTGCGCGCCTGGCTGAGCGACAAGTGCATCTCGATCAGGCCAGTCAGCATGTCGCGCTGGGTTTCGACCAGTTCGATCAATCGCAGCGAATGATCGAGCGTGTCGTTCAGGAATATCTTGGTTTCGGCCTTCACATAGGGCACGTCGTTGCGGATCATGGTCGCCAGCGCATCGCGCATCGGCCAAAGCACGCCCTTCAGCACATTGGCATCGCGCCGCAATTCGTGAAGCTGCCGCATCTGGTGCTTGTGCGCCTGGTGCAGCATCTGGTCCTCGATGCTGTCGACCAATTCGCCAGCAGCCTCGATCGGCGGGAAATAGCTGTCGACGATGGCGTCGATCAAAGCATAGGCGAGATAGTCGGCGCCGCGCGAGCGCAAGCGGTTGGGCACCGAGCTTGCGATCCGCTTGCGCACGGGATCGAACGGGTCGCCTTCGCGCTCCTGGAAGGTGACGACGAAATTCTTGCCGAAGAAGACGGTGATCTGTTCATAACGGTGCGCGGTGACGTCGTCGATCATCCTGACGACGACAAAGGCGTGGTCCTCGAAGAAATCCACCTTCGGCCGCTGGCCTGTATTGACGACATCTTCCAGCGCCAGCGGATGCAGGTTGAAAATCCGGCCGATCTCCTCGATCAGCTGGATATTGGCGAGGCCTGTGCAGTCGAGCCAGATGACCGGCCAATTGTGGCAATGGGTGTTGACGTCGTCGATGCTGGCATTGTCGATCGTCTTGAACTTTTCAGGCGAGATCAACGTCAGCCTGAGCTCGGAGCGGCGCGCCGCCGGGTCGGCGATCAGCGTGCCCGGCGAAGCCCCGACCGGCGGCCTCCGTGTTTTGAGCGCCGCCCGCTTGTTGACCGTGTCAGCCTTTGCCATGTGCCCCCTCAAGTGCAGCGTCGAACGGCACTACAGCGCAGCGCATCCTTTCGGACGGCAAACGGCACCGTAGCCCCGTTGGATTTAACGCATGATCGTTTCCCAAAATAGAATCCGGTTTGGAGATCATGCGCCGGGCGACAGCTGTTACCCGATAAAGACCCGCTTTGGCTTGAACATGCCTTGCTCGATAGCGCCGATGGCGACCAACTTGCCGCGCGCGGTGGCGCAAGCCTCCTCCGCTTCTACCGGCGCGTCACGGCCGCGAATGATGACCGGATTGCCGAGGCGGATTTTGGTTGCCGCATCATCGCTGATCGCGACCTGCGGCAGGCATTCGAGCGCGGCGGCGGTGTCAACCAGAAGTGCATCGATGGCACCGAAGTCGATCGGGGCGTCCGCTGCCTGCGGCTCGCCCTGCTCGCCGAAGCGGGCGGCTTCCAGCTCGGCCAGGGTGACGAAATCTTCCTGCGTGAATGGCTCGACCTCGACCCGCCGCAGCTCGGCAATGTGGCCGAAGCAGCCGAGGTCGCGGCCCATGTCGCGGGCCAGCGAGCGGACATAGGTGCCCTTGCCGCATTCGACCTCGAAGATGGTGCGATCGGCCATGTGGTCGACCAGGTCGAGCCGGCCGATCTCGACCTCACGTGCCGGAATGTCGATCGTCTCGCCATCGCGGGCAAGGTCGTAGGCGCGCTCGCCGGCGATCTTGATCGCCGAAAATTGCGGCGGTGTCTGCATGATGACGCCGGTATATTTCGAAAGCAGCGCCCGTACGTCGGCTTCCGCCGGACGGCGGTCCGAGCTTTTGGTCGCCGGGCCTTCGAGGTCGTCGGTCGAACGCTCCTCGCCCCAGGCAACCGTGAAGCGGTAGACCTTGGCGCCGTCCTGGACGTAAGGCACGGTCTTGGTCGCTTCGCCGAGCGCGATCGGCAGCATGCCGGACGCGAGCGGGTCGAGCGTGCCGGCGTGGCCGGCCTTCTCTGCCTGGAACAGCCATTTGATCTTGGACACGGCTTCGGTCGAGCCCATGCCGACCGGCTTGTCCAGTACCAGCCAGCCCGAGATCGGCCGGCCCTTCTTCTTGCCGTGACGCGCCACTATTCGCTATCCTTCCGGTCGTCTTTGTCTTTGTCTTTGTCGCCGGCGCTGAGATCGCGCGCCACTTCGGGCGAGTGCAGCAATTCGTTGATCTTCTGGAAATTGTCGTAGCTGGTGTCGAGCCGGAAGCGGAATTCCGGCATGTACTTCATCTGCCGCAGCGCGCCGGAGACGCGGCCGCGGACGAACTTCGCATGCTTGTTGAGCGCTTCGACCACCGCACCGGCATCCTTGGCGCCAAGCGGCGAGACGAAGGCGGTGGCGATCTTCAGATCGGGCGACATGCGCACTTCGGAGACCGAGACCACGGCATTCTCGATCAGCGGATCGAGAATCTCGCCGCGCTGCAAAGTCTCGGAGAGCGCATGGCGCACCTGCTCGCCGACGCGCAGCATGCGCTGGGATGGGCCAGCTGTTGATGGTCTTGGCATGAAAATCTCTTCTCACAGTGCGGGTTCGAACCGCCTCAAACGGTTGACTTAGCGCCGTTGATCCGGCTTGGCTACCCCAAGGAACCCGCACCTCAGCTAATGTAAGGTGCGCGGCAGTGAATGCTCTGTCTCCGGGCCGGCCTGTAATGAGACCATGAACGAAACGATCCTGTCGTATTCGGCTTTCAAATCGCTCTCGGACCCAAATGCACTCATCGGAATAAACCAGCCACCCTCTTGCGTCACAAAACCGATGCCGAATTCGGTCAGAGTAACTCGGTTTACGGATTTCCATCCGATGTGGATCTCTGCATCTGCGGCGCGCTTTGAGATGCCGGCGACATCCACTCGGATCATGGTGGGTTCAGGCTCGAAATGAGCAACCTCGACTCGCCTCGCGAGAATGGGGCCGAGATTGATCATGATACCCGTGACAATGGTCATCATGCCCACAACTCCCGCGACTCCGGCCAAAGCACCGGAGCCGTCGAGATAGTTTGTGGCAAGCACAAGCGGAATGCCAACGAGAAAGCAGTAAAACAACCGTCTCAGGGCCCCGAGACGACTTTCGCTCCGCGCCCTTGAGTAGACCCCTGAAAAATCGGCAGGAGACAGAACAAAGCGGTACTCAAGGCTTCGTTCTTGCTCCATATGCCGACACTACAGCGTCCTGGTCACCATCTCGACGCGGAAGCACTCGATGACGTCGCCGACGCGCATGTCCTCGTAGTTCTGGAAGGCCATGCCGCATTCCTGGCCGGCCGGAACTTCCGAAACTTCGTCCTTGAAGCGCTTCAGGGTCTTCAGCGTGCCTTCGTGGATGACGACATTGTCGCGGATCAGGCGCACGCCCGCACCACGCTCGACCTTGCCTTCGGTGACACGGCAGCCGGCGATCTTGCCGACCTTGGTGATGTCGAAGATCTCGAGGATCTCGGCATTGCCGATGAAGGTCTCGCGACGCTCCGGCGAGAGCAGGCCGGAAAGAGCCGCTTTCACATCATCGACCAGATTGTAGATGATCGAATAGTAGCGGATCTCGATGCCTGCCGCAGCCGCGGCTGCGCGGGCCTGCGCGTTGGCGCGAACGTTGAAGCCGATGATCGCAGCCCCGGAAGTTTCCGCCAGCGACACGTCGCTTTCGGTGATGCCGCCGGCCCCGGCATGGACGATGCGGGCGCGCACCTCGTCGGTGCCGAGATTGTCGAGCGCCGCATTGATCGCCTCGATCGAGCCCTGCACGTCGCCCTTGATGACCAGCGGGAATTCCTTCAATCCGCTTGTCTGCAATTGCGACATCATCTGTTCAAGCGAGCCGCGCTGGCCGGCATGCCTGGCCACCGCCTTCTCACGCGCCAGACGCTGGCGATATTCGGTGATCTCGCGGGCGCGGGCTTCGTTGTTGACAACGGCGAAACGGTCGCCGGCCAGCGGCGTACCTTGCAGACCGAGGACTTCCACCGGCATTGCCGGCGGCGCTTCCTTGACCTGCTCGCCGCGATCGTTGACGAGCGCGCGTACCCGGCCCCATTCGTTGCCGGCGACGAGAATGTCGCCCGGCATCAACGTGCCGGTCTGCACCAGCACGGTAGCGACCGGGCCGCGGCCCTTGTCGAGCTGGGCTTCGATGACCACGCCTTCGGCGGTGCGGTCCGGATTGGCCTTCAGGTCGAGGATTTCGGCCTGCAGCAGGATCGCTTCGAGCAACTTGTCGAGATTGATGCCCTTGGTAGCCGACACCTCGACATCCAGCACCTCGCCGCCCATGGATTCGACGAACACCTCGTGGCGCAGCAGTTCCGAGCGCACCTTCTGCGGGTCGGCGTCATGCTTGTCGATCTTGTTGATCGCCACAATGATCGGAACGCCGGCCGCCTTGGCGTGATTGATCGATTCGATCGTCTGCGGCATGACGCTGTCGTCAGCTGCCACCACGAGGATGGCGATATCGGTCGCCTGGGCACCGCGGGCACGCATCGCCGTGAAGGCGGCGTGGCCGGGCGTGTCTATGAACGTGATCTTGTGACCGTTCTTCTCGACCTGATAAGCGCCGATATGCTGGGTAATGCCGCCGGCTTCGCCGGAGACGACGTTGGCATTGCGGATGGCATCGAGCAACGAGGTCTTGCCGTGATCGACATGGCCCATGATCGTTACCACCGGCGGACGCGGCTGCAGGTCCTCGGGACGATCGGCGATGTTGAACAAGCCCTCTTCGATGTCGGACTCGGCGACGCGGCGGACCGTGTGGCCAAATTCGGTGGCGACCAGTTCGGCCGTGTCGGCGTCGATCACGTCACCAGGCTTCAGGATCTGGCCCTGCTTCATGAAGAACTTGACCACGTCGACAGCGCGCTCGGACATGCGCTGCGCCAACTCCTGGATGGTGATGGTTTCGGGCAGGATCACTTCACGCATGACTTTCTCGCGTGGCTCGTTATGCAACGCGCGCTTGAATTTCTCCTGACGGCGGCGCATCGACGACAGCGAGCGGGCGCGCGCATCCTCGTCGGAAAGAGCCGAATTCAGCGTCAGCTTGCCGCGGCGGCGGTCTTCCTCGCCCTTGGTCGGCTTGGCAGGACGTGCCACTTCGGGCGTGACCAGACGGCGCACCGGTGCACCGGCACCGGTCCGCTTCGGCTTGACCTCTTCCTCGTCATCGACCGTCGCCAGTTCGGCGGCGAGCGGCGCACGGCGGCGCGCCTCTTCCTCGGCACGGCGGCGGGATTCGGCCTCGGCTTGCAGCCGTGCCTCTTCCTCGGCCTGACGGCGAGCCGATTCCTCGCGCTCGCGGCGGCGGCGCTCTTCGTCCTCGCTGCGGCGCTTGGCCTCCTCGATGGCGCGCTGGCGATCCTCGACGTCGCGGACCTTCGAGCCCTCGAGAGCCCGGCGGCGTGCTTCCATTTCCTGGCGCGACAACTCGTTCAGCACCATGCCGCCGCGTTCGACCGGCGGCGGAGGCGGCGGCGCCTTGGGAGCTTCCTGCACGGCAGGCGCTGCCGCGACCGGCTTCGGCGTGAAAACGGACACAGGCGCTGCCGCCGGCTCCGGCTTGTCGCCAGGCAGCGAGAACTTGCGCTTCTTGGTCTCGACGACCACCGACTTGGTGCGGCCATGCGAGAAGTTCTGGCGCACCGTGCCCTGTTCCATACCGGGGCGCTTCAGCGTCAAGGTCTTCTTCGGCGTAACACTCAGCGTCTTGTCGTCGCCCGATTTCGTATCGCTCATTCCATATCCTCTGCGGCATCATCTTCGTCAGCAACGGCCGCAAGCATTGCCAGATCGTCCGGGGAACCGCCCCGATATCGGTCGAGCGCAACCATGCGCTTCTGGACCGCCCTGCCCGCGTCTCCCGCGAGAACGGCAGCATGTATCACATTTGTACCCCCCAATGCCAAGCTCAACTCGGCCTCGGAGAAAAGTTTGTAAGCGCGGATCGCAGGCCCGCCGAGGTGGACGGTTGCCCGTCGCGCCTGGCTTATCTTGCGGACGCCATCGTCGGAAGCCTCGGTCGCGTGGAGCACGAAAAGTGCAAGTCCGCCGCGCACGGCACTCTCGACCTTGGTCGCTCCGAGCGCTATGGCGCCCGCCTTGCGGGCCAAGCCAAGCATGCCCAGAGCGGACCTGGAAAGCAGCGCGTCGACCATACCGCCAAGATCGGCTGGCACGCTCACCTGCGCCTTGAAAGCACGGGCAAACAGGTTTTTCGCCGCTGCCTTGTCTATATGTAGGCGGTCGGCCGTCACCCAGCAACCGCGGCCGGGCAGGTTTCTCTTGATGTCCGGAACGACGGCCGAATCCGGGCCGACGACGAAACGGATCAGTTCATCCGGTTCGGCTTGCCTGCGGGTGACGATGCAGGTGCGATCGTTCATCTCGTCCAAGGGCGGGTTCGGTGCGATGCGGTTTCACCTCACGCACCGACGGTTTCGTCAGCCGGCACGCCCTCGGCGGCAAGCTCGTCTTCGGTGATCCAGCCAGCCTTCAGGCGAGCCGCCAGGACCATCTGCTCGGCATCGGCGCGTGATACGCCATGGTTGGCGAGCACACCCGGGAATACCTTCGTCTCGCCGTCCTTGCGTTCTTTCCAACCGGTCAGGTCGTCGGCGGCGTAGCCGGCGAAATCCTCGATCGTCTTCACGCCGTCCTCGCCGAGCGTCACCATCATGGCGGTGGTGATGCCGGGAATCTCGCGCAATTCGTCCTTGACGCCGAGGGCCTTGCGCTTCTCGTCGTGCTCGGCTTCGATCTTCTCCAGATATTCGCGGGCGCGGGTCTGGATTTCCGAAGCCGTGTCCTCGTCGAAGCCGTCGATCGACGCGATTTCGCCGGAATCGACATACGCGACTTCCTCGACGCTGGTGAAGCCTTCGGAGGCGAGCACCTGGCCGACCATCTCGTCGACGTCGAGGGCTTCCATGAACAGCGACGACCGTTCGACGAATTCCTTCTGGCGGCGTTCGCTCTCTTCCTGCTCGGTCAGGATGTCGATATCCCAGCCGGTGAGCTGCGAGGCAAGACGGACGTTCTGGCCGCGGCGGCCAATGGCCAGCGACAACTGATCGTCGGGAACGACGACCTCGATGCGCTCGGCATCCTCGTCGAGCACCACCTTGGCGACTTCCGCCGGCTGCAATGCATTGACAATGAAGGACGCCGCCGAAGGCGACCACGGAATGATGTCGATCTTCTCGCCCTGCAATTCACCGACGACCGCCTGGACGCGGCTGCCGCGCATACCGACGCAGGCACCGACCGGATCGATGGAGCTGTCGCGCGAGATGACAGCGATCTTGGCGCGCGAACCCGGATCGCGGGCGACCGACTTGATCTCGATGATGCCGTCGTAGATTTCCGGCACTTCCATGGTGAACAGCTTCGCCATGAACTGCGGATGGGTGCGCGACAGGAAGATCTGCGGACCGCGCTGTTCGCGGCGCACGTCATAGACATAGGCACGGACGCGATCGCCATACTTGTAGTTTTCGCGCGGAATCAGCTCGTCGCGGCGGATGATCGCCTCGCCGCGGCCGAGATCGACGATGACGTTGCCGTATTCGACGCGCTTGACGGTGCCGTTGACGATCTCGCCGATGCGGTCCTTGTATTCGTCATATTGCCGGTCGCGCTCGGCCTCGCGCACCTTCTGCACGATGACCTGCTTGGCCGACTGGGCGGCGATACGGCCGAAATCCATCGGCGGCAGCTGTTCGGCGATGAAATCGCCGAGCTGGGCGTCCGGATTTCGCTCGCGCGCCGAGGAAATGGCAATCTGGGTCGCGTAGTCGTCGACCTTCTCGACCACTTCCATCAGCCGCTGCAGCTTCATCTCGCCGGTATTCGGATTGATATCCGCCCGGATATTGGTTTCCTGGCCGTAGCGCGAGCGCGCGGCCTTCTGGATCGCATCGGCCATGGCGGCGATGACGATCGACTTGTCGATCGACTTTTCACGCGCGACCGCATCGGCGATCTGCAGCAGTTCAAGCCTGTTGGCGCTTACAACCATCTTCTTTCTCCCGAGCTTGTCGCCGACCTTACCGCCGGCAGCCCAATCACATTTCCTGTTCGGTTTCGTCTTCCGCACCCGCTGGTGCGTCTTCGGGTTCGCCGCGGCGTTTCCTGGCTTCCTTGCGCGCCCGGTTGTCCTTCGACAGTGCATCGCGGATAAGATCGTCGGTCAGAACCAGCCGCGCTTCGGCAATCGCATCGTAGGGAACACGCACCGTCGGCTCCTCGCCGTAAGCGGCCTTGTCGCGCTCGATCACCACACCGTCCGCGTCGCTTTCGGCGATCCTGCCCTTGAAGCGCTTGCGGTCGGCGACGAGAACCGACGTCTCCATCTTCACCAGATGGCCGGTCCAGGCTGCAAAGTCCGATTTGCGGACCAGCGGCCGGTCGATGCCCGGCGACGACACTTCGAGATGATAAGCCTTCTCGATCGGATCATCGACATCGAGCGCCGGCGACACCGCCCGGCTGACCTCTTCACAATCCTCGACCGTCATGGTGCCGTCCTCGCGCTCGGCCATGATCTGCAGCGTCAGCCCGTTCTGGCCCGACAGGTGCACACGTACCAGGCGGAAGCCAATGGCCCGCAGTACCGGCTGAACGATCAGCGCGATGCGCGCATCGATGCCGCTTTCGCGGATGATGCGATCGTCGCCTTCGCTTGCCATCACTGTCATTCGGTCCTGTCGCTCGATCCCTGTTGGTCGGCAGGTAATAAAAAAGAGCGGGACCGGGTGGACCCACTCTTCGTCATACCGACCAAGAATTTGAAGCTGATATAGACGATCGTGGTCCTCGTTTCAAGCCCGTCGTGCATGACGGCAAGGCTCCGAGTCCGCAGCGCTGCGCCAAATGCATGGCGCCCATGCAGTGATCCCCCTTTGAGCACCGGCCACGCACGACTATCTATATTGCATTGCACAATTGGAGCGCTCACTGCGCTCGAAAGGGTACGATCATGAACAATCGTGGTTTTTTTTCAGCCATAGGCGATGTCTTTAGCGTGTTCGGCAGCGCCGTAGCAGCGTCGCGGGCTGTGGAAAACGGTCGCAAGCCGCGTGCGCATGATCTGCGCAATCTCGGCATGGAGCCGGCAGCCTTCGACAATATCCGTCGCTTCTGAGCCAGGTGAGCGCCGAGAGCCTTCGGCCCGCTCGCCTTGTGCTCAGCTCTAATTTCCCGATTATTTCCGCACGAAGGTCAGATAGGCGGGCCGTCGGCCTTCGCGAATGGCCTTGGCCTCATAGCGCGTCCCCGGCCAGCCATCATAGGGCCGATGCCAGTCGGCGGCTTCGCTTGCCTGCCACGTGAAGGCGCCGTGCGCACGGCAATGCAGCAGCGTCCAGTTCACATAGCTGTCGATGTCGGACGCAAAGTGGAACTTTCCGCCGTGCTTCAGGACGCGCGCGAAGCGGTCGAGATTGACCGGGCTGACGAAGCGCCGCTTCCAGTGCTTCTTCTTCGGCCACGGATCCGGATAGAGGAGGTCAATGCCGTCAAGCGAAGCCTGCGGCAGCCAGTCCAGCAGGCGCGTGGCGTCGTCATCATAGACGCGCAGATTGGCAAGCGGCCGCTCCCGGACCGCCATCATCATCTTGGCCATGCCGTTGACGAAAGGCTCGACGCCGATAAAGCCGGTCGCCTGGCTGGCCGTAGCACGGTGCAGAAGATGTTCGCCGCCGCCAAAACCGATTTCGAGCTGGACAGCGGAAACTTCGGCTTCGAAAAGGCTGCGCAGATCGGCCGGCGGTTCAACCGTCAGATCGAGCCTGTAGGCGGCGAAGCCGCTCTCCAGCGCCGCTGCCTGCTGTGGTCGAATGGTCTTGCCGCGCCGGCGACCGAAAAAGGCCTCGGTCGCACGGCTTGGCCGGTCCTTCGGGTCCATAGGCGCCGCGGTTAGGCGGCGACTGCTTCGGCGACCGGTTCGGCGAGAGCGTCCTTGAGCGCCTTGGCGAGATCGGTCTTCTCCCAGGAGAAGGATCCGTCGCGGCCGGCCTTGCGGCCAAAATGGCCGTAGGACGACGTCTTGGCATAGATCGGCTTGTTGAGATCGAGGTGGCGGCGGATGCCAGACGGCGACAGGTCCATCACGGTGCGCAGTGCACGCTCGAGCTTTGCCTCGTCGACCTTACCGGTGCCGTGGAGGTCGACGTAGATCGACAGCGGCTGGGCGACACCGATCGCATAGGAAAGCTGGATAGTGCAGCGATCGGCGAGCTTCGCGGCAACCACGTTCTTGGCGAGATAGCGCGCCGCATAGGCGGCCGAGCGGTCGACCTTGGTGGTGTCCTTGCCGGAGAAAGCGCCGCCGCCATGGGGCGCAGCCCCACCGTAGGTGTCGACGATGATCTTGCGGCCGGTCAGGCCGGCGTCGCCGTCGGGCCCGCCGATGACGAACTTGCCGGTCGGGTTGATGTACCAGTTGCAATTGTCGGCGATCTTCAGGTCGCCCAGTGCTTCGCGAATATAGGGCTCGACGACGTTGCGCACCTTCTTCGAATCCCATGTCTCATCGAGATGCTGGGTCGACAGCACGATCTGCGTCACTTCCGCCGCTTTGCCGTCGACATAGCGGACGGTGACCTGGCTCTTGGCATCCGGCCCGAGCCTGCCTGCATCACCGCTGCCTTCATGGCGCGCAGCGGCCAGCAATTCGAGGATCTTGTGGCTGTAATAGATCGGCGCAGGCATCAGGTCCGGGGTTTCGCGGCAGGCATAGCCAAACATGATGCCCTGGTCGCCGGCTCCCTCCTCACCTTGCCGGTCGGAGGCGTTGTCGACGCCTTGGCCGATATCCGGCGACTGGCCGTGCAGCAGGACCTCGATCTTGGCCGTCTTCCAGTGGAAGCCGGCCTGCTCGTAGCCGATTTCGCGGATTGCCTTGCGGGCGACCGACTTGAACTTGGCCGGGTTGACAATCGGATGGCCGGCCGCATCCTTCAGGACATTGCCCTCCTTGTCCTTCTTGAGCAGCGTCTCGGGGACGCGCACCTCGCCGGCGATGACAACGCGATTGGTTGTCGCAAGCGTCTCGCAGGCAACGCGGACCTTCCACGGGTCCATGCCGGTCTTTCTGGCTTCGCGATAGACGAGATCGACAATCTCGTCGGAGATGCGGTCGCAGACCTTGTCGGGATGGCCCTCGGCAACGGATTCCGAGGTGAAGAAGTAATTGTGCCGCGTCACGGGTGTCCCCTCTTGAAAAAATATCGGCAGGCCGCCGATTTTGGCGCGCCAGTTGTTAACGGTGCCGGGCGCCGCTCGTCAAGCCATGCAGCCGTTCTGGCATGAATTTTGACGTTATTTATCTTTTGCATCCCGAGACGGCGGCAGGGCGCACTGCGATCAGCCCTTGCGCCAACAGACTGAGGGAAAACGGCGTCGAGGAAGCGTGTCGAGCAAAATCGATCCGCGCTTTAGCGCATCGGCGGAATGCACATCCCTCGATGCGGGCAACCGCGAGAAATTGCGTGCCCAGCGACGACGAACTCTACCTCTTGAACTCTTCGCGAGCCAGTCAATCGACCTCGTCGGTGGAGAGCGACTTCACAAGCTCAATGATCTTACGGCGCACTTTCACGTCGGCGATCTTGACGAAGGCGCGGTTCAGCTGGAGCCCTTCCGGGCTGCCGCAGAATTCGACGGCGGAGGTCATCGACGCATCCTCGGCAAATCCACGGTTGCCCACGGGCTCCTGACCGGGCGCATCCTCGAAAAAGAAGGCGACGGGCACGCCGAGTATGGAGGCGATTGCCTGCAAACGGCTGGCGCCGACGCGATTGGTGCCTTTTTCGTACTTTTGGATCT
Source organism: Mesorhizobium sp. M0136 (assembly GCF_040322515.1). Lineage (NCBI taxonomy): Bacteria > Pseudomonadati > Pseudomonadota > Alphaproteobacteria > Hyphomicrobiales > Phyllobacteriaceae > Mesorhizobium > Mesorhizobium sp. M0136. The sequence goes on from NZ_JAMYTP010000001.1 coordinate 229,717, forward strand.
GCTGGAACGTTATGCCGAGGTTTTCGCCCAGTTTTTCCTGGCTCATTCCCAGCATATTGCGGCGAAGCCGGATGCGGCTTCCGACGTGGATGTCGATCGGATTCGGCTTTTTCTTGTTTTCTTCTGTCATTTTGTCCTCGCCGAATTTTTCCGGCTTTTTCTATTTTGCTGCCCAAACGACGCCGCGGCCCGTGCCCCAACAGAACGACCTTATCGACTTCGAAAATTTTCAGGCGCTTACAGTATGAGTTTCTAATGTGTCGGCTGTCAATTCGCCCGTAGCCTTTGCCTTACGTTCAAAATGCATGCCGCTACGGCGAGCAAAAACATGATCAGCATTCCGTTAATGCGTCGTTGGCTGGAGGAAACGATGGCTTGGTTGGAGATCGGCACACGCACATCGATGGCGCCGCGTGCATCGATTGCCAGCGCGTCGACGATGCGGCCGCGCGGGTCGACAACGGCCGAAATGCCGTTATTAGCCGCGCGCAACAGGGGTACCCCATTCTCCACCGCCCGGATCTGCGCCTGCCTGAAGTGCTGGTACGGCCCTGGCGTGTCGCCGAACCAGGCGTCATTGGTGACGTTCACAATAAGCTCGGCTGACGTTGCGTCAACCGCGACGAGATCGGAGAAGATGACCTCATAGCAAATAAATGGCAGCGCTCGGATCCCGCCGGGCAGCGTGATCGGGTGCCGCTCATTGCCCGCCGCGAAGGTCATCGGACCGGCAACAAGCTGCTCAAGCCCGAAGCGGCCGAGCAGATCGGCGAAAGGCAGATATTCGCCGAAGGGCACCAGGTGGACCTTGTCCACGGCATCGACGATTTCGCCCCTGTCGTCGATCGCCACGACCGAGTTGTAGTAACGGCTGCGGGCCGCCGAGCCGCCTTCCTCGCGAACGACGCCGGCAACCAGCATCTGGCCATCGCCAAGCATCTCTCCGATGGCAGGCAAGGCATCCGGACGTTCGGTGAACAGAAACGGCACGGAGGTCTCCGGCCACAGGATCAATTGCGGCCTGTCATGGCCGGGTTCCGGTGCCTTGGCCGAAAGCCCCATCATGGTGGCGAAGATGCGGTCACGCACCGAGGCATCCCATTTTTCGGTGAGATCGACGGCAGGTTGCACGATACGGACGTCGAGGCTATGGGCCGCCGGTTTTTCGGGGGCGGCGAGCCGGATATAGCCGAAGCCGGCATGGGCGGCGACGAGAACGACAAGCAACGCCGCGCCCAGGCGAAGATGCTGGCGCGCCGCAAGCAGCGCCGGCAGCGCGAAGACGAAGACCGCCAGCGCGTTCATGCCGACCATGCCAGTCACCGAGACGCTCTGCATCAGCAAAGGCACCGGCATCGCCGCATAGCCGACGGCATTCCACGGAAAGCCGGTGAACAGGAAGCCGCGCAGCCATTCCGCCAGCGCAAAGCCGAAGGCGAGCGCGGCGATGCGGCCGATGTCGTTGCTCCACAACAGCCGGGCAACCACGGCAGCGAAACCGTAAAAGAAGGCCAGCGCGAGGGGGATGCCGACCACCGCGAACGGCAAGGCCCAGGCAAAGCTGTCGGCCTCGACCAGAAGCGCCGAGCCGACCCACCAGAGACCGGCAAGAAAGTAGCCGAAACCGAACCACCAGCCGACGGCGAAAGCCTGCTGCAAGCGCCGCAGAAAACCGTCCGAGGCTTCGCCGGTCGCGCCATCGAGAAGCCACACCAGCAGTGGGAACGAAACGAAACCGACGGCGAAGAAATCGTAAGGCGCTTGGGCAAGAACCGCCAGCGCCCCGGCAAGAAACGCCACCAGCGCGCGCCGCCAGCCCCAAAGCAGAATTATCCGGCCGGCCTGGCGCTCCATCAATGCTTCCGAGTCGTGCGAATCAGGAAGCAAGATTTATCAGGCCGCGGGCTTGCCTCCAAACCGGGCGACCTAGTCCGCCCATGGCTATCGATGCCAGCCTTGTATCTTCAGCCCGCCCAGCCGCTCAGCCTCTTCGCGGGGGACAGAGCGGACAGTCTGGGAAAAGGTCCAGACATGGCCTTCAGGATCGCGCGCCCTGTACTGCCGTTCACCGTAAAACTGGTCGGCAGGCTCCTCGATGATCTCGGCTCCCGCCGCCCTTGCACGGTTACAATGGGCATCTATCCCATCCTTGAGGCGCACATAGACCGATTGCGTGTTCCTGCCCGCAACTGAAGCCGGACTGGCGACGTGGCCGGCCCATTCGGAATCGACGATGATATAACCATTGCCGAACCGCATCTCGGAATGGACGAGCCTGCCATCGGCATCGCTGACAACCATGCTCGGCTCGAAGCCGAAGGCTTTTTCAAGCCATGTCAATGCGGCCCGCGGATCCTGGTAGAAGACGCCGGAGCCCAGCGTCGAGTGCTTGAACGGGTCCGCAACCGCCATCGGGCAAGCCGCGTCTTTCAAGCCTGCTCGGTGCGGACGGCGCGGCGCCGCCGCTCGCCCTTCAAGGTCTCGACGATGCGCACGCGCTTGACGCGGCGCGGATCGGCGTCGAGCACATGGAACTCGAAGCCGGGTATGGCCTGCACCACTTCGCCGCGCGCGGGCACCCGGCCAAGCGTGTTGAAGATCATACCGCCGATCGTGTCGACATATTCGCCGTGCTCGCCGGCGGCGAAATCCTCGCCGATCATCTTGGCGACGTCGTCGATCTCGGCTTTGCCGTCGACGATGAAGACGCCTTCGCCGGCCTGGGTGATCATCGGCTCGTCCTCGTCATGCTCGTCCTCGATGTCGCCGACCACCATCTCGACGATGTCCTCGAGCGAGACGAGGCCGTCGGTGCCGCCATATTCGTCGATGACCAGCGCCATCTGGGTGCGCGTCGTCTGCATTCGCCCCATCAGGTCGGAGGCGAGCATCGACGGCGGCACGAACAGCACCGGTCGGATCAGGTTGAGATCGCCGATGGTGCGCGCCAGATCGACCTGGGCGAGATCGAGAACCGTCGCGACCGGGGTTTTCCTGGTCGTCCTGCCCTTTCTGACGCGGGCGACCTTGGTGATATGCGCCAGCACGTCGCGGATATGAACCATGCCGCGCGGATCGTCGAGCGTCTCCGAATAAACTGGCATGCGGGAGTGGCCGGACTGTTCGAACAGCCCCAGAAGATCGCCGAGCTTCGTCGTGATCTCGACCGCCTCGATGTCGGCGCGCGGCACCATGACATCCTCGACCCGCACTTCGCGCAGGCGCAGGATGTTGTTGAGCATGGCGCGTTCGCCGGGCGAGAAGGATTCTGCATCGCTCGCCGTTTCGGCAAGCGCACCGGCAATCTCCTCGCGCAGGCTGGTGCCGTTGCGGTGCCTGAAAAGCCCGAGCACGCGATCGAACAGGGAAGGACCGGCAGGCGATGCCTCGCTGGCGAAGCTGCCGGTCGTGGTACTCGGACTCGAGCCCTCTTCCGTCGTTTCGGAAGGCTTGATCGCACTGCCGGCGTCGGAGCGGGCGGCAGTCTCTGGTTTGTCGTTCATCATCGTCCGGTCAATTGGTCTTTTGTAATTACGTGTAGGGATCGGGAATGGCAAGCCTCGCAAGTGCTGCGCGCTCTGTCGCTTCCATCAGTTCAGCTTCGGCATCCGTTTCGTGATCATAGCCGAGCAAATGCAGCAGGCCATGGATGACGAGATGGGAGATATGGTCCTCGACGGGCTTGTCTTCCAGTGCCGCCTCTCGCGCGACAGTCTCGGCGGCCAGCACAATGTCGCCGAGCATCGGCGGCAGAGGCCCGCCCCTGGCAAAGGGAAAAGCCGGAAAAGACAGGACGTTGGTCGGCTTGTCCTTGCCGCGCCAGCCGGCATTGAGCGTACGGATATGGGCATCGTCGGAGAAGACGATACTGAGCTCGGAACCGCCGACCGCACCGGTTTCGGCAAAGGCGGCCGATACGGCGTGGTCGACCAGCCGCGTCAGCGTCGTCTCGTCGGGCCAGTCGCCCGCCTCTATGGCGATATCAATCTCGACGGGAAGCGGCCCTCCCGCCTTTTGCTCCTCAGCCATGCGGCCGCATAATCATATCAGCTTTCGACACCCAAGCCCCTGGCCAGCTTGCCGTCACGGTCGTAGGCCTTGACGATCTCGGCGACCAGCGGATGTCTGACGACGTCGCCTTCATTGAAGCGGACCGTCACCATGCCGGTGACGCCGTCGAGAATTCTCAGCGCCTCGACCAGGCCGGACTTGGTGTTCGGCGGCAGATCGATCTGGGTCGGATCACCGGTGACGATCATGCGCGAGTTCTCGCCGAGCCGGGTCAGGAACATCTTCATCTGCATCGGCGTGGTGTTCTGCGCCTCGTCGAGGATGACGGCGGCATGCGCCAGCGTACGGCCGCGCATGAACGCCAGCGGCGCGATCTCGATGACCTCGGCGGCAATCGCCCGTTCGACCTTGTCGGCCGGCATCATGTCGTAGAGTGCATCATAGAGCGGCCGCAGATAGGGATCGACCTTCTCCTTCATGTCGCCCGGCAGAAAGCCAAGCCGTTCGCCGGCCTCGACCGCAGGGCGCGACAGCACAATGCGTTCGACCATGCCGCGTTCGAGCAGCATTGCCGCGTGCGCCACCGCCAGGTAGGTCTTTCCGGTGCCGGCCGGGCCGATGCCGAAGACGAGTTCCGACCGCTCCAGCGCGCGCATATAGGCGTCCTGGTTCAGCGAGCGGGCATAGATGGTCTTCTTGCGTGTCGATATCTGGGCGGCGGACACCTTGCCCTTGCGCTCCAGCGTCGGCAGCGTCAGCTGGTCGTCGGTGGCGATCGCCATGCGCACCGCACCGTCGACATCGGACTGGCCGATATCAGTGCCTTTCTGCAGAATGCCGTAAAGATTGTCCAAGGCGCGGCGTGCCTGCTCGGCGGCCGAGGAAGAGCCCTTGATGGTCAATTGGTTGCCACGCGAGCGGATGTCGACGCCGAGCTTCTGCTCGAGCCGGGCCAGATTCTCGTCGAACTGGCCGTAAAGGGCGCTGGCAAGCTTGTTATTGTCGAAAGTCAGTACGATGTGCGCCATATCCGAGGCCCCGGAGGGTAGATTCTGGGGCAGGTTCTTGACTTCAGCAGCGCTCAACCGTCTCTCCTCATCTGCCGAGGCCTTCAGGCCAATTCGGCGAACAGGCTGTTGTAGCCCGTCTTCGTGATTCGTACCTGGATAATGTCACCGATTTCGCCAGCCTTTTCATCAACAATAACCGGCTGCAGCCACGGCGAGCGGCCAACCTTCTGGCCGGCCTGGCGGCCCGGCTTTTCGACCAGCGTGTCGATGGTCCTGCCGACCAGGCTTGCGCCGAAATGCCGCTGCTGTTTCAGAAGCAGTGCTTGCAATCGCTGCAGGCGCTCGTCCTTGACGGCCTCCGGCACCTGATCGTTCATTTCGGCGCCCGGCGTGCCGGGCCGCGGAGAGTATTTGAACGAGAAGGCCGAGGCATAGTTGACGTCTTTCACCAACTGCATCGTCGCCTCGAAATCCGCTTCCGTCTCACCGGGAAAGCCGACGATAAAATCGCCGGACAGTGCGATGTCGTTCCGCGCGGCACGGATGCGGTCGATCAACGTCAGGTAGTCCTTGGCCATATGCCTGCGGTTCATCGCCTTGAGTATGCGGTCGGAGCCGGATTGCACCGGTAAATGTAGATAGGGCATCAGCGCGGGCAAATCACGATGGGCGGCGATCAATTCATCGTCCATGTCGCGCGGATGGCTGGTCGTGTAGCGCAGCCGCGCCAGACCTGGAATCTCTGCGAGCCTGAACAGCAGCCGGCCAAGGCCCCATTCCTCGCTGTCTTCGCCTCTTCCATGCCAGGCGTTGACGTTCTGGCCGAGCAGCGTCACCTCGCGCACGCCGGCATCCGCCAGGCGCTCGGCCTCGGCGACGATCTGTGCCACCGGCCGCGAGACTTCCGAGCCGCGCGTATAGGGCACGACACAGAAGGTGCAGAATTTGTCGCAGCCTTCCTGAACGGTCAAGAACGCCGTCACGCCGCGCCTGATCAGTTCGGCGCGCTTGGGCTGCGGCAGATGCTCGAACTTGTCCTCGACGGCATAGTCGGTCTCGACGATCTTTTCTCCGCTCCGCGCCTTCGCCAGCACAGCGGGCAGCCGGTGGTAGGTCTGCGGGCCGATGACCAGATCGACGGCCGGCGAGCGACGGATGATCTCGGCACCCTCGGCCTGCGCCACGCAGCCGGCGACGCCGACCAGCATTTCGCGCCCGGCCTTGGCACGTTCCGCCTTCAACTCCCGGATGCGCCCAAGTTCGGAATAGACCTTTTCCGCCGCTTTCTCGCGGATGTGGCAGGTGTTGAGCAGCACCAGATCGGCCTCGCCAATGGCGTCTGTCGCGGCATAGCCGTCGATGGCCAGAGCATCGGTCATGCGCTGCGAATCGTAGACGTTCATCTGGCAGCCATAGGTCTTGACGAAGACCTTCCTGGTCGCGGCAGGCGGAACGACCAGGTCTTCGGCGGCAGCGCCGAGGTCGTCGCGTTCTATCGTGTTCAATTCCATTTCGCGGCTTCTAGCGCCTTTCCCTGACAAAAAACAGACGAATCTGGCCGGTATCGCGCAGACTACCGGCTCGGGCGCGGTTCGGCGAGCGCCGCCTGCACCATCTCGCGCACCTGGCGTTCCATCTGCTTTGCCGTCTCCTTGCGGCTGGAGCCCTTGGAGAAAGCAATCGCTTCGCCAAAATGCACCTCGACGTCGAGAGCGCCCTCGGCCATCAGCACCTTGAGGTGCGGCATCAGTTCCTCATCACCGATCCAGGCGGCAACCGGCCGATGCCGGCGGCCGAGTGGCACGCCATGCAGGCGCGTATAAACGATCGCCACCGGCTGGATGAAGACCTGTTCGGCCGCCCCTTCAGCAATCGCCATCGTAGCGGCGCCGAACAGTGTGCTCTTGAACGGCAGGATCATGTTGCCGTCGCCGGTCGAGCCTTCGGCGAACAGCACCATGGCGTCCCCCTTGGCCATCCGGCGGGCGATCTCGCTCGCCTGGTCGCCCGACGAACGTTTGCGCTCACGTTCGATGAAGACGGTGCGTTGCAGCTTCGACAGCATGCCGATCAGCGGCCAGCCTGCCATGTCGGCCCTGGCGATGAACGTCACGTCGACCATCGATCCCAGCACCATGATGTCGGTCCAGGAGATGTGGTTGGCAGCAATCAGCAATGGGCGTTGGCCGGATAGCGCCCCTTTGACATGGATGCGCAGCCCGAGCGCCCTGATGATCATCCTGTGCCAGATCTTCAGGATGAAGGTCTCGCGCCAGAGCCCGGTCTTCATCGACAAGACCTGCAGCGGCACAAGCACCAATGAGCCGACGACAACCAGCCCCAGCGCCAGGAAAACCCTGATTTTTCCTATCATCCGCACCACCCCGGCGTTTGGCTAGCGAAGATCGCGGCGCATGACAAGCGCGCCGGTCGGGCCGTGCTCCGGCGACTTGTAATAGTTGGCGCGCTTGCCGACCTCGCGGAAGCCGAGCCGCCGGTAGAGCGCGATCGCGGCGACGTTGGTCTCGTCGACCTCAAGGAAAAGCGCCTCGGCGCGCTGTGCGTGCAGTTCACGCAGCACCGCATCCATCAATTGCCAGCCGAGCCCCCGGCGCCGGTGCGAGCGTGCCACTGCGACCGTCAGGATCTCCCCCTCGCCGGCGGCCAGCCGCGCCAGCACGAAGCCGACCGGCGGCTTGGCGCCCTGTCCGGTCTCGCGCGCGGCATAGCCGAACACCGTGTCCTGCTCGAGCAGCGCGGCGAATTCGTCGTCGGTCCACGACCGCGCGAAATCCTCGCGATGCAGCACCGACATGGCCGCGCTGTCGGCAACCGTCAGCGGCTCGATCGCATAGTCCCTGCGACGCGGCTGGAGGAATGGAATGCGCATCAGTTTTTTTGCCTGGATAGAACAAAGCCGGCCTGCGGCTTGGCGTCGGCGCCCCGCAGATAGAGCGGTTTCGGCTTTTCGCCCTCACCGTGTTTACCGGCACCTTGGGCCGCAGCCAGCCCGGCATAGACAGCGATGTCGGCGGTGGCCGCCGTCCCGCCGAGATCGAAGCTGCTCCCGGCTGCCGCGGCAATTTGGGTTGCCGCCGTGCCCGCCAGAACCGGAGAGATGTCGATCGCCATGGCTGCGGCTTGCGAGAGCGTGGTCACAGCCGGACCATAGATCAGAACCGACCTCTCATCGTAAAGTGCCGCATGGATCTCCTCGCGGCCTGCATCGAGCGCTGCGAGCACGGCGCGGCGGGGAAATATCGCTGCGGTCTCTGCCGCCAGTGCCTCCAGAGTCGTCACGCCGATCGCCGGGATTTTCAGCGCCAGCGCTAGGCCGCGCGCCGCCGAGACGCCGACTCGCAGACCGGTGAAGGAGCCAGGACCCGTCGAAACGGCAATGGCGCCGAGGCCGGAATAGTCGGTTCTGCTGGTCCCCAACGCTTTTTCGATGACACCCATCAGATGCTCGGCATGCCCCTTACCGAGATCGAGCACCGAACGGCCGAGTTCTTTCCCGGCCGCCGCGTCGTAGACGCAGGCGGCGCAGAGATTTGCGGCACAGTCGATGGCAAGCAACTTCATGAAGCGGCCGGTTGAGACAGGTTTGAAAACAGCTTCCCTGTGCCCGCCAGGGCTGATCCCCGCAAGGGAATAATGGATAAATCGTCAGGCGACTTGGCTTCGGCGCGGGTCCAAGAATGTAAGTTCCAACGCACGCAATCGCCACAATAGGTATCGGAACTAGCCGACCTGCTCGATACGCAGCAGGTGATTGTCCCAGACATAGTCCGGCTCGGAACGTATCGAGCCACCGGCCTCGACGATTTCGCCGGCGCCGGTCGTCGCCATGAAGCTTTCCCCATCGGGTGCAACGCCGCAGACCTCGACCAGCGCCTTGCTGGCGACGATGCGGCCGCTGGCCGTGTCGATCACGGCAAGCGAATTCCCCTCAGGCGAAGACACGGCGATGGTGCCGGCGGCAGGGTTGGCCGCGACCGAGCCGATATAATTTCTGAAGGCCGAGAGCACGTCCTGCGGCATGTCGAGCAATTTCAAGTCCATGCCGCGCGGCGCGCGGCCGAGCAGTGGGGGACGATCGGTACCCGGCCCCCTGTATTGACAGCCGAACCAGACGGTGCCGGAGCGGTCGGCATCCATATGGCGGATCGACAGTTGGTGCAGCGCTGGCGGCAATTCGTGCTTTTCGGTGAGATCGCCGGTAAGGCGGTCGACCAGAACATAGGAAGGCTTCATCGTTGCGATGTTGAGCTCGGCGCGGCCATAATCCGGATGCGTCTCGATGCCGCCATTGGCCACAGCAATCGTCCTGCCGTCGGAAAGCAGCAAAAGCTCGTGCGGGCCTGTGCCGTAGGTCGGGAACTCGCCGATGCGCTTGAATTTCGCATGCGCGTCATAGACGCCGACGACGCCGTCGGCATTGTCGAAATCGTTCTCGGTTGCGTAGAGCAGCGTGCCATCGGCCGAAAACACGCCATGGCCGAAGAAATGCCGGCCGGCAACGCTGGCAATGGTGTGCGGTTCATCGCGGCCGGTATGGTCGAAGACGACAGCAAAGGTGCCCGGCTGCCTGGCAAACACCACCGAACGCTTAGACACCGGGTCGAAGGTAACGTCGTGGCCCCGATCGGGCAGATCGATCGTGTGCAACAACTTGCCGGCCTCGGACAGGACGGCCGCGCCATAGCTGCCGTCGCGCTTGACGAAAGCCGTGGCGAAGACCGCGTCGGCGTCGAGTGTATTTGCCCAGGCCGACGGCGCCATCGCCGCCACGAAACCAGCGCCGGCGGCCCTCAGGAAATCGCGCCGATCGATCAGCGGCGTCCTCATGATCAGTCGCCATCCAGTGACGAGAACCCGGCGGTCAGGCCGAATTCGGCGGTCAGCCTGGTGCCGATCAGGGTCGTCAGGCTGGATGTCACCAGTGCGAAGTAGTCGAGCTTCTGGCGCAACGTCGGATCGGCTAGTGCCTTGTCGATCGGACCCCTGATCGCCTTGGCGGCCTCGATCCCGTTGGTGAATTGGATGTGGACCGATTCCGCCATCCAGCGTGCATCAGGCGGCAGCGCATCGCCAAGCTGGGAGGCCTGGAACAGCGCATCCATGCCCGCCAGATTGCCGGTCAGCGAGCGTGCGGTGTTCTGCGAGCGCCAATAAATCGCCTGTTTCGGTTTGTCGGCCTCCGGCTTGGCGCCCAGGAAGCCTTTCAGGCGCACGTCGCGAACCATTTCCAACTCGTTGATGAAGACGCCGACCAGTTCGGTCACCGCTTCGGTTCCGTCGTGATAGAGCGCGTTCTGCGGACCGGGATGGGCCCAGAGCGCGGCAAAGCCGTTGGGCTTGTTCCAGGCCTCGCCGACCTCGGCGGCAATCGTCTCGACATTGCCGGCAATGGCTGCACCATAGGCGCAGCGATAGGCGTCGCCCTTGCCGGCCAATTGACCGGCGTCATCGCCGTAGAGCACGAACTCCAATGCGCCGAGCCCTTGCATGGCGACACTCTTTGTCGCCAGTTGGGCCGGATCGGCGGCCGCCGGATCCTTGCCGGCCAGTGCTGCCTGCACCTGCTTCAGGCCGATGCTCTTGCGGTCCGGCCAAAACAGCATGCGCTCAAGCCGGTTGTTTTCGGCGATCGGCCCGAAACGGATGATTTCCACCACCGACCAGGCATCCACGACGCCTGAGAATTCGGCGCGTGCCGCATCGAGAGTATCTTGCGAAGGCGCCTGGCAAAGCGCGTGCATGGTCTTGGCCAAGCTGTCCGCATGGTCATGCAGCCTGGTATAGGCCGGGCGGACGAAGCCGTCGATCGCCCGCTGGATCACATCCGAAGCCTTCACCGCGGCGGATGCCGGCAGCGCATCGGCGAGGACCAGCATCAGCGCGAGTGCAAGACGCTTCCGCATCAGAGCGACTCCAGAAACTTCATCAGCGCGGCGCGTTCGGCCGCATTGGCAGCGGCAAAGCGGTCACGCGCCTTCTCGCCCTCGCCGCCATGCCACAGGATTGCCTCGGCCAGGCTGCGTGCGCGCCCGTCATGCAGGAAGAAGGTGTTGCCGCTGACGGTCTGGGTGAGCCCGATGCCCCACAGCGGCGGCGTGCGCCATTCGCTTCCCGTGGCCTCGCCCACCGCCTGTCCGTCGGCAAGGCCGGGTCCCATGTCATGCAGCAAGAAATCGGAATAAGGCCAGATCAGCTGGAAGGCGTGCGCTCTGTTCGGGGTTCCGCGACGGGTGACGAATTTCGGCGTATGGCAGGAGATGCAGCCCATATCGTAGAACAGTTTTTTGCCGGCGAGCACATCCGGTCTGTCGAGATCGCGCCGAGCCGGCACGGCAAGGTTTTGCGAATAGAAGGTGACGAGGTCCACGACCGGCGACGGCGCTTCGACCGGACCGAGGCGCTCCTGTACACCGTTGGGTAGGGCAAGGCAGGTCTTTTCTGCGGCGCTGCAATCGCCCCAGTGCCTCGGCACCTCAGGCGTCGAAATGCCGATATCGCCGGCAAAAGCGTCCGCCGATTGCTGACGGATCGAAGCCGCCTGCGCCTTCCAGCCGAAACGGCCGAGCGTCAGTTCACCGCTGCTGCTGTCGCGTATTATGTTGGGCCTGCCGGAAATCCCGTCACCATCGCGGTCGGTCGCATCGGCATGCGCAAGGATGTCGGCAGGAGCGATCTGCTCCACCAGGCCAAGGCCGATCATCGGCGGTGTCATGCGCGGCGACAGCGTGGTGTGCGGATCGAGCGGCCCGTAGGCGAGACCCTCGACCGAATAGCTCGGCTTGCGCAGCGACACGACGCTGCCGTCCGCCAGTTTTACTTTCTGCTCCTGATAATCGACATGCATCCTGCCTTCGCCCTGCAGGCCGGGAACGGCTAGCTCCTGAAGTTGTGTGCCATAGACCGGGTCGGGAAAGTTGAGCACCTTGTGATCGGCGAGCGCGGCTTTCTCCTCCTCGGTACTGGCTTCCCTTGCCAGGCGCAGGAACATCGAGGTGGTGCCGCTGTCGCCTTCGGGCGGATGGCCGCGGCCGTCCTTCAGATGACAGTTTTGGCAGGCGCGCTCGTTGAACAGCGGACCGAGCCCATCCGAGGCTTGTGTCGAGGATGGCGACGACACCCAGTTCTTGCGGAAAATGGCATTGCCGAGCTTGAAGGTACCCTCTTCCTCGAAGCCGATGTTGGCGGAGGATTGCGAGAAGGCATCCTTGTTGACGTCCTTCTTCGAGGTGCCGGCGCCGCCCTGCATCAATTCGAATTGCTCGGGCTTGGAGAAATCGCTGGTCGGCCTGGTGATCGCGATGACGCGCGCCAGATCCTTCGGCGTCAGATCGGTGCGGCTGGTGGCAAGCCCCGCCGGTTGCGGCGCTCCGGCCAGCGCCGAGGCTGTGAGCGTCGCCACCACGGCAAGAAAAGGGCCGCGAAGGATCCCGTACCGCGGCTTCTTCTGAGGCGGCAGGCCGCAATCTTCGGCCGGCAAGAGGCGCAAGAAATCTAGGGGGCGCCGCATTCCGGCATGTCCTTATTCCGCCTCGTCGGCCGACGCTGCGTTGAGTTGGCCGTACTTTTCCTCGCCGATGGAGGCGAGCAGGTCGAGTTGCGTCTCGAGGAAGTCGATGTGACCTTCCTCGTCAGCCAGCAATTCCTCGAACAGCTTCATCGTCACGTAGTCGCCTGCTTCGTTGCAAACCTCGCGCGAACGCTTGTAGGCGGTGCGCGCGTCATATTCGCCGGCAAGATCGGATTCGAGCACTTCCTTGACATTCTGCCCGATACGCAGCGGCGCCACGGACTGCAGGTTCGGATGGCCCTCAAGGAAGATGATGCGCGCCACGAGCCGGTCGGCATGGTGCATTTCTTCGATCGATTCAGCGCGTTCCTTCTTCGCCAGCTTGGCGTATCCCCAGTCTTCCAGCAGCCGGAAATGCACCCAATATTGATTGACCGCTCCAAGTTCCAGAAACAGAGCCTCGTTAAGCCGCTCTATGATCTGCTGTTCGCCTTTCATGGATTCTGCTCCCGTATTGGACGCGCAGGCCTCTGACGCGATCCAGGTGTGAAACGATGTCCACGCCGCTCGCCGCCGAGCGGGCGTGATAATTTTCGGTGACCCGAATGATCGTTTCGACCACATTTGGGAAGCAGCCGCAACAGCGACCGCGCTTGTGCATGGCATGGTAGACCTTCGCCGGCACGATCAGCTGCCAGGGGTCCTCATCCAGCAGTCCGACGATCGTCTGCTCTATCTCCTTTTCGGTGATGATGTTGCAATGGCAGATCAGCATTTGTCGCTCTGGCTAACGGCGCTCATTGCGCCGCGTGGCTGTTGGTTTCGAAGTTTACTGGAACACCTTGTCCGGTGAATCGAGGCTGTCCGAGCCCTCGAAGGCGATGGCATTGAGCTTCAGGGTGCCGACGGCGCGTTCGATCGACTTGGTCTGATCGACCAGCGCGTCGATCGCCGCCTGCACGGTGGCGTTGCCGTCAGCGTTACCCTCGGCGATCTGCTGGTCATAGGCCTCGCCGGCAAGCGCCCGCGCCTTGATGGCCTCCATCTTGGCGATGGTGATATCCAGTTTAGCCGACAATTCCCTGTCGATCGCCGGATCGGCCGCCTTGACCATGTCGGCCACCGACGGCCCCTCGACGACAGTGCCGTCAAGCCGCGTGTAGCTGCCGTGATAGGCGGCACGGATGCCGATCGCATCGTAGAGATGGGAGTTGTAGGTGTTGTCGGAGAAGCAATCATGCTCCTCTTCCGGATCGTGCAGCAAAAGGCCGAGCTTCATCCGCTCGCCGGCGAGTTCGCCATAGGACAGCGAGCCCATCCCGGTGAAGATGGTCGAAATGGCGGCGTTCGGCTCGCCATCGACAAGGTTCTTGCGGGCGGCGCCGCCTTCCTTCCAGTCGTCGACCATATCCTTTAGATCGGAAACCAGAAGGTCGCTCGCCGATTTCAGGTATCGCGCCCGACGGTCGCAATTGCCGCCGGTGCAATTGGCGAGGTCGTAATCGGTGTAGGGCCGCTCGCCGGCGCCCGGACCGGTTCCGTGCAGGTCCTGACCCCAAAGCAGGAATTCGATGGCGTGATAGCCGGTCGCCACATTGGCCTCGATACCGCCGGCCTCCTGCAGGGTGCCGGAGAGGAACTCCGGCGTCAGATTGGTGGCGTCGACCTTCTTGCCGTTGATCTCGATCGACTTATTGGCGATCACATTGGCGGTGTATAAAGCGTTGGCATCCGACTCGGTGCCGTAGCCCTTGGCGACATAGTCGATCAAGCCCTCGTCGAGCGGCCAGGAGTTCACCTTGCCTTCCCAGTCGTCGACGATGGCATTGCCGAAGCGATAGACCTCGGTCTGCTGATAGGGAACGCGCGATGCCTTCCAGGCCTCGCGGGCGGCGTTCAGCGTCTCGGCCGATGGCTTGGCGAGCAGCGCATCGACAGCCTTGTCGAGCGCCTCGGCCGTGATCAGCGAATCCTCGTATTTGGCGAGCGCGATGTCGGAATAGGTCTTGATGACCGCCTTGGCATCGGTTTGCGCCTTGGCCGGCAGCACGAACACAGCCGCCGTGAGCATCGCGGTGGCCCCGATCGCCGCAAGCCTGCCGCCATACCGTGCCCTGATCATCGTTCTCATGACTGTCTCTCCTCGGGAATCAATGAAATGCCGGCGCCGCGGCGGGCAGCTGCCAGCGGGCAAAGAAGGGTCGCGCCATCGCGCGGTTCGCGGAAGAAAGACACCGAAATGCCTCCAATCGAAAGGGTTCAAGGCCCAGACATCAAAGGGATGCGCTGACGCGCGAGCTTCCATAAAACGGCGAAGACACCGGATGTCAACTGGTGGCGTAGAAAAAATTCAATTGAAACAATAGTTTAGAATTATTCTAAACTAGAACTGTCAACTTTAACACCGATGTATAGGAATGCCGGCGCATGACGCGGTTGACAGGCGGCCGTTCCGGGTGCGACCCGGATCGGCGCTCTTGCGGCGGGACCAGACAATCGCCACCTGGCGTGACGTCCTAGATTTGGGTGAGGAATCGGGCTGTTATGAAGATCGGGGTCGTCATTGTCGGTGCGGGTCATGCGGGCGTGCAAGCGGCCGCCAGTCTGCGCGAAGAAGGCTATGACGGGCCGGTAATCCTGATCGGCGACGAAGACGAATTGCCCTACCACAAGCCGCCGCTGTCGAAGACCTTCATCAAGGATCAGCAAGCAAAGCCGCAACCGTTGCGCGGCGAGGCTTTTTATACCGGCAGCGCCATCGACTACCGGCCAGGCCTCCGGGTCGAGCGGATCGACGTCGCCGGCCGCCGGCTGGAGATATCAGGCGGCGTGCTGCCGTTCGACCGGCTGATCCTCGCCACCGGCGCGCGTCCGCGCCTGCTGCCGCTGCCGGGGTCGGAGTTTTCTGGCGTTGTGTCGCTGCGCTCGCTCAGTGATGCCCGCCTGATCCGCGAATTAAGCGCGCAAAGCGAGGAGGTCGTCATCCTCGGCGGCGGCTTCATCGGCCTTGAGATTGCCGCAACGCTCACCGCCGCCGGCCGCAAGGTCACGGTGGTCGAGGCGGTTGACCGGCTGCTCGGGCGCGCCGTCGCGCCGGTCATCGCCGGCCATGTGCGCCAGCGGCTGGAGGCGACCGGTGTGCGCATCCTTACCGGCACCACCATCGAACGGCTGGAGGGCGAGAACGGCCGTGTTTCGGCTGCAATCACCTCATCTGGCGAAAGATTGCCGGCGCAGATGGTCGTCATCGGCATTGGCGTCGTGCCGAATGTCGAATTGGCCGAAGCCGCCGGCATTGCCATCGCCAACGGCATCCGCGTCGACCAGCAGATGCGCACGTCGGTGCCGGAAATCCTCGCCATCGGCGACGCGGCGTCCTACCGGCACTGGTTCACAGGCGGCGACGTGCGGCTGGAATCGGTGCAGAACGCCACCGACCAGGCGCGGCTCGCCGCACGCACCATCGCCGGCCACACCGACAATTACTCGGCGGTGCCGTGGTTCTGGTCCGATATCGGCGACATGAAGCTGCAGATGGTCGGCCTGATTGCGGGCGGCGACAGCCATCTCGTGCTGGGCGACGTGGCCGAGAACAAATTCTCCATCTATCACTACGCCGGAAGCCGGCTGCTCGGCATCGAATCGGTCAACCGGCCCGGCGACCACATGCTTGGCCGCAAGATGCTCGGCGCCGGCTTTTCGCCGTCGCCGCAGATTGTCGCGACCGGGCCGGATGGACTGAAGGCGGCGCTCGCCGCCTTCCAGGAAGAAGAGCCTGTCCGCGCTGCGGGATAAGATCAAACCCAATCACCCTGAATGACCTAGTCTAGTTCGACCGGGAGCTGACCTTCAAACATATAGCGAAGTAAAGGAAACAGCGGTATTTTGACCAATTGAAATCGTCGGGGGGTGCTCATGGCTCTATATGTCATTGGCGCAGGCATGGGTCGCACTGGCACATATTCGCTGAAGCTCGCGTTGGAGCATCTTGGGTTCGGGCCGTGTCATCACATGGCAGATGTCCACGCCAATCCCGAGCAGAAGACGCTGTGGCGCGCCGCCGGCCAGGGACAACTCCCGACCTGGGATGCGGCATATGCCGGCTATCTTTCCGCGGTCGATTGGCCAACGGCGCATTTTTGGCGCGAAGTGAGTGACCACTACCCTGATGCGAAGGTTATCCTGACAGTTCGTGACCCCGAAGCCTGGTATGACAGCATGGCGCAAACAATAGGGCTCACGATGGATGCTGCTACCAATGATCCACAGTCTTTTGGTGTGGCGGTGATTGGAAACACTGTCTTTGGCGGTCGATTTGATAACCGTGATCACGCAATCGCTGTCTATGAAGCACATAACGCTTCCGTGAAATCAACGCTGCCACCTGAACGCCTTCTTACCTATCAGGCCTCCGAAGGGTGGGAGCCGCTTTGTGCCTTTCTCGGTGTACAGTTGCCTTCCGAACCGTTTCCACGCACCAATTCGACTGCCGAATTTCGTGCTCGCATAGGGCGTTGAACGGCGGCTTGCCGCCTATCTCGGCCTTCGCCGCAGTTGAATCCCAGGCCATATCCTCGCCGCTCAGGCGGCGCGGGCGTCGCGGATCGAACTTTCCAGGATGTCGAGCGCCTCGTTCATGACGCCGTCCTGGATGGTGATCGGCGCGAGGAAGCGGATGACGTTGCCGTAGACGCCGCAGGTCAGCAGGATCAGACCCTTGTCGAGCGCCTTCAGCCGGACCGCATTGGCGAGTTCCGGCGACGGCAGGCCCTTCGTCACATCGTTGAACTCGACCGCGTTCATAAAGCCGGGGCCCCTGATATCGACGATCTCCGGCGCTTCGTCACGGATCGATTGCAGGCGCTGCTTCAGACGGTTGCCCAGCGTGTTGGCGCGGTCGCAGAGCTTCTCTTCGTCGATGACGTCGAGCACGGCATGCGCCGCGGCGACGCCGATCGGGCTGCCGCCATAGGTGCCGCCGAGCCCGCCGGGGTTCGGCGCATCCATGATCTCGGCACGGCCGGTGACCGCCGCCAGCGGAAAGCCGCCGGCCAGGCTCTTGGCCATGGTGGTGATGTCGGCCGCCACCTCGTGGTGGTCCATGGCGAACATCTTGCCGGTGCGGGCAAAGCCGGTCTGCACCTCGTCGGCGATCAGCAGCATGCCGTGCTGGTCGCAGATCTTGCGCAATGCGGTCATGAAGTCGCGCGGCGCCTCGTAGAAGCCGCCCTCGCCCTGCACCGGCTCGACGATGATGGCGGCAACGCGGGCCGGATCGACGTCGGCCTTGAACAGCCGGTCGAGCGCCGCCAACGAATCGGCGACCGACACGCCGTGCAGCGCAACCGGGAACGGCGCATGGAAGACGTCCGCCGGCATGGCGCCGAAGCCGACCTTGTAGGGCACGACCTTGCCGGTCAGTGCCATGCCCATGAAGGTGCGGCCGTGAAAGCCGCCGGAAAAAGCGATGACCGCCGGCCGGCCGGTGGCGTTACGGGCAATCTTGATAGCGTTCTCGACCGCCTCGGCGCCGGTGGTGACAAAAATCGTCTTCTTGTCGAACTTGCCGGGCAGCATGCCGTTCAGCCGTTCGGCCAGCCGGATATAGCTCTCGTAGGGCACGACCTGGTAGCAGGTATGGGTGAAGCGGTCGAGCTGCGCCTTGACCGCTTCGATCACCCTAGGGTGACGGTGGCCAGTGTTGACGACAGCGATACCGGACGAAAAATCGATATAGCGGCGGCCTTCGACGTCCCAGATTTCCGAGTTTTCGGCGCGATCGGCATAGATCTGAGTGGTCATGCCGACGCCGCGCGAAATCGACTGGTTCTTGCGTTCGGAAATGGCTGAATTTGTCATCGTATCCCTCACCGGACCGGCGCCCGCTCTCGTTTGATGGCTGTTGAGACTCTTTTGGGCTTATTTCAGGTTTTCCTCAAGTTGGCACCGTCGCCCGGCGATTGGGCCTGTCGATGCCGGTGTCGGCAACCGAACGCCCGTCGCTCATGCCGTCCTGACAAACCCCTCGCTCGCCCTCAGCAGATTGCGCGTGTAGTCCTTGGTGACGCGGCGCTCGACGAGGTCGCCGGCGGTCAGGTGCTCGACCGCCTCGCCGTTCTGCATCACCATCAGCCGCTCGCACATATGGGTGATGATGGCGAGGTCGTGGCTGACCATCAGAAAGGTCAGCTTGCGCCGCCGCCGGATCTCCTCCAGCAGGTTCAGCACCTCCGCCTGCACCGAAGCGTCGAGCGCCGAGGTCGGCTCGTCGAGCAGCAGGATCGACGGTTCGAGGATCAGGGCACGGGCGATTGCCACGCGCTGGCGCTGGCCGCCGGACAATTGATGCGAATAGCGAAAACGGAAGCCGGTGCCCAGGCCGACCTCGTCGAGTGCCCGCTGGATGCGCTTTTCGCCGTCGGCGAAGCCGTGAATGGCGAGCGGCTCCTGCAGCAGGCGGTCGACGGTCTGGCGCGGGTGCAGCGAACCGTACGGGTCCTGGAAGACCATCTGCACCTCGCGGTAAAACGCCTTGTCGCGACGCGCGCCGAGCGTTTTGCCGTTGACCGCGATGGTGCCTGATGCGGCCGGCGCCAGGCCGGCGATTGCCCTGAGCAACGTCGACTTGCCGGAGCCGGACTCGCCGACCAGGCCGAAGGATTCACCGGATTCGACCTCGAGGCTGACGCCTTTCAACGCGCGGAAGCGGTCGAAGACCACCTCCAGCCTGTCGACGGAAAGGGCTGCCGTCATGCTGCCCACTCCGGCTTGCGGTCGAGCACCGGCAGCGGGTGACGGTCGGCGCCGATCTTGGGCATGCAGTTGAGCAGGCCGCGCGTATAGGGATGCTGGGCACGGCCGAGCTCCGAGGCTTTGAGCTGTTCGACCACCTTGCCGGCATACATGACGATGACACGATCGCAGAAAGATGAGACCAAGCGCAGGTCGTGCGAGATGAAGATCAGCCCCATGCCGCGCTCGCTGACCAGCCGGTCGAGGATGCCGAGCACGTCGAGCTGCACAGTGACGTCGAGTGCCGAGGTCGGCTCATCGGCGATCATCATCTCCGGCCCGGCGATCAGCATCATGGCGATCATGGCGCGCTGGCCCATGCCGCCGGAAACCTCGTGCGGATGCAGGTCGAAGACACGGGCCGGATCGCGGATCTGCACAGCCTCCAGCATGGCAAGCGCGCGGTCGCGGGCTTCGGCCTTGGAGACTGTCTCATGCGTGCGCAGTGTCTCGACGATCTGGCGGCCGATGCTCATCACCGGGTCGAGCGAATATTTCGGATCCTGCAGGATCATGGCGATACGCTTGCCGCGCAGTGCGCGGCGCTCGCGCGGCGAGGCGGCCAGCAGGTCGATGCCGTCGAAAGCAAGCGTCTTTGCGGTCACCTCGGCCTGCGGCGGGGTGACGCCCATGATGGCGCGGCCGGTCTGCGACTTGCCCGAACCGCTCTCGCCGACGATGCCGAGCCGTTCGCGGCCGAGCGAGAAGGAAACGCCGCGCACTGCCTCGATCAGGCCGGTGCGCGTCGGGAAGGTGACGCGCAGCTCGTCGACTTCGAGAAGCGTGCTCATTGGTCACCGCTTCGCGGATCGAGCGCGTCGCGCAGGCCGTCGCCGAGCAGGTTGAAGCCGAGGCTGACGATGAGGATGGCAAAGCCCGGCGCGCCCGCCACCCACCACTGGTCGAGCACGAAGCGTCGGCCCGACGCGATCATCGCGCCCCATTCCGGCAGCGGCGGCTGCGCGCCGAGGCCGAGGAAGCCGAGGCCGGCGGCGGTCAGGATGATGCCGGCCATGTCGAGCGTCACCCTGATGATCAGCGAGGAGATGCAGAGCGGCATGATGTGGCGAAGCACGATGCGGAACGGCGAAGCGCCCATCAATTGCACCGCCTTGATGTAATCGGAATTGCGCACCGTCAGCGTTTCGGCGCGGGCAATGCGGGCATAGGGCGGCCACGAGGTGATGGCGATGGCGAGCACCGCGTTTTCGATGCCGGGGCCGAGCGCGGCGACAAAGGCCAGCGCCAGGATCAGCTTCGGAAAGGCGAGAAAGATGTCGGTGATGCGCATCAGGATCGCATCGGTCCAGCCGCCGGCATAGCCGGCAACGGTGCCGACCAGCAAGCCGATGGGCGCGGCGATGATGGCGACCAGAATGACGACATAGAGCGTCCAACGCGAACCGAAGATGATGCGCGAATAGATATCGCGGCCGAGATCGTCGGTGCCGAACCAGTGCGCGGCACTTGGCGCCAGCAGCCGCGAGCCCTTGAGGTCGCCGAATGTCGGCGAATAGGGCGCCAGCACGTCGGCGAAGGCCGCGACCACCAGCAGGGCGATGATGATGAGCAGACCGATGAATGCCAGGCGGTTGGCGGAAAAGCGCCGCCAGGCCACATAGGCGCGGCCGAGCCTTGCCTGCGCGCGCGACGCCGGCCGCTCGCTGAGCAGCCAATCACGGCGGGTTTGAATCGCTTCTGCGCTCATCCTGCCTTGGTCCTTGGGTCGAGCAGCCGGTAGAGCAGGTCGGACAAAAGATTGATGCCGATGAAGACCGAGCCGATGATGATCGTGCCGCCAAGCACGGCATTCATGTCGGCGTTCTGCAGCGAATTGGTGATGTAGAGGCCGATGCCCGGCCACGAAAACACCGTCTCGGTCAGCACCGAGCCTTCGAGCAGCCCGGCATAGGACAGAGCGATCACCGTAACCATCGGCACCGCGGCGTTGCGCAGCGCGTGACCCCAGATGATGCGCGTTTCCGACAGGCCCTTGGCGCGCGCCGCCACGATGTATTCCTGGGTGAGTTCGTTCAGCATGAAGGAGCGCGTCATGCGGCTGATGTAGGCGAGCGAGAAATAGCCGAGCAGCGAGGCAGGCAGGATGATGTGGCGGAAGGCATCGGCAAATACGTCCCACTGCCGCTGCCAGAGTGCATCCAGCAGGTAAAAGCCGGTAATCGGCGTGAAGGTGTATTCGTAGACGATATCGAGGCGGCCGGGAAAGGCGACCCATTGCAGCTTGGCGTAGAACAGCACCAGCGCCAGCAGCCCCAGCCAGAAGATCGGCACGGAATAGCCGACAAGACCGATGATGCGCACGATCTGGTCGATGATGCTGCCGCGCCGCACGGCCGCCAGCACACCAAGCGGCACGCCGATCACCGAACCGATCAGCGTCCCCAGTGTTGCCAGTTCCAGCGTCGCCGGAAAGGCGCGGCGGATGTCCGTCATCACCGGATTGGTGGTCAGCACCGAGGTGCCGAAATCACCATTCAAGGCATGTTTGACATAGATGTAGAACTGCTCGACCAACGGCAGGTCGAGACCCATCTCGCGGCGCGTTCGTTCGACGACATTGGTCGGCGCCCGGTCGCCGAGCACCGCCAGCACCGGGTCGATCGGGATCACCCGGCCGATGAAGAAGGTCACCGCGAGCAGACCGAGATAAGTCGTTATCGCGATGACCAGGAACCGGGCGATCGATGAGGCAGCGGCAACGGCGCGAGCGCTGCCGCGCCCCGCCGTTGTTTCCCTTTCAGCCAAGCTCATGCGGCGCGTCCGCCGACATCACTCCTTCGAAACAGGGCCGACGAAGTTGGTGTCGAAGCTCGGGCCGAGCGCAAAGCCCTTGAGGTTCTTGCGCAGGCCAGCCACTTCCAGCTGCTGGTGGATGATGACGAAAGGACTGGTATCGAGGATCTTCCTCTGAAGATCCTCGTACATTGCGGCGCGCTTGGCCGAATCCTTCTCGAGCAGGGCCGCTTCCGTCTGCTTGGTCAAGTCCGGAATGTCCCAAGCGTTGCGCCAGGCCAGGGTCTTGGTCTTGGCTTCATCCGAATTGTCCGGGTTGCTGGCAAAGGTCTGGGCATTGGAGTTCGGATCGAAATAGTCCTGGCCCCACTGGCCGATATAGATGTCGTGGTTGCGGGCGCGGTATTTGGTCAGCGTCTGCTTGCCGTCGCCGGGGATGATCTCCAGCTTGATGCCGGCCTGTCCCAGCGTCTGCTGGATCGATTCCGCCATGCCGGTGGTCGGTTGGCCGGTGCGCACGTCCATGGTGACGTTGAAGCCGTCGGCGAGACCCGCCTTGGCAAGCAGGTCCTTGGCCTTGGCGACATCGAGCTTGAACGGGTTTTCGTCGAGAGCACCAAGGTCGCCCTTGGGCAGGAAGGTCTGGTGGATCTCGCCGATGCCCTTGAGGATGGTTGAGCTCAACGCGTCGTAGTCGACCAGATATTTGAAAGCCTGGCGGACCTCGGGCTTGGCGAGGTTCGGGTTCTTCTGGTTGAGGCTGATGTAAAAAACCGTGCCTTTCGGCGCGCTGGTGGTGGTGAGATCGGCGTTCTTGGCGATGGCGTCGAGATCGTTTGGCTCGAGATTGCGGGCGACGTCGATATCACCGGTTTCCAGCGCCAGGCGCTGGCCCGAGCTTTCCTTCATGTTGCGGTAGATGACGCGGGCAAGCTTGGCCTTCTCGCCGTAGTAATTGTCGTTGCGCTCAAGGACGACAACTTCGTTGGCGCGCCATTCGCGCAGCTTGAAGGCACCGGAGCCGGCATAGCCGGTCTTCAGCCAGGCATTGCCGAAATCATTGTCCCATTTGTAGTCGGCGCTCGGCGTGACCGCCGCGACATGCTCCTTGACCAGCTTGGCGTCGACGACCGAGGCGACCGTCGCCGACAGGCAGTTCAGCACGAAGCTCGGCGCATAGGCCTTGTCGACGGTGAACTGGAACGTCGTGTCATCAACAGCCTTGGCCTTCTCGGTGACGTTGCCGCCGTCGATGCCGAACTGGCCGATGATGAAGGCCGGGCTCTTGTCGAGCTTGATGGCGCGCTCGAACGAATAGGCGACGTCCGCCGCTGTGATCGGATTGCCGGAGGCGAATTTGAGGCCGGGCTTGAGCTTGAACGTGTAGGTCAGGCCGTCGTCGGAGACGCTCCAGCTTTCGGCGAGATCGCCTTTGACCTTCGAGGTGTCGCTGAGGTCGAGGCGCACCAGGAGATCGTAGGTGTTGCCGGTGACTTCGGCGGTAGACAGTTCGAATGCCTCGCCCGGATCCATGGAGATGATGTCGTCGATGGCGAAACCCTCGACCAGCGTGTCGGCGGGCGTGACCGCGAAGGCAGGCGCACCGGCCAGAAGCAGCGCGGACATGGCGGCGCCCGCCAGCAAGAAGCGGGTGCGTAGAGCAAACTTTTCCATCATCATTTCAACTGTTCCCTGTTTTTGTTGACCTGAGTTCCCGGCTCAGGGTTGTGGCATTTCTTGCCGCGTCGAACGGTGATCCCCGGACCGTCGTATTGGCAATTTTTGTGCGGTTCCAGCTCACCATATCCGGCGGTTTCGAGCGCGGCAACGAGCATTTGCAGAACGGTCGATTGGGCCAGACCGGCGGTGCGAAAATCCGGCTATTTCAGCGCGGTAACCAGATCGGGGTCGGGAAAGCAGGTAGCGGAACGGCCGTTGCTGGCCTGCCATTTGCCAATCGAGCGGCGCGTCTTGAAGCCAGGCAGGCCGTCGGCGCTGCCGACATCGTAGCCCTTGGCTTCCAGCGCCCGCTGCAGGGCGGCGATGTCGGAGCGGTAGAGCCCGCCGACCGCGCCCCAATTGCCCGAGAAATTGCTGTCGCCATGGGCGATGCGATCGGCGCCATGGCCGATGAACAGGGCATAGAGATCGCTGGTGTTATACTGCTTCAGCACGTAGAAATTGGGGGTCACGATGAAGGCCGGGCCGCTACGCCCGGCCGGCATCAAAAGAAAGCCCTCGGCTTTCAGTTCGCTCGCCGGGAACGGTTTACCCGACACACGCCTGATGCCAATATCAGCCCATTGGGAAATCTTCTTGCCCTGGTCCGGACCTTCGAGCGAGCACGAGACGCTTTCCGGCACCGTCACCTCGAAGCCCCAGCCACGGCTCCTGACCCAGCCATAATGCACGAGATAATTGGCGATCGATGCCAGTATGTCGGGCGTCGAATTCCAGATGTCGGGGCGGCCGTCGCCGTCGAAATCGGCGGCATGCTTGAGGAACGACGTCGGCATGAACTGCGGCTGGCCGAGCGCGCCGGCCCAGGACGATTTCATCGCACCGACCGGGGCAAGCCCGCGCTCGACGATCTCCAGCGCCGCCAAGAGCTCGGTGCGGAAGAATTCCTTCTTGGTCGACATGAACGCCTTGGTGCCCAGCACCTCGAAGGCGTCAAAAGGCAGCTTCGCTGCGCCGAAGCCGCTCTCGCGGCCCCAGATCGCCAGCAGCACTTCGCCAGGCACGCCGTAGCGTTTCTCGATCGCTGCAAGGGTCCTAGCGTTGGCCGCCTCGCGGGTGCGGCCACCGGCGGTCACAGCACGGACGATCCTTTCGGCGAAATAGGCGCCGGGCGAACCGAACTCGGCCTGATGCTGTTTCCGCGGCGTCACCGCCTTCTCGCCCGGCTTTACCAGGTCGGGCAGCTTGAGGTTCGGCTTGACGCCGTCGAAGGCGGCATCGAAGGTTTTTCTGGAGATGCCTTTGGCGCTGGCTTCGGGCCAGAGGTCGTTGCCAAGCCAGGCGCGGAACTGGTCGTCGATCTTTGCCGCGGAGGCGGGGGTGGCGAGGATGAGGGCAAAGAGGACTGCAAGAAGAAACGCGACGGCTATTTTGCGAAAACAGCGATCCGTCCCACCCCCCTCTGTCCTGCAGAGGGGGGTGGGACGGAGTGCCAGCCTTAAAGAATGCTTAGCAACCATCATCCTCCCCGCAACTCGCCTCAAAACACCGTCCGCGAGCGCAGTGCCGCGGCGAGCGTGCCTTCGTCGAGATAGTCGAGTTCGCCGCCGACCGGAACACCGTGCGCCAGGCGCGTCACCTTGATGTCGAAGCCGGAAAGCTGGTCGGTGAGGTAGTGCGCGGTAGTCTGGCCCTCGACCGTAGCGTTGACGGCGAGGATCACTTCCTTGACCTCGCCGCCGGCGACGCGATCGACCAGCGAACGGATGTTGAGCTCATCGGGACCAATGCCGTCGAGCGGCGACAGCGTACCGCCGAGCACATGATAACGCACGTTCATGGCGGTCGCCCGCTCCAGCGCCCAAAGGTCGGCCACGTCCTCGACGACGATGAGCGTGGTGGGGTCGCGGCGCGGGTCGGTGCAGATCATGCATGGATCGGAGGTGTCGACATTGCCGCAGGTCGAGCAGATGCGCACCTTCTCGACCGCCTCGCCCATGGCGGCGGCGAGCGGCGCCAGCAGCTGCTCCTTCTTCTTGATGAGGTGGAGCGCGGCGCGGCGCGCCGAACGCGGGCCGAGCCCCGGCACCTTGGCCAGCAGCTGGATCAGGCGTTCGATCTCGGGACCGGCGATTCGCTTCGACATCGCTCCGGTTTAGGATTTTTCAACGGGTTTTGGAACAGCGCTGAGGCGCGGTGTTCAGCCTGCAAAGAGGCAATCGCCCGGCGTTGCGCCGCCGCCCCTCATTGCCCTGCCGGGCATTTCTCCCGGTACAACGCGCCGACGCCGGCCGCCTCAGTTTTCCTCCAGCGGCCGGGTCTGGCCGGCGATCATCGCGCCGATGGCGTCGGTGTTCTCGGGCGTCGTCTCGAACGACATTGTCGGCTCTGCCGGCGCCGCCTGGAATGATGTGACCAGCCGGGGGTTCACGGTTCTACCGAAACGGGCCGCGTCCGGTTCGTGCATTGGCTCTTGCAACGCCACAAGGATTGGCTTCTCCGGTGCCGCCCTCGCCGCGGTCGCCATTCCTGCAGTCACCCTTGTCTGCCTTGCTGGCTGCGATGCGGCGGCGGTAACATAGGTTGCCTTGGCGAATGTCGGCTTGACCTCGCGAGCCGGCTCCGCCGAAGCGACAAGTATGGCCTGAGCGGCAGGCGCTTGCGGCTTGGCCTGGGCTATGGCGACCACCGTTTCGTCCGGCAACGGCTGCCAGTTGCGGCCGCGCTTTTCGTAAAAGGCATTGCCGCCGGCGACCATGGTGTAGTGCATGTTCTTGTAGGGGAAGCGCAGGCCGGCGGTGTGGAAATACATGGTGTTCTTCAGCTTGGCTTTGCGCTCGCCCTTGAGAACCGCCTCGGCGGCCTCCTCGACGTCGGGCATCGCCTTCGAATTCATCGGCCGTGTCATGACGCCCGGCGCGAACTGGCCGCGCTCGCCAACCACTTCGCAGATGGTGCTGCCGTGCTTGCCGGACCGCAACCGGTTCATCACCACCGTGCCGACCGCAATCATGCCGTCACGGCTCGACCGGTTGGACTCGAAGAACATCGCCCGCTCCAGGCATTCCTTCTCCTTCGGCGTGGAATTGTAGGAGCGCGAGCTCAGGAAACCCGGCGTAATGGCATCGGTCAGGCTGGACATGCCGTGCGAGGCGGTCTGACTGCAAGCGGCCAAAAACAGCGGTGAGATAACGACGCCGAGCCGCAACGGCGCCTTCCATCGGGTAGAGATCAACAGGTGTCCCCTCATTCTGCTGCCAGCCCGCCCCTGGTTGCGGCAAGAATGAGACACTTTCAGGCAAAAAGATGGCTAAAGCGTTATTAAGTTTGGGGCGTTGCCCAATAGACACAGCTGGCGGGCGAAGAGCGTTGGATCGCTGCCCTCTTCGGTCAGGTGCCGGCATGGTTCCAAGGATTCATGCCGTGACCTTGGAGCGCCGCAATCTCCGCAAGAGGGCTTGCCCAAGCCTGGAGAGATTGGTTCAGTCGACGCGGTAACTGTAAACACAGCTCGAGGTGTGCTGAGATTCAGGTCAGGCCGAGCCGAAAATGGCGGCTTCTGGGAACCGGAGCGGAGCGTACGTTTCGTACGTGAGCACCGGAAGCGCAGGAAGCCGCTGTTTGCAGGCCGGCATCACGTGAATATCAACACACCTTAGAACGGCAGCTTCATTCCCGGCGGGATCGGCAGTCCCGCGGTCAGCGCCTTGGTCTTCTCCTGCATGATCTGCTCGACCTTGGTCCTGGCGTCGTTGTGGGCAGCGAGGAGCAGGTCCTCGAGAATCTCGACCTCGTCCTCCTTGAACAGCGCCGGGTCGATCTTCAGCGACTTCATCTCGAATTTGCCGGTCAGCGTCACGCTGACCAGGCCGCCGCCGGCCTGTCCGGTGGCTTCCAGCGTGGCAATCTCATCCTGCATGGCCTGGAACTTGGCCTGCATTTCCTTTGCCTTGCCCATCAGGCCGAGAAGATCTTTCATCGCACGGTCCTTTGCAGTTGGTGCTGGTTGTTCAGGTTTCGTCGTCGTCGGCCGGCGGCTCGACCGGCACTTCGGCCTCTGCCGCATCGGCTTCCGGCGCGTCGGGAATGCGCACGTCGATGATCTTGGCGCCGGGAAAGCGCGCCAGGATGGCGGCGACCGTCGGGTCGCTCTTGGCATCGAGGAAGGCGTTTTCGCGCTTTGTCGATTCCATCTCGGCCAGCGTCTGGCCGCCCTCCTCCTTCGACAGCGACACCAGCCAGCTGCGGCCCGTCCAGGCGCGCAGCTTGGCGGTCAAATCGTTGAGCAGCATCTTCGGCGCATCGTCGGTCAGGCTGACGTCGATACGGCCGGGCTCGATGCGCACCAGGCGCACGCAACGCTTCACCAGCACCTTGAAGGCCATGTCGCGCTGGGCGTCGGCAAGGGCGACAATATCGGCCAGCGATTTCACCGGCACCAGCGGCGCCTCGACCACCGGCTCCGGCGGAGCAACGAAGTTCGTCGGCACGGGCTCGGCCTCGACCAGGCGCATCGTCTGCGCGCCGCCATTGGCCGTCGGCATCCGCGTCTGCGCCACGGCACCGGCACCACCGCTTGCAGGCGCATGGTTTGCGGGGCCGGGGCTTGCCGGCGCGCCATTCACGCGCGGCGCGGCGCCCGGCGGCGAAACGCCGTTCTCCAGCGATTTCAGCGCCTCGTCCAGCGTCGGCAGGTCGGCGGCATGCGCCAGCCGGATCAGCACCATCTCGGCGGCGCTGACCGGGCGGTTGGAGGTCTGCACCTCGGGAATGCCTTTCAAGAGCATCTGCCATGTCCGCGACAGCACCTTGACCGACAGCGTGCTGGCGAAATCGGCGCCGCGCCGGCGCTCGTCCTCGGACAGCGAGGCGTCGTCGATGGCAGCCGGCACGAAACGCAGACGGGTGACCAGATGGTTGAACTCGGCAAGGTCGGTCAGCACCGCGGCAGGATCGGCGCCGGTATCGTACTGGGCACGGAATTCGGCAAGGGCGGCGGCGACGTCGCCCTTCATGACATGCTCGAACAGGTCGACGATGCGGGCGCGGTCGGCAAGGCCGAGCATGGCGCGCACCGCTTCGGCGCTGACCGCGCCGCCGCCATGGGCGATCGCCTGGTCGAGGATCGACTGCGCATCGCGCATCGAGCCTTCGGCCGCGCGGGCGATCATCGCCAGCGCATCCTCTTCGACTTCGATGCCCTCCAGACCGGCTATCCTGGCAAGGTCGGCCTTGATCATTGCCGCATCGATGCGCCTGAGGTCGAAACGCTGGCAGCGCGACAGGACGGTGATCGGCACCTTGCGGATTTCGGTGGTGGCGAAGATGAACTTGACGTGCGGCGGCGGCTCTTCCAGCGTCTTCAGCAGGCCGTTAAAGGCCTGGTTGGAAAGCATGTGCACTTCGTCGATGATGTAGACCTTGTAGCGCGCCGACACCGGGGCGTAGCGCACACGCTCGATGATGTCCCTGATGTCGTCGATGCCGGTATGCGAGGCGGCGTCCATCTCGATGACGTCGACATGCCGGCCTTCCATGATCGCCTGGCAATGCTCGCCGAGCACGGCAAGGTCGACGGAAGGCTGGTCGACCGTCGGTGTTTTGTAGTTCAGGGCCCGGGCGAGTATGCGCGCGGTCGTCGTTTTGCCGACGCCGCGCACGCCGGTCAGCATCCAGGCCTGGGCGATGCGGCCGGTGGCAAAGGCATTGGTCAACGTGCGGACCATCGGCTCCTGGCCGATCAGCTCGGAGAAATTCGACGGTCGGTATTTGCGCGCCAGCACGCGGTAGGCGGCAGGCTTGTCCAATTTCCCGGCCTCGTTTCCGGCTTCGCTCATTCGCCCGTCAAGCTCCAAGGGCTGCCACTGGAGGCGGCCGATTCCTGCGCATAGTTTCGCCCGCACGGCTTGGCGCCGTCAATGTCGGGGCAAAAGGCGAAGAGGCGGGAGGCTGGAACAATGACCCGTTCCGGGCTCGTTAGGGCTGCTTCCTTCCGGACCTGACCCGGTTGGCGAGTGGACCGTCCACCACCAACCTCCCAGCCTCCATATCGGCAATCCGGCGATGAAATGCAAGTGCGGATGATAGGGGCCCTAGCGACGGCGAAAGCTGAAACCAAAAACCCGCCTCGGCGGGCGGGTCATTGGTGCGAATAATCACCATAGCGGGATTAGTAGCACAGCTGCCGGCACAAAGCAAGAACAAAATGTGGCCACGATCAAAATCGTCGACCTCGGCGGGGCAGCGCCAACCTGATGCAATTTGCCCGGGCCTCCACTTCTTCGCGCACAATCAGCGCCGCGACGGCCAATGTTGCTTGCTGCCCCTTGCGGCCCTTCGGAAGCCGCTCTAGCGTCGATAGAGTTCAAAAAACGTCCAAAAGTGAGGGAAACGCCGATGCTGCCGGGCCTCAAGGCCGGATTCACGCTTGACGCCCAGCTGGAAGCCGACAGCGAACAGCTGATGTGGCTCGGCCTGTGCGAATTGCGCGTCATGAACGACCGCCGCTGGCCATGGCTGCTGCTGGTCCCGCAGCGGCCGGGCATCGAGGAAATCCACGATATGACGCCGCTCGACCAGGCGATGCTGACCTTCGAGACCAATATGGTGGCGCTGGCGCTGAAGCGGGTGACCGGCTGCACCAAGATCAATACCGGCGCACTCGGCAACATCGTGCGCCAGTTGCACGTACACGTCGTTGCGCGCTCGGAAGGCGATCCCGGCTGGCCTGGCCCGGTGTGGGGGCACGGCCTGCGCGAGCCCTATCAGCGCTCCGACCTCCGCAAGTTTGCGGAAAAGATCAAGGCAGCGCTATAAGCCCCCCGTGTCCATCTTGAACCTTCCCGAGTCTGCATGAGCTTTCGCCTGTTTGACGCGCCCTTGCGCGAGCCGAGCCAGTTCGTCGGCTTCGCCGGCAACATTATCGACCGGCAGTCCGAAAACCGCGCCGACGATTCCGTCGAAAAGGCGCTCGCCGATCCTTCGGCGCGGCTTTTGCTGATGCGTGGCGGCCGGCTCTATCTGAAGCTTGCGCAAGGCGCATTCGACCCCTGGTTCGGCGTGGCCGAATGCCGGCCGCTCGAAGCATCGCTCGAAAACGGCGTGCTGCTCGGTTTTTCCGAAAGCGGCCCGGTGCTGGCGGTGCCGGCCGGAGTCGAGCCCGAGCAGCTTCCCGAGACGATCAAGGCCATCGACTATCGCTCGGTCTATATGCAGGGGCTGATCGACGAAGCGGCCGCCGGCGCGCTGGCGCAAGGGGCGGCGCTGCTTGCCTGGCATGCCAGCCATCGCTTCTGCAGCAAGTGCGGCACCGAAGCTGAGATGCGGGCGGGCGGTTACAAGCGGCATTGCCCGGCCTGCGGCACGGAGCACTTTCCGCGCACCGACCCGGTGGCGATCATGCTGACGGCGACGCGCGAAAAATGCCTGCTCGGCCGCGGCCGGCATTTCGGGTCCGGCATGTATTCGGCGCTCGCCGGTTTCATCGAACCGGGCGAGACGATCGAGGCGGCGGTGCGCCGCGAAACGCTGGAGGAAGCCGGCATCCGGCTAGGCCGCGTCGTCTACCACGCCAGCCAGCCCTGGCCGTTTCCCTATTCGCTGATGATCGGCTGCTTCGGCGAACCGCTCAACGACGATATCCACCCCGACCTCAACGAGCTGGAAGATTGCCGCTGGTTCTTTCGCGACGAGGTGCTCTCGATGCTGGCCCGCGAGCATCCGGGCGGCCTGGTGACACCGCCGAAGGGGGCGATCGCCTATAATCTCATCCGCGCCTGGGCCGACAGCGCGTGATACGAAGACATCGCAGGAGCAAAAAATGATCCGTCACACCGTCGTGTTCACGCTAAAGCACCCGCCGCATTCGCTTGAGGAAAAAAGGTTCCTCGCCGACGCCAAGACGATCCTCACGGCGATAAAGGGCGTCACGCATTTCGAGCAGTTGCGGCAGGTCAGCCCCAAGAACGACTATCGCTTCGGCTTCTCGATGGAGTTCGCCGATCAGCGGGCTTACTCCGGCTACAACGACCATCCCGACCACGTCGCCTTCGTCCGCGACCGCTGGATCCCGGAGGTCGAGGCGTTTATGGAGATCGACTACGTGCCGCTCGGCTGGGGCTGAGACTGGAAAGCGACGCTCTAAAAAATCAATACCCCGCGTCGCGATCCACCACATTTTCCAGCGCTTCGCCGCGCTCGAAGGCGTCCATCTGACGCAGCATGATCGGCGCCAGGTGGACCGGATCGGAAGTTGCCGCCGCATGCGGCGTCACGAACACTTTCGGGTGGCTCCATAGCGGGCTGGTCTTCGGCAGCGGCTCGACCTCGAACACGTCGAGGCTGGCTTCCTTCAGCGTGCCGTCATCCAGCGCGCGCAGAATGTCGGCGTCCTTCTGCAGCCTGCCGCGCCCGGCATTGATCAGCACCGAGCCGCCGAGGCCATTGCGCTTGCGCAGCTCCTTCAGCACGCCGTGGTTGATGATGCCGTGCGTCTGTGGCGTCAGCGGCAACAGCACCACCAGGATATCGGTGGCGTTGAGGAACGGGATCAGGCCGGCCTCGCCCGCGTAAGTCGAGACACCTTCCATCGGCCGGTCGCTGCGTGACCAGCCATTAACGGGAAAGCCGAGCGACAACAGCACCGACGCCGCCGCGCGGCCAAGCGTGCCGAGCCCCATGATGCCGACGGAGATGTCGCCGGCCGGCCGCTGCTGCGGTTCGTGCCAGATCTTCTTCTGCTGCTGGACGCGGTAGAGCATGCCCTGGCGATGGTGGTCGAGCACCCGCCAGACGACGTATTCGGTCATGTACTGGGTAAGGTTGTCGGCCACCACCTTGACGACCGGTACGTCGGGCAAGGTGGGATCGGCGAAAATGTGGTCGACGCCGGCGCCGATCGAGAAGATAGCCCGCAGATTGGGCAGCGACGACAACAGGTTCGGCCGCTGTTTCCACACCACCGCATAGGTGATCGAGGGGTCGCCGGCGCCATTCGGCTCGAGCACCACTTCGCGCTCCGCCGACAGCAGTTCGCGCCAGCGCAGCGGATGAATACCGGTGAGGGCAAGCAGGATGCGGCCTTTTTCCATTGCGGATTGTTTTTCCCTTTTACCAACAGCGTTCGCGTCCGGACTCGCAAGGGCGCGGCAGCGTTTTGATTTTGTGCATGATCTCTGGCGAAAATCTACTCGCTGACGATACCGACCGGCGCCGTTTCGATCTTGAAGGCGGCCGAGATCAACGCCTTTGTATAGTCGGTCCGCGGGTTGCCGAAAATCTGTTCGGAAGGACCGGCCTCGACGATCCTGCCGTTGCGCATGACGATGACTTCGTTGGCGAGCGCGCGGATGACCCTCAGATCGTGGCTGATGAAGAGGTAGGCGAGGTCGTGCTTGGCCTGCAGGCTGCGCAAGAGGTCGACGACCTGCGCCTGCACGCTCATGTCGAGTGCCGAGGTCGGCTCGTCCAGCATGACGAAACGCGGGTTGAGCACCATGGCGCGCGCGATGGCGACGCGCTGGCGCTGGCCGCCGGAGAATTCGTGCGGATAGCGATTGCGCGTCGCCGGATCGAGGCCGACTTCCTTCAGCACGTCGACGACACGCTCGTCGCGCGCATCAGGAGACAGTTTCGGCTCGTGGATCTTCAACCCTTCCTCGATGATCTCGGCGACCGACATGCGCGGACTGAGCGAACCGAACGGATCCTGGAAGACGATCTGCAACTCGCGCCGCAACGGCCGCATTTCGCTGAAGGACAGCTGATCGATGCCGCGTCCGTTGAACTGGATGGTCCCCGTCGACGAGATCATCCTGGCCAGCGCCAGGCCGAGTGTCGTCTTGCCTGAGCCGGATTCGCCGACGACGCCAAGCGTCTGACCGGCCCGCACGGTGACGTCGATGCCATCGACCGCCTTCACATTGTCGACGGTGCGCCGGAAGAAGCCCTTCTTGATCGGAAACCAGACCTTGACGTCCTTGCCGACCATCACCGGCTTGGCGGCCTGGTTGGCCGCCGGCGGCTTGCCTTTCGGCTCGGCGGCAAGCAGATGCCGCGTGTAGGCGTGCTGCGGATTGGCGAATATCTCCTTGGTCGGGCCGGTCTCGACGATCTTGCCCTTGGTCATCACGCAGACCCGGTCGGCGATCTTCCTGACGATGCCGAGATCGTGGGTGATGAACAGCATCGACATGTTCTTGCGGCTTTTCAGGCCGGCCAGCAATTCGAGGATCTGCGCCTGGACGGTGACGTCGAGCGCCGTCGTCGGTTCGTCGGCGATCAACAGTTCAGGCTCGTTGGCGAGCGCCATGGCGATCATGACGCGCTGACGCTGGCCGCCGGAAAGCTGGTGCGGATAGGCGTCGAGCCGTTTTTCCGGTTCGCGGATGCCGACCTCGTGCAGAAGTTCCAGCGTGCGCGCCTTGGCGTTGCGATCGCCCAGGCCCTGGTGCAGCTTCAGCACTTCGACGATCTGCTGCTCGATCGTGTGCAGCGGGTTGAGCGAGGTCATCGGCTCCTGGAAGATCATGGTGATCTTGTTGCCGCGCACGCGGCGCAAGTCTCTCTCGTCCGCGGCAAGCAGGTCGGCGCCGAGGAACAGGATCTTTCCCGACGGGTGGCTGGCGGTCGGATAGGGCAGCAGCTTCAGCACCGACAGCGCGGTGACCGACTTGCCGGAGCCGGATTCGCCGACCAGCGCCACCGTCTCGCCCCTGGCGAGGTCGAAGGAGATATGGTCGACGGCGATCGACTGGCTGCCGCCTTGCGTGAAGGCGACGCTGAGATCCTGGACCGAGAGGAGAGGGGCCCTCATCTGAACGTCTTGCGCGGATCGAAGGCGTCGCGGGTGGCCTCGCCGACGAAGACCAGCAGCGACAGCATCAGCGAGATGACGACGAAGCCGGAAATGCCGAGCCAGGGGGCGTTGAGGTTGCGCTGCGCCTGCTTCAACAGTTCGCCCAGCGAGGCGGAGCCGGGCGGCAGGCCGAAGCCGAGATAGTCGAGCGAGGTCAGCGTCGAGATCGAGCCGCTGAGCAGGAAGGGCAGAAAGGTCAGCGTCGCCACCATGGCATTGGGCAGCAGATGCCGGAACATGATGGTGATGTTGGGAACGCCGAGCGCGCGCGCCGCATTGACATATTCGAAATTGCGGGCGCGCAGGAACTCGGCCCGCACCACGCCGACCAGCGCCACCCAGGAGAACAGCAGCATCAATCCGAGCAGGATGAAGAAGCCGGGCGGCAGGATGGCGGCGACGATCAAGAGCAGATACAGCACCGGGATCGCCGACCAGATCTCGATAAAGCGCTGGAACAGAAGGTCGGTCCAGCCGCCGAAATAGCCCTGCAAGGCGCCGGCCGCCACGCCGATCAGCGCCGAGCCGGCGGTCAGGATCAGACCGAACAGCACCGATATCCTGAAGCCGTAGATGACGCGCGCCAGCACGTCGCGGGCCTGGTCGTCGGTGCCCAGCCAGTTCCAGTTGCCGACGTTGCAATTGGGGTCCGCTTCGCCTTTCGGATACTGGTTGCAGCGCGTCTTCTTGTCGTAGAGCCAGGACGGCTTTGTCGGTGCTGCTTCGGGAATGGCGTTGTTGACGGTCTGGTAGGAGTAGCGCACCGGCGGCCAGACCATCCAGCCATTGGCATTGATCTCGTCCTGGATGACCGGGTCGCGGTAGTCGGTGACCGCATAGAAGCCGCCGAACTTCTCCTCGGGATAGGCGACCAGGACCGGAAACAGGATCTCGCCCTTGTAGGAGGCGATGATCGGCTTGTCGTTGGCAATCAGTTCGGAAACCAGCGACAGCACGAACAGGAACAGGAAAATCCACAACGACCAGTAGCCGCGCCGGTTGGACTTGAAGTTCTGCAGGCGCCGCTGGTTGAGCGGCGACAGAAAGGGCCGCGCGATCCGAGGCGGCGCCGTTTCGGCTGTCGCCTGCGCCATCAGACGTCTCTCCGCTCGAAGTCGATGCGCGGATCGACCCAGGTATAGATCAGGTCGGACAGCAGCCCGACGAACAGGCCAAGCAGCGAGAAGATGTAGAGATTGGCGAAGACCACCGGATAGTCGCGCTGCACCACCGAGTTGAAACCAAGCAGGCCGAGGCCGTCGAGCGAAAAGATGTTCTCGATCAGCAGCGACCCGGTGAAGAATGCCGAGATGAAGGCACCTGGGAAACCGGCGATGACGATCAGCATGGCGTTGCGGAAGACGTGGCCATAAAGCACCTGCCGCTCCGACAGGCCCTTGGCGCGGGCTGTGACCACATATTGCTTGCGGATTTCCTCGAGGAAGGAATTCTTGGTCAACAGCGTCGTCGTGGCGAAGGCCGACAGCACCAGCGCCGTCAGCGGCAGGGTCATATGCCAGAAATAGTCGACGATCCGCTGCGGCCAGGACAGTTGGTCCCAATTGTCGGAGGTGAGGCCGCGCAGCGGAAACCAGTCCCAGAACGAGCCGCCGGCAAACAGCACCATCAGCAATATGCCGAACAGGAAGCCCGGAATGGCGTAACCGACAATGACGACGCCGCTGGTCCAGACGTCGAAGGTGGAGCCGTCCTTGACCGCCTTGCGGATGCCGAGCGGGATCGAGATCAGATAGGACAAGAGTGTGATCCACAGTCCGATCGAGATCGACACCGGCATCTTTTCCAGGATCAGGTCGAGCACCGAGATGTCGCGGAAATAGCTGTCGCCGAAATCGAAGCGGAGATAGTTCCACAGCATCATGCCGAAGCGCTCGAGCGGCGGCTTGTCGAAACCGAACTGCTTCTCCAGCTTCTTGATGAATTCCGGGTCGAGCCCTTGCGCGCCGCGGTATTTCGAGCCGACGTCGCCGGCGACATCGAAATTGGCGCCGCCGGCATCACCCCCGCCGCCGCCGAGGCGATCGCTGCCGCCCTGGTTGGTCAGCCTGGCGATGACCTGCTCGACCGGCCCGCCCGGCGCGAACTGGATGACGGCGAAGGATACCGCCATGATGCCGAACAGGGTCGGGATCATCAACAGGATGCGGCGCAGTATATAGGCGCCCATCAGGTTCCCTGCCTCGCTTGTGCAAAAATCTCAGCCTTTGCCAATCTTTGCCGCCTTGTCTTTGTCGAACCACCATGACGTCTCGACCGGAAAGTCGTAATCCGGCTTTTGAGCGGGAAAGCCGAACATGTCCCAGAAGGCTGCTCGGTGATTCGCCAGATGATATGTTGGAATCCAGTCTAGCCGCGCGCGCAAGACCCGATCGAGCGCGTTGAGCGCGGTGACGAGTTCGATCCGGCTCTGCGCCTTGCCGGCTGCCTCGATCAGCGCGTCGATGGCTTTGCTTTCCGTACCCGGATAGTTGCGCATCCCCGGCGTTTTCGCCATTCGGGAAGCATAGAGAATCTCCAAACCGTCGGCGGTGGGCGTCGCTCCGATCGACCATGCGAGCATGTTGAAGTCGAAGTCGAAATTGCTCTGCCGCGCTTCAAATTGCGTCGAGTCGACCTGCCGGATCGAAGCGTCGATGCCGATCGCCTTCATATTCTCGGACCACGGCGCGAAAATACGAACGAGACCCTCGTCCTCGGCAAGCATTTCCACGCGCAGGCGCTCGCCTTTGTCGTTGAGGACGAAATTGCCCGCTCGCTTCCAGCCGCCTTCGGCAAGCAGCCTCGAAGCCTCGCGCAGCAGCTTACGGTCGTGCCCGGAACCGTCGGAGACGGGTTGCATCACCGGTTCGCCGAAGGTCTCCGGCGGCAACTCGGCTCGAAACGGCTCCAGCAGGGCCAACTCCTTGGGTGAGGGCAGGCCCTTGGCCTTGTAATCCGATCGCTCGAAGTTCGATTGCGAACGCTCGTAGGAGTCGAAA
This sequence comes from Mesorhizobium sp. M0136, assembly GCF_040322515.1. Taxonomy (NCBI): domain Bacteria; kingdom Pseudomonadati; phylum Pseudomonadota; class Alphaproteobacteria; order Hyphomicrobiales; family Phyllobacteriaceae; genus Mesorhizobium; species Mesorhizobium sp. M0136. Next base: position 267,346 of record NZ_JAMYTP010000001.1, read on the forward strand.
AACAGAACCCGCCTGGTCCATTCGAAGTCGAAGCAATAGGCGATCGCCCGTCTCACGCGAATGTCGCGGAACTGCGGACGGCGCTGGTTCAGCGCGACAGCCTGCATGGATGGCGTTTTCTCGCCGGGAAATTCGCGTTTGACGATCCTGCCATCCGTCAGCGCCGGAAAGTCGTAGCCGGTCGCCCATACCCGCGAGGTGAACTCCTCGCGAAAATGCGTGTCACCTTTCTTGAACGCTTCAAACGCCGCCTGGCGATCAAGGTAGAAATCGATACGGATGCGGTCGAAATTATAACTGCCGCGGTTCACGGCCAGGTCGCGGCCCCAATAGTCGGCGACGCGTTCATATTCGACGGTCTGCCCGGCCACAACCCGTCCCACCCTGTACGGTCCGGAGCTGAGCGGTGGGATCAACGTCGAGGCGTCGAAATCATTGGCGGTGTAGAAAGCTTTCGACACGATCGGCATTACGACGATCGCGAGGATATTCTGCGCGGACTGTTGGCCGTTGAAGGTAAGGTTGACTGTAAGCGGATCGATTGCGACCGCTTCCGTCATGTGCCGCAGCGCTTGGGAAAGGTTCGGATGTCCCCGGTCTTTGTAGAGGTTCAAGGCGAAGGCAATGTCGTCGGCGGTCAGCGGCGACCCGTCATGGAAGCGCGCTTGTGGCCGCAGGCTGAAGCGGTAGCCATTGCGATCCTGCGACAAGGTAACGGATTCGGCAAGCAGGCCGTAGACCGCATCCGGTTCGTCGACTGCCCTTGCCATCAGCGAATCGAAGCAGAGCTCGGTGCGCGGCGGCGAATCCCCCTTCAACACCAGTGAGTTCAGTGTGTTGAAAGTCAGGAAGCTCTGATTGAGAGTGGAGTTCGGCGGGGCGAAATTCATCCGGCCGCCCTTGGGAGCGTCCGGATTGACATAGTCGAAATGCGTGAAATCCGGCCCGTATTTGAGATCGCCGAAGGCCGACAACCCGTGCAGTTTCACGCCGGTTGGAATGGCCGCGAAAGCCCGGCCGGGCAGCAGCGCTGCGGCCGCGGCGGCACCGCCCAGGGCGAGGAAGTCGCGACGGGGCAGCGCCGCCATCAATTGCCGCTCTTGTATTTGGCCGCCAGCGCCTTTTCCTTGGCCGGGTCGATCCACCAGGAATTCTGGTCGACGCCGCTATAGGCGGGCTGCTTTTCCGGCATACCGAACTTGTTCCAGTAGGCGAGCCAGACCACGGCGCGGTAATATTGCGGCACGACGTAGAAATTCCACAACAGCACCCGGTCGAGCGCATGGGTGGCGGCAACGAGATCGTCGCGGTCGGTGGCATAAATGATCCGATCGACCAGCGCATCGACGACCGGATTCTTGATGCCGGCGTAATTGCGCGATCCCGGCGAATCGGCGGCCTTGGAGCTCCAGAAGTCGCGCTGTTCGTTGCCGGGAGAGTCCGACTGGCCGAGTTGCCATATGATGACGTCGTAATCGAAATGCTTGACGCGGTTGATATACTGGGTCTGGTCGATCAGGCGCAGCGTCGCGTCGACGCCGATCTTGCGCAGATTGGCGATATATGGGCTGGCGATGACCTGGTCGGTGTCGTTCCAACCGAGGATCTCGAATTTGAACGGTTCGCCGGTCTTGGCGTTGACCATCTTGCCGCCCTTGATCACCCAGCCGGCCTTGGCGAACAGATCGACCGCGGTCTTCAGGTATTTGCGCTCCGCCTGCGGCGTGTCGTAGACCGGCAGCTTGAATTCCTGGGTGAAGACTTCGGGCGGCAGCTTGTCGCGGTACTGCTCCAGGATCTCCAGTTCCTTGCCTTGCGGCAGGCCGCTCGACGCCAGTTCCGTGCCCTGGAAATAGCTGCTGGTGCGGGTGTTGGAACCAAAGAACAGGGTCCGGTTCATCGTCTCGAAGTCGAACGGGTACATCAGCGCGGCGCGCACCAGGCGATCTTGGAACAGCGGGCGCCTGGTGTTGAGCATGAAGGCCTGCATCGGTTCGGGCGACGCGGTCTTGAATTCCTTCTTGATGACGTCGCCGGCCTTGACTGCCGGAAAATCATAGAATGTGTTCCAGCGCCTCGAACTGTTCTCCGGCTTGATGTCGTCCAAGCCGCCCTTGGTAAAGGCCTGCCAGGCGGCGTTGTCGTCCAGAAAATAGCTGAAACGCTGCCTGTCGAAATTCTCGCGGCCGATTTTTACGGGCAGCTTGGCCGCCCAGTAATCGGGTACGCGCTGCCAGATGATTTCGGACCCCGGCTTGAAGCTGGCGATCTTGTAGGCGGCCGATCCCAGCGGCGGCTCCAATGTCGATTTGGTGACGTCGCGTTTCTTGCCACTGGCGTCCGTGCCTTCCCACCAGTGCTTGGGCAACACGACGAGGTCGCCGATGATCTTCGGTAGCTCCCGGTTGCCTTTCTGACTGAAGTGGAACTCGACCTCGCGGTCGGAGATGGCGACGGCGTCGGTGACGTTTTCGAAATAGCGGCTGTACATCGGGCTGTTGGCCTTCAGTACCTGGAACGACCAGATCACGTCGTCCGTGGTGATCGGCTGGCCGTCATGCCATTTGGCCCGCGGGTCGAGCCGGTAGGTCGCCGAGGAATAGTCGGCCGGATATTTATAGGCGTCGGCGATCAGCGGATGGCTGGTGCTGCCCTCGTCGGTCGCCTGCTCCATCAGCGTGTCGTAGAGCAGGCCGCCGCCGAACTGTGCAAAGCCGGCGGCCGGCGAACCCTGCACGATGTAGGGATTGAAGCTGTCGAACGTGCCCAGCACAACCGAATTCAGCGTGCCGCCCTTCGGTGCATCCGGATTGACGTAATCGTAGTGCTGGAAATTGTCGCCATATTTGGATTCGCCGATCAGCGACGAGGTCGTGCGCCATTGGTCCGCGAAGGCCACCTGCAGGCCGCTGGCAAAAGCAGCCAGCATCAGCACTGATTTCAGAAGCGTCCGCGCTCGGCCAACCGTCATGCGTTCTCCTCTTCGCGATATAGCGCCGTCACCATAGCGTCTGGGCCCAATCTAGATCATTTGGCGGCGCTGAAAACCGCAACCGAGTGGCTTTGTCGTCGCATATGCATTTTCCCAAACGAAAAAGCCGGGCTGAACCCGGCTTTTTCAAGGATTATGTCATTACAGTTTTGTTATTTTGCGGGTGCGGCCGGAGCGGCCGGAGCGGCGCCTTCTGCCGGCTTGGCAGGGGCTGCACCTTCGGCCGGCTTGGCGGGCGCGTTCTCGGCCGAGGCGCCGGGGGCCGGCAGTGGCTTCGGATTGTCCGACAGCGTGCGCAGATAGGCGATGACGTTGGCGCGGTCCTCATCCTTCGGCAGGCCGGCGAAGCCCATCGCCGTGCCCTTCACGAACTTCTTCGGCGAGGTGATGAAGTGGTTGAGATTGTCGTAGGTCCACTTCTCGCTGCCGCCCTTGGAGAACTCCTTCATGCCGGCCGAATAGGCAAAGCCCTCATGCTCGGCGACCGGACGGTCGATGATGTCCCACAGATCGGGGCCAACCTTGTTGGGGCCGCCTTTTTCGCCGGAGTGGCAGGCCTGGCATTTCTTGAAGATGGCGGCACCCGCTTCGGCGTTGGCGGTGGCCAGCAGCTCGGCGATCGGCTTGGCCTCCGCGGCGGGAGCGGCCGGGCCGCCTTCGGCGGGCTCGGTCGCCTCGATGGCGAAGCCGGGCTTTTCCGGCGTCGGCGAGGCAAACAGCGCGTCGGATACGATGCCAACGGAAAAGACAATGAACACCGTGCCGAGGAAACCGGCGAGCAGCTTGTTGACTTCGTTGGAATCCATACGCCCCAGGCTCCCTTTTCCGGCGGACCGATCCGTCCACTCCGTCCGTCGGTATCGTGAACCACCCTGCAAGGCGGTCAAATCGCGCGGAAACTAGGTCTTTTGCTCCGGCGTTGCAACACCTATAAGGGCGCTGCCAGTGAGACCTTTTGCCACTTTTGTCCCCCTCTTTTTCGAGCCCCTGCCCGCCTCATGTCCACGCTCATCCTGATCCCGGCCCGCATGGCCTCGACCCGCCTGCCGGGCAAGCCGCTGGCCGACATTGCCGGCACTCCGATGATCGTCCACGTCGCCCGCCGTGCTGCCGAGGCGGGGCTCGGCCGGGTGGTCGTCGCCACCGATACGCAAGGCGTTGCGGAGGCGGTGCGCGCGCATGGTTTCGAGGCGGTGATGACGCGGGCGGACCACGAAACCGGTTCCGACCGCATCTTCGAAGCGCTGACCATTCTCGACCCTGGCAACAGCGTCGAGACCATCGTCAATGTGCAGGGCGATCTGCCGACCATCGACCCCCTTGTTATCGGCGCCGCGCTGAAGCCTTTCGAGAACGCGGCGGTGGATATCGCCACGCTCTGCGTCGAGATCGTCCGCGATGAGGAAAAGACCAATCCGAACGTCGTCAAGCTGGTCGGCTCGCCACTCTCGACGACGCGGCTCAGGGCGCTCTATTTCACCCGCGCTACCGCCCCTTGGGGCGAAGGCCCGCTCTACCATCATATCGGCCTCTATGCCTATCGCCGCGCCGCACTCGAACGCTTCGTTGCGCTAAGGCCGTCGCCTCTGGAGCGCCGCGAGCGGCTCGAGCAGTTGCGGGCGCTGGAGGCTGGCATGCGCATCGATGCGGAGATCGTGCAGTCGGTGCCGCTTGGCGTCGATACGCCGGACGATCTCGAACGCGCCAGGGCGCTCCTTTCCAACTAAGAAATTCTTCCCCCAATTCCCGAGACTCCGCGCATGCCTGAAAAGACCAACAAAATATCCTTCCAGGGCGAGCCGGGCGCCAATTCCGACACCGCCTGCCGCAACATGTTCCCTTCGATGGAGCCGTTGCCGTGCCCGACCTTCGAGGACGCCTTCAACGCCGTCGAGACCGGCAAGGCCGATCTGGCCATGATCCCGATCGAGAACACCATTGCCGGCCGCGTCGCCGACATCCATCACCTCTTGCCGGAATCGAAGCTGCACATCATCGGCGAATACTTTCTGCCGATCCACTTCCAGCTGATGGTGCTGCCGGGCGTCAGGCGCGACGAGATCAGGACCGTGCACAGCCACATCCACGCGCTCGGCCAATGCCGCAAATACATCCGCAAGAACGGTTGGAAGGCGGCGGTTGCCGGCGATACCGCGGGCGCCGCCAAGATGGTCGCCGCGATGAAGGACCGCACCATGGCCGCGCTGGCGCCGGCGCTGGCCTCGACCCTCTACGGACTCGAAATCATCGAGGAGAATGTCGAGGACACCGACAGCAACGTCACCCGCTTCGTGGTGCTGACCAAGAACAAGCAATGGGCCGAACGTCCCTCGGCCGACGCCAAGATGATGACGACCTTCATCTTCCGCGTCCGAAACGTGCCGGCGGCGCTCTACAAGGCGATGGGCGGGTTTGCCACCAACGGCATCAACATGACCAAGCTGGAAAGCTACCAGCTCGGCGCGTTTACAGCGACGCTGTTCTACGCCGACATAGAGGGCCATCCCGACGATCCGCTGGTGAAGCTGGCACTCGACGAGTTGCGCTTTTTCTCGCGCGAAATGCGCATTCTCGGCGTCTATCCCGCCAGCGCCTCGCGCGAGCAGTGGAAGGTGGCGGATTAGGATCCGGTCAGGTCAGGCCGAGCTTGTTCTTTTTGGCCGGCTTGCCGCATTCGCGGCGGGCAATCGACCGGTTCATGGCGTCGATCTTGCCGCTTGCCTGGTCGGCGTCGCGCTTGGCTTTTGAGCGGATATCCGGCGTGAACGGGCCAAAGCCCGTCGCCGGGTTGGAGAAGGACGGCTTGGCGTCCACCGGCAGATGATATTGCTGCGCCAGGCCGTTTCGTTGCGCCAGCAATTGATCGCAAGGCACCTTGTCATACAGCAGCGAGGACTGGACGTTTTCGTCCTGCCGTTCGGACATCGAATTGCCGACGCAGCCAGCCATCGCCAGGCAAGATGCCAAGACCGTCATGTTCCAGCGCATGAACGTGCTCCTTGTCTTTCGCCGCTGCGGCTTCTCATGCGCAGCGGCAGAAGTCTTAGCCAGATTTTACGCTGCCGGAAAGCAAGCTTGCCACTACGGCCAGCCCTTCGACCGGTTCGCGGCGATCCTGCCGGATGATCGTTGCCTGCAGCGACAGGATCGAAAAGCCGTCGGCATCCAGAACCCGCTCTATATAGCCTCGCGAATGCGCGTAGCGGCGCGACGGCTGCAGGGCGAAATCGGCGCGGTCAGACGATTCTCCGCCCGGGAGCGTCTCGACAGAGAACGCAAACAGACCGCCGCCGGCAAGCATTCCGGCAATCTTGTTCACCACCCTGTCGAGTGCGCCGACATAGATGAACACATCGGCCGCCGTCACCAGATCGGCTTTCGGGCCAGAATAGCAAAAATCCTGCAGGTCCGTCTTGACGAGCAGATCGTAGCGGCCTTTGGCGCGCGCCTGCCGCAGCATGCCGGCCGAGATGTCGTAACCCTCCAGCCGATCGGCGATCGGCCGCAGCTTCTGGCCCATCAGGCCGGTACCGCAGCCGAGATCGAGCGCCAGCGAAAACCGGCCCGGCCGTGCTGCCCGGATGGCGCGGTCGAGGCATTCGGGCAGACGGTAGCCGAGCCTGTCGACCAGCTCACCCTCGAAGCTTTCGGCATAGTGGTCGTAAAGCGTCTCGACAAAGGCGCTGGGCGGCGCCTGGGCCGCCGCTGCCCTGCCGATCAATTGCAGCTTGAGCACCGCGCCGAGCCTGTCCGCCGGGTCGAGCCGCAGTGCCGTCGTCCAGGCCTGCGCGGCACGATCGGGCGCGCCCGCCGCTTCCTGCATCTCGCCGAGGCGGAACCAGCCGGCTGGCCATTGCGGCGCCAGTTCGAGCGCGCCGAGCAGCAATTCCGCGGCTGCCGCATGATCGCCGGATGCATAGAGCATTTCGGCATAGTCGGCGCGGCGGTCGGCGGTCAAATCGCCGGACGAGGTCTGGAGCGGTTTCATCGTGATCGAATTCCGCCGGGTGTTTGCAGCCGGCTTGCGCTCTATGCTGGAGTCAGCAGTGACTTACAACAGGCTTCCCGCGCCGGAATTAGCGCCTATCTTGGGGCCATGCGCGCCAGCGACCTGCTTCATCCCCGGCCGGAAGGGCTGTATTGCCCGCCCGGCGATTTCTTCATCGACCCGGTGCGGCCGGTCAACCGGGCGCTGATCACGCATGGCCATTCCGACCATGCCCGCTCCGGCCACCGCTCGGTAATGGCGACGCAGCAGACGCTCGATATTATGGGGCTGCGTTACGGCGAAGGTTTTGCCGGAACGACGCAAGCCGCCGTGCTCGGCGAGACGATTGCGCTTGGCGGTGTGGCCGTCAGCTTTCACCCGGCCGGCCATGTGCTGGGCTCGGCGCAGATCAAGGTCGCGCATCAGGGCACATGCATCGTCGCGTCCGGCGACTATAAACGCCAGAACGACGCGACCTGCGAGCCGTTCGAGCCGCTCAACTGCGACGTCTTCATCACCGAGGCGACGTTCGGCCTGCCGGTGTTTCACCATCCGCCCGATTCCGAAGAGATCGCCCGGCTGCTGAAATCGACCGAACAGTTCCCCGAGCGCACGCATCTGGTCGGCGCTTATGCGCTGGGCAAGGCGCAGCGTGTCATGCGGCTGCTGCGCGATGTCGGCTACGAAAAGCCGATCTACATCCATGGTGCGCTGGCCAAGCTCAGCGAATATTACCAGAGCCAGGGCATCGATCTCGGCACGTTGGAACCGGCGACCGTCGAGACCGGCCAAAAAAGCGACTTTGCCGGCGCCATCGTCATCGGCCCGCCATCCGCCTTCGCCGATCGCTGGGCGCGGCGTTTTCCCGATCCGATGTCGTGCTTCGCCTCAGGCTGGATGCGCATCCGCCAGCGCGCCAAGCAGGGCGGCGTCGAGCTGCCGCTGATCATCTCCGATCACTCCGACTGGGACGAGCTGACAACGACGATCAAGGAGACCGGCGCGGAAGAAATCTGGGTGACGCATGGCCGCGAGGAGGCGCTGGTGCGCTGGTGCGAACTCGAAGGCATCGCCGCCAGGCCGCTGCATCTCGTCGGCTACGAGGACGAGGGCGATTGATGGCAATTGTTGAACCACCAATCGCGGGCGCCGCGATCCTTCACACCCCCCTCTGGCCTGCCGGCCATCTCCCCCACAAGGGGGGAGATTGGCTTCTTCGCCGCCGCGCTCATTCCAGCGACGTTCGAGATTGGCGAAACCAGTCGCGACATCCGATCTCCCCCCTCGTGGGGGAGATGTCCGGCAGGACAGAGGGGGGCGCGAAGGATCGCAAACTTCCCCCCTTGGCGCCCCTCCCATGAACCGCTTCGCCGAGCTTCTCGACCGGCTGGTGCTGACGCCTTCGCGCAACGGCAAGCTGACGCTTTTGACCGACTATTTCCGCAGCGTCGAGGATCCGGATCGCGGGCTGGCGCTGGCGGCCATTACCGGCGATCTTTCCATCGCCGCGGTCAAGCCGGCAATGCTGCGCACGCTGGTGGTCGAGCGCATGGATCCCGTGCTGTTCGGCTATTCCTACGACTATGTCGGCGACCTGGCCGAGACCGTGTCGCTGGTCTGGCCGCAATCGCCTCTCGATATTGCGAACCACGCGCCGACGCTGGCCGAGGTGGTGGCCAAGCTGCAGGCGGCAAGCCGTTCCGACGGGCCACAGGTGCTGGCCCGGCTGCTCGACAGCGCCAGCACGTCCGCGCGCTTTGCCATCATAAAGCTGGTCACCGGCGGCCTGCGCATCGGTGTTTCGGCGCGGCTCGCCAAGCAGGCGCTGGCCGATTTCGGCAAGGTCGATATCGCCGAGATCGAGGAACTCTGGCACGGGCTGACGCCGCCTTATGCGGCTCTGTTCGCCTGGCTGGAGGGCAAGGCGGAAAAACCCAGGAAGACGGCGCTGGCGCTGTTTAGGCCAGTGATGCTGTCGAACGCCGTCGGCGACGGCGACCTCGAAAAGCTCGACCCGGCCGACTACGCGGCCGAATGGAAATGGGACGGCATCCGCGTCCAGGCGGTTTGCGAAGGCGGCATTCGCCGGCTCTATTCGCGCACCGGTGACGATGTCTCCGGCGCCTTTCCGGATCTTGCCGAGGCGATGGATTTTTCAGGCGCCCTCGACGGCGAGCTTCTGGTCGGTGACCCCAGGCAGGCGACGGGCACGTTCTCGGACCTGCAGCAGCGGCTGAACCGCAAGAGCGTGTCACCCAAGATCCAGCAGCAATACCCCGCCTTCATGCGCTGCTACGATGCGCTGCAGATTGGTGACGAGGATGTGCGGGGATTGCCCTTCCGCCAACGACGCGGCCGGCTCGAGGCCTTCGTGAGGACACTCGATCCGAGTCGCTTCGATCTGTCGCCGCTGGTCGAATTCACCACCTGGCAGGCGCTGGAGGAATTGCGCCGCAAGCCGCTGCATCCGGTCATCGAAGGCGTCATGCTGAAGCGCTGGGATTCGCCCTATGTGGCCGGGCGGCCGAAGGGGCCGTGGTTCAAATGGAAGCGCGATCCGCACACGGTCGACGCCGTGCTGATGTACGCCCAGCGCGGCCACGGCAAACGCTCGAGCTTCTATTCCGACTACACATTCGGCGTCTGGTCCGGGCCGGAGGGATCGGAGGAGCTGGTGCCGGTGGGAAAAGCCTATTTCGGCTTCACCGACGAGGAACTGAGGCAAATCGACAAATATGTCCGCGACAATACAATTGAGCGCTTTGGCCCGGTGCGCTCGGTACGGGCCGACCGCAGACAGGGCCTGGTGCTGGAGGTGGCGTTCGAAGGGCTTAACCGTTCGACGCGGCACAAATCCGGCGTCGCCATGCGCTTTCCGCGCATTTCGCGGCTGCGCTGGGACAAGCCGGCCGCGGAAGCCGACCGCATCGAGACGCTGCAGGCGCTGCTCGATAGTTAATGCATGTCGCGCAAAAAGTGTGCAGCGGTTTTGCGGTAACGACATGCATCAAAACAAGAACCTAAACTGCGTCGCATGAGGCCGGTCCGAACGCGACGTGCTTTACGGAACGACCGAGACGCGAATCTCGTAGATGTCGACCGACTTGCCCTGCTTGTCGAAGTCGGAATTGATGGCGATGGTGCCGGCAGCACCCGGACGCTTGTCGGGAAAGCGCACGTCGAACAGATATTCATTGCGCTCGCGACCGACGGCATAGCGCTTGCGGCCGCAGTCGCCGAGTTCGCCGAAATTGCAATCGACGGAAATCTGCGTCTCCTGGCCCTCCTCGGAGCGCGCGATGATGTCGAATGTGGCATGCTTGCCGGCGAGTTTTTCCAGCACGCCTTGCCCGACGTCGAAGCTGATGGCCGAACCGGATGCACCCGAGCGGATGCGCAGGAAGGAACCGCTTTCGTCCTGGATAACGTCGGCCTTGGCGTCCGACGGTGCATTGACCTGCGTCGGGTCACCCGGCGAAAACACGTTGATCCAGTCGCGCGCCTGGTCCGCCTCGCCCTGCTTTGGCGGCGAAGCGGTGTCGTCCGGCGTGAAATCATCGCCGTCGACCGTTGGCGGCGCTTCCGGCGGCGCCGTGTCGAGCTCGGTCGCCGATTTGAAGACGCCGGTCTGGTTGGCGAAATAAAGGCCGATGCCGGCGGCTGCGAGCAGCGTCACGCCGAAGAAGATCGCGGTCAAAGGCAGGCGCCGCCGCCTCGCCCGCTGGTCGTCGCGGTCGGGCGTCACTTCCGCGTCGTCGGTTTCGGCTTCGATCGGAGCCGAGGCCCCCATGTCGATCACCGGCGCCTCGGGAACAGGCGCATCGGGCATTATGTCGGGGACGACCGGCAGGACGCGCGACCGGGGCGCATCGGATTCGGGCGACTGCGGCGGACCGTCAACGACGACATCGGGCGACGGCGCGGGCTCGGCTTCGGCTTCGGCCGGAGGCTCCACCTCCGGTGCTGCCTCCAAACTGTCGGTCGGCGCGGCGACGTCGGCAACCGCCGGCAGGAATTCCGATTCGATTTCGGTGATCTTCGCCTGGACCGCCTTGCGGCGCTTGATGGCGACTTCCACGGTGACGTTTGGATTGGCCTGCAGGGCGCGGTCGAGTGCCGCGAAAGCCGATCGGTAGACCCGCTCGCGAAACGCCCGGTCGTCGGCATTGCCTTTCTCGAAGGCGTTGCGGATCGCTTTTTCGATCGCGTCCAAACGAATTCCCTCTGCAATTTCACTCACATTGTCATGATCGTTAGCCGCAGGCGACCAATCAATCAACAAGCGAGCGGCTGCATTCTGCCTTGCCGAGGGATACAAAGCTCATTTCGGCGGTTTTCGGTAAAGAAATCAACCTTTTTCGCTGACTTTTCCGTCACGGCCCCGACGTGACGGACGGGCGGCCTGCCGATACGGCGTAGCATCGGCGCGGCAGCTGCCCTTGTGCCCAGCCTGGGACGGAGACGAATTGCTCGTCCTGAATTCGCGGCAGCCATCTTGAATTCGCGGCCGGTTGCGTCTATCACCCAGCCCATCTTGGAAGCACGGCTTCCCGGGCCGCTTTAGCTCAGTTGGTAGAGCACATCATTCGTAATGATGGGGTCGCGTGTTCGAGTCACGCAAGCGGCACCAAACGACCTATCCCGCACGCCTGCTTCAACCAGCGCTCAGCCGAGTGGAAAAGCTGATGCTGCCGAGACGAGGGCGAGCATTGCCAGCACGATCCCCGCCGCCCGGCAGATGACGCGATGATGCCGCATCGCGGCAGCGCGCACGAGCGGACGCGAAAGCGCGACGGCCAGAAATCCGTACCAGCCTATGTCGATGATGGCGACGATGGCCGCGACCATCAGCACCTCGTTCGAGGTCCGGATCGGCAGCATCAGTCCCATGAAGGCGACGGCGAAGAAGGCGGCGGTTTCAGGTGAGAGAATGCTGATGAGAAAACCTCCGGCAAACAATCCGGCCTGCCGAGGCGCTTCGCCGATGGCCGGCGGCGCCGTTCTGGCGATGCGCTGGGCCATCCAGCCAAGGGCCGCCGCACCGGCGATCTTGACCGCCGGCACCGACAGCGACCCGGAAAGGTGAACGGCGCCGAACGCCACCAGGATCGCCAGCACGGCGGTTCCGGCGCCAATCCCGGCCACGAGCGGATCGTCCTGCCAAAGCCGTGCAGGGAGGCAAGGCTGCCGGTCGCGAGTCCAATAGGGCCTGGCGATCATGATCACCGTATATGCCGCCAGGAATTGCAGCATGGCGGTCGACAGAAGAAGCGAATTCGACATTGCAGCCCCCGTTTGTTGCGTCGATCACAGGGCGGCGAGGAATTCTCGGCGCCTAGCGGCCGGACGCCAGCGGCGGTTTCCCGCACCGCCGCCGTTGCCCACCTTCTCCCCGGATCGTGACGGCGTCGTGGTGTTGGGAGGTTCATCCACGCTGCGAGCAGAAGCCTACGCGCAGCGGCGGGCATGCAAATCGGTGCCGGCCACCCATTTTTAGGCGGACGATTTCCCAGTTTTCGGGGAAATGTTGCTGCGGGAACTACCCAGAGCCTGTCCCATCCCGACAGAACGGGCTGGGATCAATATCCAGTCTGGTGCGGTTCCAGCGGATGAGTGCCCGTCAGCAGCCACGGCTCGCCGCGCAGGCGCAGGAGGATTTCCATGCGGTTTGTGGTATGAGCTTGCCGAGCAGCGAGGACGCAACAGTGGCGCCGTAGGGCGGGGTATGATGAGAAGCTAAATGATCATAAAAAGCATCTTTCTAGGTAATGTTAATCTCTTCTAGGAAAGGTCAGCGTGAGAAAGAATGGATAGCTATCATGCTGGTTTTATTTTTGTATTCGTGGGCTTTATAATTACGGTCATTGTTTTTGTGCTTGCAACTATTCAGGAGAATAGGCTTGCGGCGAAGGCGACAGCTTGGCCGGTGGTTGAGTCCAGGGTTGTAGATAGATTGACTGCGGCTCCTGATCCTGTCGCGTATAATATAAGAGTGAGTTACTTGTTCCATGGCAAGAAATACGATTCAGTAGCTAGGAATTTTTATAGAAAAGAGACGACCAATAAACATGTCGGAGACACTGTGCTCATAAAGGTAAATCCAAGAAAACCGGATGAATGCGTACTGTTTTCGTAGGAGTCTGTCGGCAAGGAAGGGGACGCCGGCGGCGGTTCCCAGCACCGCCGCCGTTGCCCGCCTTCTCCCCCGGACCGTGAAGGCGTCGTGGTGTTGGGAGGTTCATCCACACTGCGAGCAGAAGCCTACACGGAGCGGCAGGCATGCAAATCGGTGCCGCCACCCATTTTTAGTTCTGGCCTAAAGTTCAACAGAGGAGAAAAATGGAAAAGGAAGACGATGTCCTAAGCGACCTGAGCTATGTCGCCGAAAATCTCGATGATGTGGCAAAGGAAACGATCGTCCTGGTGCTGGAGGCGGCGATCGCTGAGATCATTGGCCTGAGAATTGCCGTGCAGACTGCCGCGTCGAAGGCGACATGGACGACAGACTGAGTTACAGCCGGGTCGAACGTGCGCCTCAGCTCGGCGAGGTGTCGCCCAGCGACGCCACGGTCTTCAGCGCGCCGTCGAGCATGTCGCCCTTCTCGTCCTTCAATGCTGCTTCGCGCAGGCGCCGGATCCAGTCGGCGGCGTCCGGGCGGCCCTTGACCAGGTCGAGCGCCGACAGCACCCGGTCGAATTTCGACTGCGCGCGGGCGTGGGTGTCGCTGTAACCCTTGATCAGCCGGCGGCAGTTGAGGATCTCCGTACCAAGCGCGTAGTCCTGGCCGACTTGGCCCAGCGCCAGCCCATACCAGCGATCGAGATGCGCGGTCTCGACCTTGTGGCGCAGCAGGCGGCGGCGCCAGCGGCGCAGGCCGCCGATGAACCACAAAGCGGCAAAGCCGGCGAAACTGTCGGTGCGGATGTGGCGGCCGCGATTGATGCGGCGGTCGAGAAAGGCGGCGAGCTTCGGCCGGTCCTCGATGTAGCTGCCGAGCCCGGCCGGCAGCGTGCCGCAGAATTCCTCGATGCGCGGATGGAAATATTCGGTCACCTGCAGGACTGAGCCTTGCTTGACACCGACTTCGCGGCGTACGCGCTGGTCGCGCGTCGAGCGTGTCTTCAGATCGGCGACGCGGATCATGTCGTCGTAACACATGGCGTTGGCCAGATGCTTTGCCGCGGCGATCGACAGCACGCAGTCATGTTCGGCATTGTCCAGGACGACCGCCCGGTCGAGCCGGTCGAGATACTCGCCGCCATAGGCGATGTCCTGGTAGTCGACGACTTTTTTCAGGCCGCGAAGCGCCATGTCTTGCACAGGTGCCGGTAACGCGGCGACGCGCGCCGCCAGTTGTTGCCAGCCCTTCAACAGGCTTTCCGGGCCGCTGATTTTTGTCGCCGCGGCCGAGCGGGTTTCAGCGGCCGCCGGCTGTGCAGTCTTGTCGCCCGAAGGCGCACTCGCGATGGCGCGCGCCCGATCGTAGGCGGCGGCGAAGGCGGCGAGGCTTGCCTTGACGCCGCGGCCGCCGGCGCCGATGGCCCGCTCATAGCTCTCGCGTGTGAACGGCAAGGCATCGGACCCGGCCAGCGCGCCGAGCAGGCTGGCCGAGATCATCGAGCCGTTATCGACGGCGATCTTCTCCATGTCGAAGGCGATGAAGCGCTTGGCCGCGGCTTCAGCCGTGGCATGCACCTTCGAGGACGATGCGCGGCCGTCGCCCGGCTCGATCTTCTCGGAGACCGCTGCGATGCGGTGCGACGAGGCGATCAGCGTGGTGCGCTCCGGCGTGACGAACCCGCGGATGATGGCGCGGCCGGCCTCCATCAGTTCGGCGGCGATCAATATATCGACGTCGCCCTGCGACGGCGACAGCGCGAAGACCGGCAGCCGGCCGGTGTCGCGGCACATTTCGACATAGTAGATGGTGGCGCCGGTGCGCTGGGCGACGCCGGCAACCGAGGTCGATTGGGCGACGTAGCCGTTGCGCTCGGCGACGTCGGTGATCCAGTCGGCCAGCACGCCGCCGCCCTGGCCGCCGACCGCCAGCACGGCAAGCTTTATGACGCGCCCGTCGTCCAGCGCGCCGGCCTTGGAACGGGTTGATGGGACGGCGTCAAGCATCGGCAAATATCAGCCGCCGGCTTTCACGGCGGCGCTGCAAGAGGCGGATCGTGGCGCGCCGCGCGGCTTCAAGCAAACGGTCCCAGCGGCTTGGATTATGCACCACGTCGGCTCTGTAGAAGGATGGGCACAGCAGCGCCGCATCGGCAACCTCGCCGCAATTGCCGCAGCCGACGCAGCTCTGGTCGATATGCGCCACCGGATCGTCGCGCAGCGGGTCATCGAGCGACTTCACCGACAGCGACGGACAGCCGGAGAGCCGCATGCAGGCATGGTCGCCGGTGCAGATGTCCTCGTCGACGCCGAATTTCGGCTTGACGACCCGCTCACCGCCCTTGATCGCCTTGTCGACCAAAGGCTTCTCGCGACGCTGGCGGTTGAGCATGCATTCGGACGAGGCGACGATGACTTTCGGGCCCTTCTCGTCCGTCGTCAGCGCCTCGCGCAGCGTGTCCTGCATCCTGGTCACATCATAGGTGCGGTCGATGTGGCGCAGCCATTTGACGCCCATGCCTTTCACCGCCTCGGTGATCGGATGCTTGGTCGACTTGGTCTTGTTGCCGGCGCGGGAGGAAAGGATATCCTGCCCTCCCGTCGCCGCCGAATAGAAATTATCGACGATGACGATGACGCCATCGTTCTTGTTGAACACGGCATTGCCGATCGAGGACGTCAGGCCGTTGTGCCAGAAGCCGCCGTCGCCGACGAAGGAGATCGAGCGGCGCTTGGCATCGGGCGAGTTGAACGCCGAGGCCGAGGCCGGCCCCAGCCCGTAGCCCATGGTGGTGGCACCTAGCTCGAAAGGCGGCATGATCGAGAACAAATGACAGCCGATGTCGGAGGCGATGTGGTGCTTGCCCAGCTCCTGCTCGACCAGCTTGGTGGCGGCGAAGATCGGCCGCTCCGGGCAGCCGACGCAGAAGCCGGGCGGCCGGCCCGGGACGACGTTGATCAGGTCGGCGGTGTCGAGCCCGTCGCCGATCTTGTTGGGCGCGCGGACCTCGCTTGGCAGCAGATGCGGGATGGTGGCACGCAGGAACGATCCGATGCCGTCGAGCATCACCTGGCCGGTATATTCGCCGGCCATAGGCAGATGTTCCTTGCCAACGAGCTTGGTGCCGCGGCCGGCCTTGTGCAGCATCGCGGCAAAGGCCTGTTCGATGTAGTTGGGCTGGCCTTCCTCGACGACGAGCACGGCGTCCTTGCCTTCGCAGAAGGACAGGAATTCGTCATCGACCAGCGGGTAGACGGCGTTCAGCACATAGAGCGGCACGTCGGTGTCGCCATAGGTGTCGGCGAGGCCGAGCCGCTGCAGCGCCCGGATGACCGAATTGTACATGCCGCCCTGCATGACGATGCCGACCGAGCCGTGCTCCGGGCCGAAAAACTCGTTGATCTTGTTGGTGCGGATGAAGTCGACCGCCGCCGGCCAGCGTTTCTGCACCTTTTCCTTCTCGTGCAGGAAGGACGCGGGCGGCAGCACGATGCGGCCGGTGTCGCGGCGCGGCGCCTCGAGCGCATCGGCCACTGTCATTGCCGGGCGCTTGTTGTCCTTGGCGATGAAATGGCCGTGGACATGGCAGCAGCGAATGCGGACCTGCAGCATGACCGGCGTGTTGGAAACCTCGGACAGCTCGAAGCCGTCCTCCACCGCCTTGACGATCGACGGCAGGTTCGGGCGCGGGTCGAGCAGCCAGACCTGACTCTTCATGGCGAAGGCGTGGCTGCGCTCCTGCATGATCGAGGAGCCTTCGCCGTAATCCTCGCCGACGATGATCAATGCACCGCCGGTGACGCCGCCGGAAGCGAGATTGGCGAGCGCGTCGGAGGCGACATTGGTGCCGACCGTCGACTTGAAGGTGGCCGCGCCACGGATCGGATAGTGCACCGATGCCGCCAGCATGGCGGTGGCGGTGGCTTCCGAGGCGCTTGCCTCGAAATGCACGCCGAGCTCGCCCAGAATATCCTGCGCGTCGGCCAGCACGTCCATCAAATGGCTGATCGGTGCACCCTGATAGCCGCCGACATAGCCGACGCCGCATTGCAGCAGCGCCTTGGTGATGGCGAGAATGCCTTCGCCGGAAAACTCCTCGCCGGCGCCGAGCCTGAGCTTTTCGACTTCCTTGGCAAAAGACCGTTCGGCCATTTTTTGCTCCTTCCGTTACCGTCCCGATGGCGGCGCGTAAGATCGTCAGATGTCGTGCTTGCGAATGTTCTTCAGCATTTTTTGCAGCGTCGCGATCAGCGCCGCGTATTCGGCATCGTCGATGTCGTCGAACATCGTCTCGAAAGCGTCGTGCATGGCCGGCCAGGCGCGCGCGAACTCGGCGCGGCCATCGTCGGTCAGGAACACATGGCGGATCCGGCTGTCTGTGACCCCCTGCTCGCGCCGAACAAACCCTTGTCCCTCCAGCGTGTCGAGCGTGCGGCTCAAGGTCGACTGCTCGATGACGGTATAGACCGAGAGATCGTTGACGGTGACGCCATCGGTGACCGACAATACGGCCAGCGTGCGCACCTGCGGAATGGTCAGGCCTTGCTTGCGGAAATTGTCGCGCAGCGTGGCGTTGTAGCGGCCCATGATGCGGTTCATCAGATAGGGCGCGAACTGCTGCAGGCCGATCTGGCCCAAAGTCGAGATGCGCTGGCGTTTTTCAACCTTCTGTTCCATCACAGCCTCCCCGCCAGGAGAAAGCCGGAGCCGCCGCCCAGGCCAGCACCCGGATGGGTCGAGGCACCGATGTGGTAGAGACCCCTGACCCCGGTTCCGTGATTGCGGCTCGTCTTAAGCGGCCGCCACAGAAACGACTGGTCGATGGCCGAGGAACCGCCATAGGGGTCGCCGCCGACCAGATTGATGTTCATCGCTTCCAGATCGGCCGGCGAACAGGCGCGGCGTGTGATGACGCTGTCCTTGAACCCATCGATATGGCTGGCGAGGATCGCTTCGGCACGGTCGGCATAGGCATCGCGCAGCGCCTCGGTCCAGCGACCGTCTGCCGGTGTTTGCAGTTTGCCGGCGGCATCGCCCTTGATATGGCGTGGCGCCTCGGGCAGTTGCAGCCACAGGACCGCCTTGCCGTCCGGGCAGCGCGATGGGTCGAGCGCGTGCGGCTGGCCGACGCAGATGGTCGGCACCTCCGGCAGCATGCCGCGCACGGCTTCGTTGCAGGCCTTCGAGACGCCGTCGAGCCCCGGTGTCAGATGCAGCAGCGCGACCTTGTCCAGGCTCTCGCCGCGCCATGCCGGCGGCTTGTCCAAGGCATAGTGGATCTGGAAATTGCCCTTGCCATAGCGGTATTTTTGCGCTGCCTCGACGTCGGCTTTCGGCGCCGCGTCGCCGAGCAGCCGCTCGTAGAGCTGGGTCGGCGTGACCGAGCAGATGACGCTCTTGTTCACGCTGATCGTTTCGCCCGAAGCCAGCCGCACGCCGGCGGCGCGGCCTCCGCTTTGGACAATAGCCGTGACGTCGGTGCCGGTGCGGATTTCGCCGCCACGTTCCCTGATCAGGGCTTCGAAGGCAGACAGCAGATTCCTGGCACCGCCCTTGACGATCGGCGCGCCGGCCGCTTCAAGCGCGAAGGCGATGACCTTGGCGATCTGGCCGGAGAACGCGTCCTCAGGCCCGAGGCCGGCATGCAGCACCCAGGGCGCCCACAGCGCGCGCATCGTTTCCGACCGGTAGGTGCTTTCCAGCCAACTGCGCGCCGGCACCAGCGCGCTGCCGAGAAAGGCGGCAAGGCCACGCGGGCCGCGCCGCCAGGCTTCGCCCGCCAGCAGCCTGGCCGTCGGGTAGGACCACAGGCTGCCGCCGAGCAGACCGAACAGCAGACCGGCGTTGCGCTCGATCTCGCCGACATCGTTTGCGTGCCGGTCGCCGTCACCCGCGGCAAGCGCATTGGCCGCCGTGACATTGGCGATACGATCGGTGCGCAGGATGGCGTGGCTGCCGTCCGGGCGCAGCACGCCGGTCGGCGTGGAGGTGTTGCAAAACTCCAGGCCGTGCCGCGCCAGATCCTTGCCCAGCGCCGCATAGGCCGGTGAGGTGATGAACAGGACGAAGGTCGTCGCCATCACGTCGTGGATGAAGCCGGGCTCGGTGATCTCTTCGGTGCGCATGCAACCGCCGATGCGGTCGTTGCGCTCGAGCACCAGCACCTTCGCTCCCTTGCCGCCAAGCATCGCCGCGCAAACCAGCGCGTTGATGCCGCTTCCGACGATGATGTGATCGATATCGCTCATCGAGGGTTGCTCCTAACCGGCAGGAGTCCAATTGCAGAGATTGGCGCTCTACGGCGCCCCCCTTTGTCCTGCCGGACATCTCCCGCACTTGGGGGAAGATCGGCTGTCACCGCGGCCTTCGCCACTCTCCTACGTCGCAGGAATGAGCGGGGCGCCGAAACTGCCAATCTCCCCCCAAATGAGGGAGATGTCCGGCAGGACAGGGGAGGGCGCCGTAGAGCAGCCTTGCAAGACTGCCGCTCCCAACCCGTCACCACAACATTGCCTGCAAGCATGATCTTCTCCCGAAGACCGCCAGTTGCCCTATTGTCTCGGCACGAGCGCCAGTGCGCGGATCGGGCTGCCGGTGCCGTGCTCGATCTTGAGCGGTGCGCCGATCAGGATCGCGCCCTTCGGCGGCAGCCGGTCGAGGTTGCACAGGCTGGCGAGCCCATAGCGGTTGGCCTTGTGCATCAGGCTGTGCGCCGGGAATGGCGGCTCCATTCCCCCTGCTTTGCCAGCATCCGTGCCGATCGTCTCGCTGCCCCAGCCCTTGATGTCCTTGCTGATCAGATACTGGATGGCCTCGGCCGTCGGTCCGGGCGTGTGCGGTCCGGTCTCATTGGCGTTGAGGAACTCGGCTTCCGAGCCGTTGCGCTTGTACCAGTCGGTGCGCATCACCACCCATTCGCCCGCGTTGATAGCGCCATGTTCGGCTTCCCAGGCCTTGATGTGGTCGACGGTGAGCAGGAAGTCGTGATCGGCGGCGGCTTGCTTCGAGCAGTCGATGACATTGACCGGGCCGACGAAATTCTGAACCGGAATGGTGTCGGTGGCACCGTCCGGATAATCCTTGCCGGTGATCCAGTGCTGCGGCGCGTCGAAATGCGTGCCCGAGTGTTCGCCGAGCTTCAGCCAGTTCCAGGCCCACCACGGACCGTTCTTGTCATAGTGGGAGATGGCGTGGATCTCGACCTTCGGCGTGTCCACCGCCAGCTCCGGCGGCAGCTTGATCAGCGGCGTGTTGGGCCCGAGCGGCGCCGTCAGGTCGACCACCTGGATGGCGCCTGAAAGAAGCTGGCCGGCGACGTCGCCGAGGAGTTGTTGTGTGTCCATGGTCTCTGTTCCCTCTTTCTCAATGGTGCTGAAGGCTCTCGCGGCCCTTAATATCCTACTAGACGAAAACATATGCATCTGCAATTATCTTTAAGCATAAAGGAAATGGGACGGGGCGTGAGCGAGTTCGACGCCATATTTGTCGGGGCAGGCCACAACAGTCTGGCATGCGCCGCGCATCTGGCGCTCAAAGGCTGGAAAACAGCGGTTTTCGACCGCAATCCAACGATCGGCGGCGCCGTCCAGACGCGTGAATTCACGCTTCCAGGCTTCCGGCACGATTTCGGTGCAATGAATCTGGGCCTGTTCGCCGGCTCGGCCTTTCACAAGAAATATGCAAATGAATTGAAAGCCCAGGGGCTGGAATTCGTGCCGGTGGCCGACTGTTTTGCCAGCGCCTTCCCCGACGGTCGCTGGTTCGGCGTCAGCAGCGACCTGGAGAAGACCACTGGACGGATGACCGCCTTCTCTGCGACCGACGTAGCCACATGGCGCCGTCTGGTTGCGGCATTCCCGGCCGAGGCCGAGCATCTGTTCCGGCTGCTGGGCTCGCCGATGAGTGGGCGTGCGCTCGCCGGCACGGCCTGGAAGCTCTGGCGCAAGAAGGGTATTGGCGGCGCGCTCGATACCGGCCGATTACTGCTTTCCTCACCCCGCGCGTGGCTCGAGCAGACTTTCGAGTCACCGCATGTCAGGGCGACGCTGGCCACCTGGGGCATGCATCTCGATTTCGCGCCTGACATCGCTGGCGGCGCGGTATTTCCTTACCTCGAATCCATGGCCAACCAGTGCTTCGGCATGCTGCTCGGCAGAGGCGGCGCCGACACGATCATCCGCGCTTTGTCGGGCATGCTCACGGCCGCCGGCGGCAAGATCGTCACTGGGGCTGATGTCGCCGAGATCACGGTTTCGGCCGGCAAGGCGACCGGCGTGCGGCTCGCTTCCGGCGAGACCCACACCGCCACCAGGGCCGTCATCGCCGGTGTCGCGCCCAAGGCGCTGACCGGGAAACTGTTGCCCAATGGATCGGGCGACGCCGGCTTCGACACGGCCATGAAAAAATTCCGCCACGCGCCGGGCACGATGATGATCCATCTGGCACTCGACGATTTGCCGGACTGGCGCGCCGGCGCCGAGCTTCGGCAGTTCGCCTATGTGCATCTCTCGCCGTCGCTCGACGCCATGTCGCGAACCTATCAGCAGGCGATGGCAGGCATGCTGCCGGACGAGCCGGTGCTGGTCGTCGGCCAGCCGACGGCGGTCGATCCGTCGCGCGCGCCGGACGGCAAGCATGTGCTCTGGGTGCAGGTGCGCATGCTGCCGGCCGAGATTGTGGGCGATGCGGCGGGCATGATCGCGCCGGCCCACTGGGACGAGGCTAGGGAGCACTACGCCGAGCGCGTCCTCGACATTATCGAGCGCTATGCGCCCGGCCTTCGCCGGAAGATCCTCGGCCGCGCCGTGTTCTCGCCCATCGACCTCGAACGCGAGAACCCCAACCTGGTCGGCGGCGACCAGGTCTGCGGCAGCCATCATCTGGTGCAGAATTTCCTATTCCGCCCGGCGCGCGGTTACGCCGGCTGGAACACGCCGATCGGCAATCTGCACCTGACCGGGGCGGCAACATGGCCGGGCGCCGGCACCGGGGCGGCGTCGGGCTTCATGCTCGCACAACAACTTGGCGGGAGGTAGGCTCCATTTTTCATCCAGGGTGAAGGAGGACAAGGCGCGGTTGCCCAAGGAGCCTGAACCCACCGATTGACAACGACACCGCGCATAAAAGCAACAGGGGAACGACCATGACAATCAACAGAAGAGAATTGCTCGGATACGGCGCGGCCGCACTTGGCGCCACGGCGCTCGGCCTGCCGCAAATCGCCAAGGCTGCCGGCGAACTGACTATCGCCTACAACGTCAACCTGCCGTCCTGGGACCCGACCACCGGGCCTTCGGCGGTCAACCCGACCATCCAGGGTCTCTACCAATCGGTGTTCGACCAGTTCATCCCGCAGAAGCCGGATCTTTCTTTCGCGCCCGGCTTGCTCACCGAATGGGGCTGGAACGAGGATCGCAGTAAGATCATGATGACGGTGCGCGAGGGCGTCACCTGGCATGACGGTTCGCCATTCGCGGCCGAAGACGTGGTCTGGTCGCTGCAGCGGGCGGGCGATGAAAAGACCGGCAACCCGATCCAGTTCGTCTGGAAGAACGTCAACAACTTCAAGATCGACGGCAACAAGATCACCGGCGACGTCGTGCAATTCGACCCGGTGTATTTCAAATGGATGTCGTTCCTCACCGGCTACATCATGCCAAAGGCCTATTACGAAAAGGTCGGCGCCGAGGGTTTTGAGAAAGCCCCGATCGGCACCGGGCCCTATATGGTCGACAAATTCGAGCGCAACGCCTTCCTGCGGCTCAAGGCCAACCCGAACTACTGGGGCGGCAAGCCGGCCTTCGAAAGCGTAACCATCAAGTTCGTCACCGATGCGGCGAGCCGCGTCGCCGAGATCGAGTCCGGCTCCTCGCAGGTGACTCTCGAAATCCCCTATGAGGAATATGACCGCCTGATCGCCAAGGACGGACTTGCCGGCTCATGCAAGAATGTTTCCGACATCGGCATGATCTTCTTCAACGACATCGACGTGATGCTGGACAAGAACGTGCGCCAGGCGGCGGTGATGGCGGTCGATAAAAAGCTTTTGGTCGACCGGCTGCTGCGCGGTTACGGCCAGCCCATCGATACGCTGGAGACGCCGGAATACGCCGCCTACGATGCGTCGATCAAGGTGGAGCATAACCCGGAAAAGGCCAAGGAATTGCTGGCCGCCTCCGGCTATTCGCCGGAAAAGCCGGTCAAGTTCACGATACAGACGACCAAGGGCTTCAAGCCCAAGGACTACGAGATGATCCAGGCGATCGTCGGCATGTGGCGCAAGGTCGGCATCGAGGCGACGATCGAGGTCTACGAGATCGCCAAGCATTATGAGTTGCGCGCCGCCGACAAGCTGGCGCCGGCCGCCTTCTACAATTGGGGCAACGCCATCGGTGACCCGACCACCTCGACCGGCTTTGCCATGTATGGCCCGAGCCCGCATTCGGTGTGGGACAGTCAGGATCTGATCGACATGATCAACCCGCTGTGGGGCGAGAAGGACGAGGCCAAGCGCATTGCCGGCTGGAAGGCCGTCGACAAGTACATTGCCGAGCAGGCCTATGTACTGCCGCTGATCCAGTATGCGCAGCCGATCGTGCATGCCAAGGGCGTCAATGTCGTGCAGCATGTGTCGGGCGCGCTGTTGCCGGCGCTGATGAGCCCGGCCTGAGACAGCCTTCGGCTTGCCGCGCGCCGTCCGGAATGACGGCGCGCATTTTCTGTCACGGGCGACCATGCTGCTGCAAAGATTCCTGATCCGTCTTCTGACGATGGCGATCACGCTGTTCGGCGTGGCCGTCGTCGTCTTCGTCGTCATTCGTGTCGCGCCAGGCGATCCGATCGCGATGATGCTGCCGCCCGGTGCAACCGATGCCGACATCGCGCGTCTGCGCGCGCTTTACGGGCTGGACAAGACCATCGTCCACCAATTTTTCATCTGGCTGGCAGGTGTCGTCAGGGGCGATTTCGGCACTTCGATTTCGCTCCGGCAGGATGTTCTGGGCCTGGTCTTCAACCGCCTGCCGGCGACGCTGGAACTCGCGATCGTCGCGCTCTTGATGGCGCTGGCGATCGGCGGCACGACGGCGATCCTCGGCGCGCGCGAACGCGGCACCGCGGTCGAGGCTGGCATCGACATCGCCAGCGGTGCGGCGCTCTCGATTCCCGATTTCCTGTGGGGTTTGGTGCTGATCCTTTTGTTCGGCGTGCTGGTGCCGGTTTTCGACATTTCCGGCCGAGTGTCGCCGCAACTCGATCTGCCCTTCGTCACGCAGTTCTATTTGTTCGAGAGCATCGTGCGGCTGCGCTTCGACCTGACCAAGGATCTGCTGGCGCATGTGCTGATGCCGGCCGTGGCTCTGGCGCTGCCACTCGCCGCGATCATCTCGCAGCTGCTGAAACAATCGCTGAAGGAAGTGCTCGACCTCGACTATGTCCTGCTGGCGCGGGTAAAGGGCTTTTCGGAAACGCAGGTCATCCTACGCGAAGCGTTGAAAAACGCCGCCCTGCCGACGCTCACTCTGGTCGGCGTGCAGTTCACCTTCCTGATCGGCGGCACGGTCATCGTCGAGCGGCTATTTTCCTATGAGGGTCTCGGCAACATGGCGATCGATGCCGTCATCAACCGCGACCTGCCGCTGATCCAGGGCATCGTGCTGGTGTTCGCGCTGTTGTTCGTGCTGATCAACCTCAGCGTGGACATGATGTATGCGCTGCTTAATCCGAGGCTGCGCCATGGATGAGGCCCGCATTTCAAGACATGGCTCGCGGGCACGCCTGTGGCTGGCCGGCGGCTGGCTGCTGATTGCGCTGCTGGCCGCGATTTTTGCGCCGTTGGTCGCGCCGCAGGACCCACTGGCGCAGGATTTGATGCTGGAGCGGCTGCCGCCGTTCTGGCTGAGCGGTGCTGAGCCCGGCTACTGGCTCGGCACCGACAGCCTCGGCCGCGATCTTCTATCACGGCTGATCTTCGGTGCCCGCATCGCCTTCATCGTCGCCTTCGCGGCAGCCCTTGCCGCCTGCCTGGTCGGCTCGACGCTGGGGCTGATCGCCGGCTATTTCGGCGGCTGGGCCGACCGCATCATCTCGCGTATCGTCGATGTCTGGATGGCGTTTCCCCCGGTGCTGTTTGCCATCCTTCTGGTCGCTGTGCTCGGCACCGGCTTGAGCTCGGTTATCATTGCCATTGCCGTCATCGACTGGACGCGCTTCTGCCGGGTGATCCGCGCCGAGACGATGGGCCAGTCGCGCATGGACTATGTCGAGAGCGCCCGCA
The DNA here is from genome assembly GCF_040322515.1 of Mesorhizobium sp. M0136. Taxonomy (NCBI): domain Bacteria; kingdom Pseudomonadati; phylum Pseudomonadota; class Alphaproteobacteria; order Hyphomicrobiales; family Phyllobacteriaceae; genus Mesorhizobium; species Mesorhizobium sp. M0136. The sequence goes on from NZ_JAMYTP010000001.1 coordinate 292,719, forward strand.
TCGCCGGCTACGGCCGCATCGGCATCATGCTGCGCGAAGTGCTGCCCAATGTGGTGCCGTCGATCGTGGCACTGCTGTCGCTGGAGATGGGCATTGCCGTCATCGTCGAGGCGATCCTGTCCTTCGTCAATCTATCGATCTCGACCGACGACCCGACCTGGGGCGGCATCATCGCAGAGGGTCGCCTATCGATCCATCAGGCCTGGTGGGTGCTGGTGTTCCCGCTGGTCACCCTGATCCTCACGGTGCTGTCGTTCAGCCAGTTCGGCGAAGGTCTCAGGGCACGTTTCGATCCGGTGCTGCGATGAACGCGCTGGCGAAATCCTGCCTCGACATACGCGACCTTAGCGCGGTGCTGCCTAATGGCTTGCGCGTGTTGCGCTCGGTATCGCTTTCCGTTCAACCCGGCGAGGTCCGCGCGCTGGTCGGCGAGAGCGGCGCCGGCAAGACGATGATCGGCAAGGCGGTGCTCGGTGTGCTGCCAGCCAGCGTGCGCATTGTCGAAGGCGACATGCTGCTCGAGGGCGAGGACCTCGGCAAGCTTCAGCCGAAGGCAAGGCGCACGCTGATCGGCGCGCGCACCGCGCTGGTCCCGCAGGACCCGCTGACCGCGCTCAATCCGTCACGGCGAATCGGCCCACAGATGACCGACCGGCTGGTGCGCATCCTCGGCTGGAGCGGTGAGAAGGCCGATACACGCATCCGCCAATTGCTGGACGAGGTGCAGATCCGCGACCCCGAGCGTGTCCTCAAATGCTATCCGCACGAGCTGTCCGGCGGCATGCGCCAGCGCGTGCTGATCGCCGCCGCCTTCGCCGCCGAGCCAAGACTGATCGTCGCCGACGAGCCGACGACGGCGCTCGACGTCACCGTACAGAAACAGATCCTGCGCTTGATCGCTGCGTTGCAGCGCGAGCATGGCACGGCGATCCTGTTCGTCACCCATGATCTCGGCGTCGTTGCCAAGATCAGCCAGAAAGTTTCGGTGCTCTATGCCGGCAAGGTGGTGGAGGAGGCCGAGACGGCTGCTCTCTTCGCTGCCCCGCAGCACCCCTATACGCGGGCGCTGATGGCCGCGACGCCGCGCTACACCGATCACCTCACTTCGCTGAAACCCGTGGACGAGGCGGTACTGGCCGGGCTGGCCGCGGAGATTGCCGCCTCCGATCAGGCCTGGAGGCACCCGCATGGCTGAGCCACTGTTTTCCGTGCGCGGGCTGAAGGTTGCCTTACCCGACATGACGCGCAAGCCGTTGTTTGGCCGCGCTCCGCTGGCCGAGATCCTGAAAGGCCTGGACTTCGATCTGCCCAGGGGATCGGTGACCGGCATCGTCGGCGAATCCGGGTCGGGGAAATCGACGCTCGGCCGCGCGCTGGTGCGTCTGCTGGAGCCCAGCGCCGGCAGCGTCAGCTTCGACGGCCGCGACATCACGCATCTGCCTGAGGCGGAGCTGCGGCCCGTACGCCGCAATCTGCAGATGATCTTCCAGGACCCGATGTCGTCGCTTAACCCACGCCGCACCATCGCCAGCATCATCGCCGCACCACTCAAACAGAATGGCCTCGGCGACAATCTGAAAGCCCGAGTTGCCGAAGCGCTTCAGCGCGTCGGCCTGCCGCAAGGCTTCGCCAGCCGCTATCGTCATGAATTGTCGGGCGGCCAGCGCCAGCGCGTCGGTATTGCCCGCGCGCTGGCGCTGTCGCCGAAATTCGTGCTGGCCGACGAAATCGTCTCAGGCCTCGACGTGTCGACGCAGGCACAGATCCTGACGCTGCTGGAAGAACTCGCCGCCGACATGGGCCTGACCGTTGCCTTCATCAGCCATGACCTGTCGGTGATCCGGCGGCTCTGCCGGCAAGTGATCGTCATGCGCGAAGGCGCGATCGTCGAAGCCAGTGCGACGGATACTTTGTTCGAGAAGCCGCAGCAGGCTTACACGCGCGACCTCCTCGCCGCCATTCCGCTGCCCGAGATCGATGACGTCTGGCTGCTTCCCCCCGCAAAGGCGCCGTCATGAACACATTCCTACTCGCACACCGAAGAGCGGGCCTCGGACGTGCGCCGACAAGTCAGCTCGCGAAACGGAGGAGAACTGGAATGCAATACGCAATCAGAAACACAATGCTTGCGGCCGCTCTGGCCGGCTCGATGGGAGCAGCCTCGGCTGATTCGATACCTGGCATGCGTGGCCACGACCACACCGGCGTCACCGTCCCCGACATGCAGCAGGCCGTCGAGTTTTTTACCGAGGTGGTCGGCTGCAAGAAGGCGATGTCGTTCGGCCCGTTCGCCGACGACAAGGGCACGTTCATGCAGGATCTGCTGGGCGTCGATCCCAAGGCAGTGATCGAGGAGATCACCCTGGTCCGCTGCGGACACGGGTCGAACATCGAGCTGTTCAAATACACCGCGCCGGACCAGAAGGACCTGACGCCTCGCAACAGCGACATAGGCGGCTTCCACATCGCCTTCTATGTCGACGACATCGCCGCCGCAAAAGCCTATCTTGACGGCAAAGGCGTCAAGACGCGGATGGGGCCGCTGCCGGTTACCGAAGGCCCGGCCGCCGGCCAGACCATCCTTTACTTCCAGGCGCCGTGGGGCTTGCAGTTGGAAGCGATCAGCTATCCCAATGGCATGGCCTATGAAAAAGATGCGGAGACGGTGCTGTGGAGCCCGAAGAACCCGGAGAAATAGCCCGGAGCTTCCCTGGCCAGCGCAAGCCGACTGCCGGCAAGCTTGGTTTCTGAGGCGGATTGTTTCAATCCTGAAACTTCAAGCTTGAATTAATCTGCTTCAGGCGTAAACTCGACTGACAGAAGCGAAGAGGAGATCGCACGATGAAAGTTGCGGTTCTCGGCGGCGGACCAGCCGGGCTCTACTTTGCAATCTCGCTGAAGCTCAGGGATGCCGTGCATGAGGTCACGGTATTCGAGCGCAACCGTGCCGATGATACATTCGGCTGGGGCGTCGTGCTGTCGGCCGAAACGCTGGAGAACCTGACCAAAAACGACCCGGTCAGCGCCGTCTGGATCCGCAAGCATTTCGCCTATTGGGACGACATCGCCGTCATCCATGACGGCGTGCGAACGGTCTCGACCGGTCATGGCTTTTGCGGCATCGGCCGCAAGCGGCTGCTCACCCTGCTGCAACGGCGGGCGCGCGAGCTCGGCGTCAAGCTGGTCTTCGAATCCGACATCGCCGATCCAAAGCCGTTTATGGAGACGCACGACCTGGTTGTCGCCGCCGACGGGCTGAACTCGAAAGCGCGGGGCACCTTCGTCGACGTGTTCAAGCCCGATATCGACATCCGTAAATGCAAGTTCGTTTGGCTCGGCACCCACCAGAAATTCGACGACGCCTTCACGTTCATCTTCGAGAAAACCGAGCATGGCTGGGTGTGGGCGCATGCCTACCAGTTCGACAGCGATACCGCGACCTTCATCGTAGAATGCAGCGAGCAGACCTGGCAGCGCTTCGGCTTCGGCGCGATGTCGCAGCAGGAATCAATTGCCGTCTGCGAGCGCATCTTTGCCCGTCATCTCGGCGGCCACGCGCTGATGACCAACGCCAATCATATCCGCGGCTCGGCGTGGATCAATTTCCCGCGCGTCTTGTGCGAACGCTGGTCCTACAAGAACCTGGCGCTGATGGGCGACGCGGCGGCGAGCGCGCATTTCTCGATCGGTTCCGGCACCAAGCTGGCGCTGGAAAGCGCGGTGGCGCTGGCCGACTATGTCGAGTCCGAACCGGACCTCGAAGCAGCCTTCCGCAAATATGAGGACGCCCGCCGCACCGAAGTGCTGAAGCTGCAGTCGGCGGCGCGCAATTCGCTCGAATGGTTCGAAGAGGTCGAGCGCTATCTTGGCCTCGATCCGGTGCAGTTCAACTATTCGCTGCTGACGCGTTCGCAGCGCATCAGTCACGAGAATTTGCGGTTGCGCGATGCCGAATGGCTGGCCGGCGCCGAGGAATGGTTCCAGCGTCAGGCCGGTGCCGGCGGCAACAGTCTGCGTCGCGCGCCGATGTTCGCGCCGTTCCGGCTGCGCGGCATGGCGCTGCAGAACCGCGTCGTCGTCTCGCCGATGGCGCAGTACAAAGCGGTCGACGGCTGTCCGACTGACTGGCATTTCGCCCATTACGCCGAACGGGCCAAGGGCGGCGCCGGTCTCCTCTACATCGAGATGACCTGCGTCAGCGCGGAGGGCCGCATCACGCCTGGCTGCCCCGGTTTCTATGCGCCCGAGCATGAGGTCGCCTGGAAGCGGCTGGTCGAGTTCGTCCATGCCGAGACCGAGGCCAAGATCTGCGCCCAGATCGGCCATTCCGGTGCCAAAGGGTCGACCAGGCTCGGCTGGCAGGGAACCGACGTGCCGCTGCCCTCAGGCAATTGGCCGGTCATGGCAGCCTCTTCCGTGCCGTGGTCGCCGGAAAACCAGGTGCCGAAGGCGATGGACCGCGCCGACATGGATATGGTGCGCGACCAGTTTGTCGCTTCGGCCGAGATGGCGGCGCGCTGCGGCTTCGACATGCTCGAAATCCACGCCGCGCACGGCTACCTCCTGTCCTCCTTCATCACGCCCTTGACCAACCGGCGCACCGACTCCTATGGCGGCTCGCTGGAAAACCGCATGCGCTATCCCTTGGAAATCTTTCATGCGGTGCGCGCCGCATGGCCGGCCGAGAAGCCGATCTCGATGCGCATCTCCGCCAATGACTGGCTGGGCATCGAAGGCGTGACGCCGGCCGATGCCGTAGAGATCGCGCGGCTGCTGCATGAGGCCGGCGTAGACATCTGCGACGTATCGGCCGGCCAGACTTCGGCCGTGGCAAGACCGGTCTATGGCCGCATGTTCCAAACGCCGTTTTCCGATCGCATCCGCAACGAGGTCGGCATGGCGACGATGGCGGTCGGCAATATCTATGAGCCGGACCACGTCAACTCGATCCTGATGGCGGGCCGCGCCGATCTCGTCGCACTGGCTAGGCCGCATCTTGCCGATCCGTACTGGACGCTGCACGCGGCCGTCACGCTTGGCGATCGCGGCGTCAAATGGCCGGATCCCTATCTGCCCGGCCGCGACCAGCTCTACCGGCTGGCCGAACGCGAAGCGGCGGCGGGGTTGAAAGTATGAGTGCCGCCGCGACGATTTCGGGGCGTCATGCGCTGGTCACCGGCGGCGGCTCCGGCGTCGGCCGCGCAATCGCGCTGGCGCTGGCCGGCGCGGGCATTAACGTGACCATCTGCGGCCGGCGCGTGGAGCCGCTTGCCGAGGTTGCCGCCGAGAACAAGCGCATCTTCGCAGTTGCCGCCGACGTCACCGACGAGGCATCGATGACGGCGCTCTACGAGGCCGCGGAAGCGGCGCACGGAGCGTTCGACATCGTCGTTGCCAATGCCGGCATGTCCGGCAGTGCTCCGGCGCAGCGGACCTCGCTGGCAGACTGGCAGCGCACGCTCGACGTCAACTTGACCGGTGCGTTCCTGACGGTGAAGCCGGCGTTGGCCGGCATGGCAGGGCGCAAGACTGGCCGTATCATCTTCGTCGCCTCCACCGCCGGACTGAAAGGCTATCCCTATGTCTCAGCTTACGTTGCCGCCAAGCATGGCGTCGTCGGCCTGATGCGGGCACTCGCCGTCGAGAGCGCCAAGTCCGGCATAACAGTGAATGCCGTGTGCCCAGGGTTTGTCGAAACCGAGATGCTGGAGAGCGCCGTCCAGCGCATCGTCGAAGCGACCGGCCGCTCGTCCGAGCGGGCACGGGCAAGCCTTGCCGCGACCAACCCGCAAGACCGCTTCATCCAGCCGGAGGAAATTGCGGCCGCGGTACTTTATCTGTGTGGCGACGCCGCCCGGTCGATTACCGGGCAGACGATGTCGATCTCCGGAGGTGAGACATGGTAGCCGGTCCCCTACCCGCCCCGTCCGGACCCGGCAAGGACCGCCTGCGGCTGTGGATTCGCCTGCTGCGCGCCTCGCGCACCATCGAGGCCGAGCTGCGCGAACGCCTGCGGCAAGAGTTCAACACGACGCTGCCACGCTTCGACGTGATGGCCGCGCTCTACCGCGCGCCGGAAGGCATGCTGATGAGCGATCTTTCGCGCTTCCTGCTGGTGTCCAACGGCAATGTCACCGGCATCATCGACCGGCTGGTCTCGGAAGGGCTGGTGATGCGGGCCCGACGCAATGGCGACCGCCGCACTTCGATGGTGCGGCTGACGGAAGAGGGATCGAAGACTTTCGCTGTGATCGCCGCCGCGCATGAAAAATGGGTCGGCGAGTTGCTGGGCAATGTGAGCGAGGACGAGGCGCGCCGGCTGACCGGCATGCTGACCTCCTTCCGCAGCAATTGGGAGGGACGGGAATGACGAAGATGGCTGGCCGCAAGCCGAAGCATTTCCTCTGGCAGGTCGAAGGCAAGATCGCAAAAATCCGGCTCGATCGGCCGGAGCGCAAGAACCCGCTGACCTTCGACAGCTATGCCGAATTGCGCGACACTTTTCGCGATCTCGTCTATGCCGACGATGTCGATGCGGTGGTGTTCCTTCCCAATGGCGGCAATTTCTGCTCGGGCGGCGATGTCCACGAGATCATCGGCCCACTGGTCAAGATGGACATGAAGGCGCTGCTCGCCTTCACCCGCATGACCGGCGATTTCGTCAAGGCGATGCTGAATTGCGGCAAGCCGATTATTGCTGCGGTCGACGGCGTGGCGGTCGGCGCCGGCGCAATCATCGCCATGGCGTCCGATATCCGCATCGCCACGCCACAGGCCAAAACGGCCTTCCTGTTCACCCGCGTCGGCCTTGCCGGCTGCGACATGGGCGCCTGCGCGATCCTGCCGCGCATCATTGGCCAGGGCCGCGCCGCCGAGCTGCTCTATACGGGCCGCACGATGAGCGCCGAGGAAGGCGAGCGCTGGGGCTTCTACAACCGGCTGGTCGATGCCGCAACGCTAGAGGCCGACGCGCTCGACATGGCCGCGCGCGTCGTTTCGGGCCCGACCTTCGCCCATGGCATGACCAAGACGCAGCTGAATCAGGAATGGTCGATGGGGCTTGACCAGGCTATCGAATCGGAAGCGCAGGCGCAGGCGATCTGCATGCAGACACGCGATTTCGAACGGGCGTACGAGGCTTTCGTCGCCGAGGAAAAGCCGGTGTTCGAGGGGAATTGAGGATGTTTTCTTCGATAAAGACCGACAGGTTCGCGGGACAGCGCCCCCCTCTGTCCTGCCGGACATCTCCCCCATTTGGGGGGAGATCGGATGTCACCGCCGGTTTCGCCATTCGCCAGCGTCGCAGGAAAGGCGCTGCTGGCCAAGCTGCCAATCTCCCCCCAAGTGGGGGAGGTGTCCGGCAGGACAGAGGGGGGCGCTGTAGAGCGCGAGGCCCGAAGCATAGCGGAGGCAGAAATGTCTGATCGGTCCTTCCTCAACTGGCCGTTCTTCGAGGACCGACACCGCGCACTCGCCGAAGAGCTGGATGCCTGGTGCGGGAAAAACCTGCCGGTCGCGCATGACGATGTCGACGCCGCCTGCCGCGAGCTGGTGGCTAAGCTCGGCCAAGACGGCTGGCTGAAACCAACGGCGCTCGACACGGAAAGCCCCGGGCCGCTCGACGTGCGCGCGCTCTGCCTCACGCGCGAGACGCTGGCCCGGCATGATGGGCTCGCCGATTTCGCCTTCGCCATGCAAGGGCTCGGCACTGGCGCGCTCAGCCTGTTCGGCACGCCAGACCAGCAGCACTGGCTGGCAAAGACACGGGCCGGCAAGGCGATTTCGGCTTTCGCGCTTTCGGAGCCGCGTTCGGGCTCGGACGTTGCCAATATGGAAATGACCGCCGCGCGTGACGGCGACAGCTATCACCTATCCGGCGAAAAGACCTGGATCTCCAACGGCGGTATCGCTGACTTTTATGTTGTCTTTGCCCGTACCGGCGAGGCGCCCGGCGCCAAGGGGCTTTCCGCCTTCGTCGTGCCTTCCGAGGCCGAGGGGCTGACCATCGCCGAGCGGCTGGAGGTGATCGCGCCGCACCCGCTCGCCCGGCTATCTTTCGACAATGCACGCGTCCCAGCCTCGGCGCTGATCGGCAAACCCGGTGACGGTTTTCGCATCGCCATGTCGGTGCTCGACGTGTTCCGTTCGACTGTCGGCGCAGCGGCGCTCGGCCTTGCCCGGCGCGCGCTGGACGAAAGCATCACAAGAGTGGCCGAGCGCAAGCTGTTCGGTGCACCGATGGCCGAGCTGCAGATGGTGCAGGGCCATATCGCCGACATGGCGCTGGATGTCGATGCCGCCGCCTTGCTGGTCTACCGCGCCGCCTGGACCAAGGACATGGGCGCGGCTCGGGTTACCCGCGAAGCCGCCATGGCCAAGCTGTTCGCTACCGACAAAGCGCAAGAGGTGATCGACAAGGCTGTGCAGCTGCATGGCGGCGACGGCGTCCGCAAGGGCCATATCGTCGAAAGACTGTATCGCGAGATCCGGGCACTGCGCATCTACGAGGGAGCCTCCGACGTGCAGAAAGTGGTGATTGCACGCCAAGTGATGGGAGCGGGCTGAGACAGGAGTTTGCGTAAAAATTGATTGTCCTCGAGTTTTGAGCGACCGGATTTGAGCATTGGGAGGTTTTGACATGCACACCATCCTGCAGCCGGAAGGCTGGGCGAAACCCGTCGGCTACGCCAACGGCGTCGCCGCGCGCGGGCAGCTTGTCTTCGTCGGCGGGCAGGTCGGCTGGAACGGACAGGGCTGCTTCGAGACCGATGATCTTGTCGGTCAGGTGCGGCAAACGCTGGCCAATATTGTCGCCGTGCTCGCCGAGGCCGGCGCCAAGCCGCAGCATATCACCTCGATGACCTGGTACTTTACCGACAAGGCGGAATATCTGGCCAATCTCAAGGGGATCGGCGAGGTCTATCGCGAGGTGATCGGCCGGCATTTTCCGGCGATGGCCGCCATGCAGGTGATGGCGCTGGTCGAGGATCGCGCCAAGGTTGAGATCCAGGCCACGGCGGTTATTCCGGAGTGACGGCAACACGCGGCAATTTTTTAAGCTTAAACTTTCGCCTTGAAAAGCGCGGTACTTTGGATAGCATCCGATGTCTTACGACTGCCGTGCCGGGAGGGCTTTCCGGCAGTCCCGTCACTTGGCGCATCAAAACCGTGCGGGGGCCAAACCCGCCCGATCACAACCAGAGGGAACGAAAATGAACTTCACCCGTCGCAACCTGCTGCTTCTTGCTGCCGCCATCGGCATCGCCGGCGGCCCGGCCTCTGCCGAAGGCACGCTGAATGTCGGCGCCTATCCGACCAATCCGCCTTTTGAATACAAGAACGAGAGCGGCACGTTCGAGGGTTTCGAAGTCGACATCATCAATGAGGCGGCAAAGCGTATCGGCATGACCACTGATATCGCCGACCTCGGTTTCCAGGCGCTGTTCGCCGCCACCACCTCGAAGCGCATCGACGTCGCCATCTCGTCGATCACCATCACGCCGGAGCGGCTGAAGTCTCAGTCGTTCACGCAGCCCTACTATGATTCCGACATGGGCATCGCCGCGAAGGCCGACAGCCCAATCAAGGCCGAGGCCGACCTCAAGGGCAAGATCGTCGGCGTGCTGTCCGGCTCGACCGGCGAAGCCTGGGTGAAGGCCCACCAGGAGGCGGACGGGTTCAGTGACGTCAAAGGCTACGACACGCAGCAGAATTTGCTGCTCGATCTCAGCTCCGGCCGCGTCGATGCAGCGGTCAGCGATATTCCGGGCCTGGAATATTCCTTCACCAGGATGAGGGATCTCGCCGTGAAAGAGCGCATCAAGACCGGCGAGCAGTACGGCCTGATGATGACCAAGGACCACCCGCTGCTCGGCAAGCTGAACGACGCGCTGACCGCGATGAAGAAGGACGGCACGCTGGCCGCGATCCACAAGAAGTGGTTCGGCAGCGACGCACCGGCCGATTCCTCGACCGTCAAGGAAATGCCTATGCCGAAGGCCTGAGCGGCAGTTCGCGCTTAAATTTTGTGCCGGCTTTCGTACCGGCACGATTTCGGGCTGGGGCTCGAGCGTCGCGGGACGCCAAACGTTTCGGAAATGCTGCGATGTCGCTGCTGGACACCTTCTTCAACGCCGACGTCATGGTCTCCAGCCTGCCGGCGCTGCTGCGCGGTTTCCTGAACACGCTGCTGCTCGGAATCATGAGCATCGGCATCGGTATTCCCGTCGGCCTCGCGATCAGCCTGGTGCGGCTCTATGCGCCAAAGCCGCTTCGGCTGCTGGCTGTCGGCTACATCGACATTTTCCGGGCGATGCCAGTGCTGGTGGTGCTGATCCTGATCTACTATGCGCTGCCGTTCCTCGGCATTCGCCTGTCATCGTGGACGTCCGCGGTGATGGCGTTCGCCATCATCATGGCGGCCTATTCGGCCGAGGTGTTCCGCTCCGGCATAGAGAGCATTCCGCGCGGCCAGTTCGAGGCGGCGCAGGCGCTCGGTCTGCCGTTCTTGCTGACCTTGCGCAAGGTAGTGCTGCCGCAGGCGATCCGCGTCGTCATTCCGCCAATGACCAGCAATTGCGTTTCGATGTTCAAGGATACTTCGCTCGCCTCCACGGTAGCATTGCCTGAACTGCTGAAGGAAGCGACCAACGCGCAATCGCTCTATGCCAATCCTTCACCGCTGATCGGCGCGGCGCTGGTCTATCTGATCTTTCTCTGGCCGATGGTCCGACTCGTCAGCCTCCTGGAACGCCGCTTCCAGACCGAAAAGACCCGCTGAGGCCGCCAACGATTTCCGTCCGCCAATTCCCCGAATATCAACTTCCGTTAGGCACTTCGCAGGAGACGAGCTTGAACCAGCATCAGATTTCGAAAACCGGCGATGCCGCAGCTTTCCCGGTCGAGACGATCCGCGCCATGTTTCCCGCCTTGCAGCAAGCCGGAGACTTCGTCTTCATGGATAATGCCGCCGGCGCGCAGATCCCGCAAAGCGTGCTCGATGCGGTCACCAACCATTTGGTCGCGCATAATGTGCAGCGCGGCGGCCGCTATGGCCGCAGCGTCACCGTCGATCAAGCCGTGGCCGGCGCGCGTGAAAGCGTGGCCTTGCTGATCAACGCTACCAACCCGGCGGAGATCTGCTTCGGCATGAACGCCACTTCGTTCATCCGCCTGGTCAGCCTCGGCATCGGCCAGATGCTTTCCGAGCGCCCAAACGGGGGGCGTGACGAGATCGTCATCACCGACATGGATCACGACGCTAATATCGCGACGTGGCTGGCGCTGGCGCCCGCTGGTGCCAAGTTCAAATGGTGGCGGATGCGCGAGGACGGCAATCTGCATGTCGACGATTTGCGCCCGCTGGTCTCAGAGCGCACCCGGCTCGTCGCCTGCACGGTGACGGCGCATTCGATCGGCTCGATTGTCGACGTTGCTTCCGTGGCTGGGATTGCGCATGCGGCAGGCGCCGAAGTGTTCCTCGACTGCGTGCATTACGGCCCGCACGGGTTGATCGATGTGCAGGCCTGGGATTGCGATTATCTGGTCTGCTCCGGCTACAAGAATTTCTCGCCTCATATGGGCTTCCTGTGGGGCCGCTTCGAAACACTGAAGCGCTTGCCGACCTTCCGCGAGGATTTCATCCCCGACGAGCCGCCTTATAAGATCGAGGCCGGTACCTTCATCTACGAGAACGTCTCCGGCATGGATGCCGCGGTGCGCTATCTCGAGTCGATCGGCCGCAATTTCTTGTCCGAGAATAACCGGTCGCGTCGCGACAACATCGTCGCCGGCATGAATGCCATCCGCGATTACGAGCAGGTGCTGGCGCGCGAAATGCTGGCGGTGCTCAAGGGTTGCGGCGCGACGATCTATGGTGTCGCCGACGAAGCACGCCTCAGCGAGCGCGTGCCGACTTTCTGTTTCAACATCGGCACGCTGTCGCCGCAGAGGATCGTCGAGGAAATGGCCGAGATGCAGATCGGCATTCGCGACGGCCATATGTATGCGCCGCGCCTGATGAAGCGGCTCAACTTAAGCATGGACAGCGGCGCCGTCCGCGCCTCGCTGGTGCATTACAATACGATCGAGGAAGTTCGGCGTTTCGGCGAGGCGCTGCGTACCATCATCGCCCGGCTGTCCTGATCGGGCTGTCCGGCTGCGCTTGCGCCGTTCTGGTGGAGCGCGAAGGCGGTTGCACCCGGGCTCTCCAAGCCGGGGCGCAACTGCATGCTTGGGATCAGGTAATCGCCGCCATTCTGCTGCCGATAAGGAATGGGCCGGATTGTCTCGAGCGTCCGCATCCTCTCGCGCAGCCGCTCCGCGACAGGCTCGAAATCGGCTTCCCCAAAACGGTCCACCCTGTAAACCACGAACGGCGGAAGCACGTCGTAGCCCGGATAATAGAGAATTCCGTGATTGATCGGGAACAGCAGGTCGTCGATCGGGCCGTTGACGCCGCGGGCAGAATAATGCTCCTTCCAGCCGCCGGTGGTCACGATCAGCATTGCGCGCTTGCCGGCGAGCGTTCCCTCACCAAAGCGGTCACCCCACCGCTTGTCGCTGTGCTCGCCAACGCCATAGGCGAAGCCGTAGGCGTACACGCGATCGACCCAGCCCTTGAGGATCGCCGGCATGGCGTACCACCACAGCGGGAACTGGAGGATCAGGGTGTCGGCCCATAGCAGCTTGTCGATCTCGGCTTTGACGTCATCGGTCAGAGTGTTGGTCGCGAAAGCCTTTTTGGAGGCGCCGGCCGGCAGGAAGCGTGCTTCGGCCGGCCACGCCGGAAAGTCGGCACGGTCCACCTCGGCTTTCCAGCCGTCGGCATAGAGGTCCGACACCCGCACCTCGTGGCCTTGGGCCTCGAGTTCCCTGATGGCGACGTCACGCAGCGCGCCGTTGAGCGAACGCGGTTCAGGATGAGCAAAAACAAGCAGGACTTTCATGGGTCTACTCCGAAGAAGGACGATAGACACCAAAGGTAGCCAGCCGCGGGCTGATCCACTATATGTATGAAATGTATAAGATTATGCCGAATAATGGATAGATCGGACGTCACTCTCGAGCGCATGCGCACCTTCGTTCGCGTCGCCGAGCGCGGCAGCCTCTCGGCGGTGGCGCGCGAGCTCGGAGTTGGGCAGTCGACGGTCACACGGCATTTGCGAGAACTCGAGGAGGCCGTCGGCGTGCCCTTGCTCAGCAGGACCACCCGGCGTGTGACGATGACCGATGAAGGCAGCCGTTACTATGCCGACAGCGTCCAGATCCTGCGCCTCGTTGAGCAGGCCGGTGATGAGGCCCGGGGCACGCGCGGCGCGTCGGCCGGCACGATCCGAATATCCTGCACGGCGGCGCTCGGGGTCTTGCACGTCAGCCGGCTGATCTTCGCCTTTCAGGACCGCTATCCCGATATCGGCATCGATCTTAGCCTCACCGACGAGCGCATCGACCTTGTGCGGGAGGGCGTCGATATTGCGCTTCGCCTAGGTCCGCTCACCGACAGCTCGATGAAACTGCGGGCGCTCGGACAATCCCGGCGTCTGCTGGTGGCGGCACCGGCATATCTGGCGGCGCGGGGCAGACCGGCTGTCCCGCAGGGTCTGCCTGGCCATGAAGGCATCCGGATGTCGAACATCGCGGGAAGCGACACACTCGCCCTGCAGGGGCCGGGCGGCGAGACCTTTGCGGTGCCCTTTGGCGGTCGATTTCGAGTCGACCATGGGCTTGCCGCGCGCGAAGCCCTTGTCGCCGGACGCGGCATCGCACCCGCCCACCATTGGCTTGTCGACGATCTCCTGACGGCCGGCCGGCTGGAAGTGGTCCTGCCGGGCTGTTTTCCGCCCCCCGTCCCGCTGAGCATGCTGATCGTCCCGGAACGCGCCGGCATCGCCCGGGTGCGGCTGCTGGTCGACTTTCTCGTCGAGCAGATCTCCGGCATTCCGGGGATCGAGAAGCGGTAGCCGGCCGGCAAACCTCGCCGGATCAGGCGGCCTTCTTTTTCGCCAACCTTGCCTTGATGCTGGCAACGTCGGCACGCGGCGTCGCGGCGAACAGCGTCCTGGTGTAGCTGTGCTTGGGGTCGGCGAAGACCTCGTCGCGCGAGCCGTATTCGACCGCTTCGCCGAAATACATCACCATCACGTCGTCGGCGATGTAGCGCACCACCGACAGGTCGTGGCTGATGAAAACATAGGTCAGCTGAAACTCGTCCTGCAGGTCGGCGAGCAGGTTCAGCACCTGCGCCTGCACCGACAGGTCAAGCGCCGAGACCGGCTCGTCCAGCACCAGGAGGCTGGGGTTGAGCATCAGCGCGCGGGCGATGGCGATCCGCTGGCGCTGGCCGCCCGAAAACATATGCGGGTAGCGATTATAGTGCTCGGGGCCGAGACCGACCTTCTTCAGCATCTTCATGGCAAGATCGCGCCGCTCGTCGGCCGTGCTGTCGGTGTTGATGAGCAGCGGCTCGCCAAGCACGTCGCCGACCTTCTGGCGTGGATTGAGCGAACCATAGGGGTTCTGGAAGACGATCTGCACCTTGCGACGCATTTCCTTCGACAGGCCGTCCCTGGCGATGTCCACCTTCTTGCCGTCGATGAAAAGCTCGCCGGAGGTCGCCGGATCGATCAGGGTGATGATGCGGGCAAGTGTTGACTTGCCGCAGCCGCTCTCGCCGACGATGGCCAGCGTCTTGCCTTTGTTGACGCTGAACGAAACACCCTTGACCGCATGAACCGTACGGGAAGGGCGGAAAAGCCCGCCGCCGACATGATAGTCGCGCACGATGTTCTTGCCTTCGACTACCGTCACGCTCATGAGGCGGTTCCTCCTGCGGACCGGGCTGCGACTACAGATGGGGCCGGCTCGAACAACATGTCGGAAACAGTAGGCAACCGGTCGCCGACGGCGTTTTCCGGCAGCGCCGACAGGAGCGCGCGCGTGTAATTGCTCTTGGGGGATTCGAACAGCGACAGCACGTCGGCCTCTTCCATCTTGCGGCCCTTGTACTGGACGATGACACGGTCGGCGGTCTCGGCAACGACCCCCATGTTGTGGGTGATCATGATCAGGCCCATGCCGTATTTGGCCTGCAGGCCGACCAGCAGATCGAGGATCTGCTTCTGAATGGTGACGTCGAGTGCCGTGGTTGGCTCGTCGGCTATCAAAAGCTTGGGATTGCAGGCGATGGCGATGGCGATCATGACGCGCTGGCACTGGCCGCCCGACATCTGGTGCGGGAAGGAGCCCAGCCGTTCCTCAGGGTCGGCGATGCCGACGAGCTTCATTAGTTCAATGGCGCGCGCCCGGCGCTGAGCGCGGTCCATGCCCATATGAAAACGCAGCACCTCCTCGATCTGGAAGCCGACGGTGAAGCATGGGTTGAGGCTGGCGACTGGTTCCTGGAAGATCATCGAAATGTCCTTGCCGACGATCTTGCGCCGCTCGGATGGGCCGAGCTTTAGCAGGTCGATGCCGTCGAAGACCATGCGGTCGGCCCTCACCGTCGCCGTGTTGGGCAAGAGCCCCATCACCGCCAGCATCGCCACCGATTTTCCGGAACCGGATTCGCCGACGATCGCCAGCACCTCGCGCGGTTCGACCGACAGGTCGATGCCTTGTACCGCCATGAATGGTCCGGCGGCGGTGTCGAAGGAAACGGTCAGGTTCTTGATCTCGAGAAGAGGCATTGGATCATGACCTCTTCAGCTTGGGGTCGAAGGCATCGCGCAGGCCGTCGCCGATCAGATTGATTGCAAGCACAGTGATCAGGATGGCAAGGCCGGGGAAGGTCACCACCCAAGGCGCGCGCAGGATGAATTCGCGCGCCGAAGCGAGCATCGTTCCCCATTCCGGCGTCGGCGGCTGCGCACCGACACCAAGGAAGCCGAGCGCCGCAGCCTCGAGAATAGCGTTGGAGAAGGACAGCGTGGCCTGCACGATCAGCGGTGCCAGGCAGTTCGGCAAGATCGTCCTCAGCATCAAGCGAAGATGACCGGCGCCGGCCACTTTGGCGGAGATCACATATTCGCGGTTCTTTTCGGCCATCACGGCGGCGCGGGTGAGGCGTGCGAAATGCGGCTGCAGCACCAGTGCGATCGCCAACATGGCATTGAACAGGCCCGGGCCGAGGATCGCCACCAGCACCAGCGCCAGAAGCAGCGACGGGAAGGCCAGGATGATATCCATGATGCGCATGATCAGCGTGTCGACCCAGCCGCGGAAATAGCCTGCGAGCACGCCAAGCACGATGCCGCTGGTGAGTGAGAAGACGACGACCACCAGGCCGATGAACAGCGAAAAACGTGCCCCGAAGATCAACCGCGAAAGCATGTCGCGGCCGACGGCATCGGTGCCGAGCAGGAACATCGATTTGCCGCCTTCCTGCCAGGCAGGAGGCGCCAGCAGTGCATCGCGAAACTGCTCGTCGGGCGAATGCGGGGCGACGAACGGCGCACAGATCGCCACCAGCACCAGCGCCGAAAACACGACAAGACCGATGACGGCCCCGGTGTTCATCGAGAAGTAATGCCAGAACTCGGCAAACGCCCTTTGCCTGCCGCCTGTCGGGATGGAGGCAGCAGTGGCTTCGGCGGCGGATTCGTCGGTCATCTCACTGCACCCGGATGCGCGGATTGATGACCGCGTAGAGCACGTCGACGATCAGGTTCACCGCCATGACGATCAGCGCGATGATCAGCAATCCGCTCTGCACGACGACATAGTCGCGCTTGCCGATGGCGTCGATCATCCATTTGCCGATGCCTGGCCAGGAAAAAATGGTTTCGGTCAGAATGGCGCCTGCCATCAACGTGCCGACCTGCAGTCCAATGGTGGTGACCACTGGGATCAGCGCGTTGCGAAAAGCATGCAGCCCGATGACACGGCTAGGCGCCAGGCCCTTGGCACGCGCGGTGCGGACATAGTCCTCGCCCAGCACCTCGAGCATCGCCGAGCGCGTCTGGCGCGCTATGACGGCGAGCGGGATCGTCGCCAGCACGATCGATGGCAGGATCAAATGGCTGACGGCGGATTTGAAGGCGCCGCTCCTGCCGGAGATCAGGCTGTCGATGAGCATGAATCCGGTCGTGGGCCTGAAGAAATATTGCAAGCCGATCCGGCCGGAAACCGGCGTCCAGCCGAGATAGCCGGAGAAGAAGATAATGAGCAGCAGCCCCCACCAGAAGATCGGCATCGAATAGCCGGTCAGCGCGACACCCATCGTCGCCTGGTCGAACCAGGAGCCCCGCTTGACCGCAGCGAAAATGCCGGCAGGAATGCCAAGCAGGATGGCGATGATCAACGCCACCGTCGCCAGTTCCAGCGTGGCCGGAAACAGCGCCTGGAATTCGCCGAGCACTGGCCGCTTGGTGGCAATGGATATGCCGAAATCGCCGGTGAGGACCCTGCCGATATATTCCAGGTACTGGATGACATAGGGCCGGTTGTAGCCAAACTGCTCGATGAGCTGGGCGTAGCGTTCGGGGCTGACGCCGCGCTCGCCAGCCAGGGCCAGGATGGGATCGCCGGGCAGAAGCCGGACGAAAGCGAACGCCGCCAGCGATATGCCGAACACGGTCGGGATGATCAAAGCGAGCTTGTGGAGGAGATAACGGAGCATCTTGCTTCATAGAACGGCGGCGCGGGAAGTCCAGCGCCGCCGTTCAATTTCTCAGGACTTATTCGGTGACGTCGACGCCGTCAAACCGATGAATGCCGAGCGGGTCCATAACGAAGCCCGACACCTTCTTGTTCATCGGCATGAAGACCTTGGAGTGGGCGATGGTCAGCCACGGAGCCTCACGCTTGAATACCACCTGAGCTTCCTCGTAGATTTTGGTGCGCTCGGCGACGTCCGTCGTTGCCTTGCCTTTTTTCAGCAGGGCTTCGAATTCCTGGTTGCACCAGATCGCATAATTGGACTGGCCGATGGCATCGCAACCGAGCAGGAAAAAGAAGTTGTCCGGATCGCCATTGTCACCGGTCCAGCCCAGTTGGAAGGCGCCGTCGCGGTCCTTGGCTTTGCCGCGCTGGCGATACTCGGTCCATTCGTAGCTGACGATCTCCGCCTTGACGCCGACGGCGGCATAGTCGGCCTGGATCAACTCGGCGACGCGCTGGGCGTTCGGGTTGTAGGGGCGGCTGACCGGCATAGCCCAGATCTTCATCGACAGATCCTTGACGCCGGCGTCGGCCAGCATCTTCTTGGCCGCCTCCGGATCGTAGGGATCGTCCTTGATGTCCTTGTTATAGGACCACATGGTCGGCGGGATCGGGTTGATGGCCGGCGTGCCGGCACCCTGATAGACCGCGTCGATGATTGCCTTCTTGTTCACCGCCATGTTGAGGGCCTTGCGGACCTCGACCTTATCGAAGGGCGGCTGCGTTGTGTTATAGGCCATGTAGCCGATATTCAGGCCTTCCTGCTCATCGACCTTGAGGTTCGTGTCGGCCTGCAGTCCGGCAATGTCGGCTGGCGCCGGGTACGACATGATATCGCATTCGCCCGCCTTCAGCTTCTGCGCGCGCACGGCGGGATCGGGCGTGATGGCGAAGATCAGATCGTCGATCTTCTGGCGGCCGCCATAGTAGCCGTCCCATGCCGCGTAGCGGATGACCGCGTCGACCTGGTAGTCGACGAACTGGAACGGACCGGTGCCGACCGGCTTCTGGGTGAACTGCTGCCTGGTGCCGGCCTTGTCGAGCTGGTCGGCATACTCTTTGGAAACGATCGAGGCGAAATCCATGCCGAGGTCCGGCAGGAACGCGACTTCAGGCTTGTTCAGCACGAATTTCACCGTCAGGTCGTCGACCTTGACGATTTCCTTCAGGAGATCGGGGAAGCCCATGCCGGTGAAATATTCCCAGCCGGTGCCTTCCAGATAGCTGTACCACGGGCTTTCTTTCTTCCACTGGCGTTCGAAGGAAAAGATCACGTCGTCGGCGTTGAGGTCGCGCGTCGGCGTGAAATAATCGGTCGTCTGGAATTTCACACCAGGGCGAAGCTTGAAGGTGTATTCGAGACCGTCGTCGGAAACCGTCCAGCTGTCTGCCAGGCCGGGGGAGATGGTGGTCTTGCCATGCTCGAACTCGACCAGGCGCGAATAGATGGTGCGCGACGAGGCGTCGAAGTCGTTGCCGCCGCTCCATGGCGACGGGTCGAAGCCGGCCGGCGAAGCCTCCGAGCAATAGACCAGTTGTTTTGCGTTGGCCATGCCGCCGAGGACGCTTGCAGCCAGCAACGCGGCTGCAAAAGTCAGTTTCTTTTTCATTGAGCACTCCCTGATGTTCTTCCAAGCCCCTCTATCAGGCTCGCGAAGGCCGCATATAAGCACCGTTTTTCTAGCTTTGGAACTGCTTGTTTGCCTAACCCACGGGAAGCAGAAAAAAATTCCGGCACACGGCAAATTGTGGAAAAAACGAGCCGAAATCCGCAGATCACGACATTATTAGCGACTTCAATTTTTTGTTGATCGGCGATGCCGCCAATTGTGGGAATCGAGCCTTTCGGTTCAAGAGACCCGCGTCCGAAAACCGGTCGCGGCCGAGAGGTTTGACGGCAAGTCTTACCGCACTCCTGGTGGCGAAGGCTTGCATGGCCGCCGCTTGTGGCAATACATAGATAGATGGGCAGCGTGCCGGATTTTCCCGGGTTTCGGGCATTGCGGCAAGCGTTGGGATATCTTTGTTGATCAGGGCGGTGGTGGCGCGCAAGCATGCCGAAACAATAAGAACGATTGAGGGAGCGACAGGTGGCAAAACCGGCAAAGACAACCAGCGCGGCGAAAGCAAAGGCCGAGGCAACATCGAAAGCAGTCAAGTCAAAAGCGGCCGACGCCAAGCCGGCGGCTACCGCGAAGGCAAGCGCGAAGCCGGCGGCGAAGACCACGGCTGGAACGGCTGCTAAACCGGCAACCCGCAAGACGGCGCCTGCTGCAAAGTCTGCCGCCAAGCCGGCGGCGAAGGCAGTGCCGACAGCGCCCCGACCGTCGGCAGGTCCGGCCAAGAGATTACCAAAGGCGATCACGTCGCTGGCCGCCGGCCTGCCGGAAAAACCGTGGCTCAAGAGTTATCCAAAGATCGTGCCGGCCGAGATCGGCGCCCTGCCCGCCAGCTCGATCGGCGACTTTCTCGTCGCCGTGTGCAAGCAGTTTGCGAATCGGCCGGCCTTCGTCTGCATGGGCAAATCGATCACCTATGCCGACCTCGAGCGACAGTCGGCCGCCTTCGGCGCCTATCTGCAATCAACGGGGCTGCAGAAGGGCGCGCGCGTCGCACTGATGATGCCGAATGTGCTGCAATATCCGGTGGCGATCATGGCAGTGCTTCGCGCCGGCTATGTCGTGGTCAATATCAATCCGCTCTACACGCCGCGCGAGCTGGAGCACCAGCTCAAGGATTCCGGCGCTCAAGCCATTGTCATCCTCGAAAATTTCGCCTGCACCCTGCAGGCGGTGATCGCCAGGACCGCAGTCAAGCATATCGTGGTCGCCTCGATGGGCGACATGCTAGGCGGGCTCAAGGGAACGATCGTCAACTTCGTTGTACGCCGCGTCAAAAAGATGGTCCCGGCATGGTCGCTGCCCGGCCATGTCAAATTCAGCGCCGCGCTGAAGGCAGGCGCCGGCATGGCCTTCAGGCCCGCAAAGGTCGCGGCCGACGACATCGCCTTCCTGCAATACACAGGCGGCACGACCGGCATCTCCAAGGGCGCGATGCTTTTGCACAGCAACATTTTGGCGAACGTCGCGCAGAACGCGCTGTGGGCTGAAGACGCCTTTACCGTCAAGCCTAAGCCGGCGCATCTGAACTTCCTCTGCGCGCTGCCGCTCTATCACATTTTTGCGCTGACGGCGAACGTGCTGGTAGGCATGCAGCAAGGCGCACAGAATGTCCTCATCCCCAATCCGCGCGACATTCCCGGCTTCGTCAAAGAGCTGCAGAAATACCCGATCCACATCTTTCCGGGCCTCAACACGCTGTTCAATGCGCTGCTCAACAATGAGGATTTTCGCAAGCTCGATTTCAAGCCGCTGATCCTGACGCTGGGTGGCGGCATGCCGGTGCAGAGGGCCATCGCCGAACGCTGGAAGGCGCTGACCGGCTGCCCGATCAGCGAGGCCTACGGGCTTACCGAAACCTCACCGGGGACAACCATCAACAAATTCAGCGACGGCGTTTACACCGGCACGATCGGCCTGCCGCTGCCCTCGACCGAGATCGCCATCCGCGACGACGACGGCAACAATTTGCCGCTCGGCGAAGTCGGCGAAATCTGCATCCGCGGACCGCAAGTGATGGCCGGCTACTGGAACCGGCCGGACGAGACCGCCAAGGTGATGACAGAGGACGGCTTCTTCAAATCGGGCGACATGGGCTTCATGGACGAGCTTGGCTACACCAAGATCGTCGACCGCAAGAAGGACATGATCCTGGTTTCCGGCTTCAACGTCTATCCGAACGAACTCGAGGAAGTGGTGGCGCAGCATCCGGGCGTACTCGAAGTGGCGGCGATCGGCGTGCCGGACGAGCATTCGGGTGAAGTGCCGAAGCTGTTCGTCGTCAAGAAGGACCCTGGGCTGACCGCCGAAGCGCTGGCGGCTTATTGCAAAGAGAACCTGACCGGCTACAAACGCCCCAGGCATATCGAGTTCCGCACCGAGCTGCCCAAGACACCGGTCGGCAAGATCCTGCGACGGGCGTTGCGGGGCTAGGCGCAGCTTGAGCGATTGCATCGCCGGCGCCAATGCGGTGGGTATAGGCTCGCGCCCAGATCCGGCAGAGTTCATCCGGGCGAACATGCGGATCGCGGCAGTACCTGCGATTCCCGAAATTCGGCTTTACACCGCCCATCCGGGAAGCGGGCTCAGGCGGCTTGTCGAGTGGAACCAACACGCTACCGAAGAAGACGGACCTGAACCGGAGCCACCGTATTGGGCCTATGTCTGGGCCGGCGGCGCGGTGCTCGCCCGCTATATTTTCGACCGGCCGGAGACCGTGACCGGCCGTCGCGTGCTCGACCTCGGCGCCGGCTCGGGCCTCGTCGGCATCGCAGCGGCAAAAGCCGGCGCAAGCGCGGTGATCGCGGCCGAGATCGACCGCAACGGCGTTGCCGCGATCGGCCTCAATGCGATGGCGAACGGCGTTGTGATTGCGACGATCGGCGGGGACATAACCAGCGGTCCGCCGCCACCGGTGGATGTCGTGGTGGTCGGCGACCTGTTTTACGCCCATGATCTTGCCGGCCGGGTCGTTCCCTTCCTCGACCGCTCCCTCGCTGCCGGCATCGAGGTGCTGGTCGGCGATCCGGGCCGCGCCTATCTGCCCCGCTCGCGGCTTCGCCTGCTGGCCGAATACGAGGTGCCGGATGTCGGCGAAGGCAGGAATGCGGCAATGAAACCGAGTGGCGTGTTCTCGTTCGGACAGTTTAGCTGCGAGGCTAGACCGTCTCGCTGACTCGGGCCGCAAGAAAATCGGGCAGATCGGCAACTGAATCGAGGATGACGTCGGCGATCTGCGACAGCGATTCCCGTGTGCCGGTGCCGGACAGCACGCCGATCGCCAGGCCACAGCCGCCGGCCCGCGCCATCTCCAGATCGTGGCGATTGTCGCCGACCATTGCGATCGTCGCCGGCCTGAGCCCTGTCAGATCCGAGAAGGCAAGGATCGTATCCGGCGCCGGTTTTGGATTGGCCACCGCATCGTAACCATAGGCGGCGTCGAAAAGCTGCGCGACGCCGAGAGTGACCAAGGTCTTTTCCGCGCCGCTGGTCGAGTCGTTGGTGGCGACGCCAAGCCGGTAGGATTTTCTGTGAAGCAGGCCAAGCGTCTCGACCACGCCCGGTAGCGCCACCGCCATTGCCGATCCCTGCGCCGAAGTGATGGCGTTGAAGCGGGCGACGGCAAGCATCTGGTCCTCGTCGGACAGCCGTGGAAACCACAGCTCGACGACGTCCATGTTGGTACCAGAGGCAAAAATCGAATCCGGCTTGAAGCGCTTGGCGGCAAAGTCGAAGCCCGCCGCCGCAAGCAGCCTGTCTGCTTTCCAGCGATCGCCTTCGGCCGCATCCATCGCCATGAAGTCGGCGATGCCCAGCCATGTCGCGTTGAAATCTACGAGCGTGCCGTCCTTGTCGAACAATATTCCCTTGATGTCCGCCAAGCTTTTCACTCCAGGCCGCGCAAGCGGTGGATGTATTCCACCAGTCCGGCAGTCGAGGCGTCCCGCTTTGCGGCGTTCTCCTTGCCTTCAACGACGGGCAGCAGCCCGGTCGCCAGTTCCTTGCCGAGTTCGACGCCCCATTGGTCGAAGGAGTTGATGTTGAACAGCGTGCCTTCGACGAAGACGCGGTGCTCGTAGAGCGCAATCAGCCGTCCGAACGTGTGGGGGTCGAGCTTTCTGTAGAGGATCGTCACCGAGGGGCGGTCGCCGGAGAAGACGCGGTGCGGAGCAATCCTGTCGACATCAGCCGGCTTCATGCCTTTCGCCAGCATCTGTGCGCGGGCTTCCTCAAGCGTGCGGCCCTTCATGAAAGCTTCCGACTGCGCCAGGCAATTGGCAAGCAGAAGGTCGTGGTGATGCTTCAGTTCCGGCTCGTGGCCGACGGCAGCGGCGAGGAATTCGACGGGAATGAAATCGGTGCCCTGATGCAGAAGCTGGAAGAAGGCGTGCTGGCCATTGGTGCCGGGCTCACCCCAGACCAGCGGGCCGGTCGGCGTCGTCACAGCGCCGCCGTCCAGGGTCACGCTCTTGCCGTTCGATTCCATGTCGAGCTGCTGCAGATAGGCCGGGAGCCTGGACAGACGCTGATCGTAAGGGATGACGGCGCGAGCGGGGTATTTGCAGATCACGCGGTGCCACCAGCCGATCAGCCCCATCAGCGCCGGCAGGTTCCTCGCCAGCGGCGCGGTGCGGAAATGCTCGTCCATCTCATGGGCGCCGTCGAGAAAGGCGCGAAAATTCCGCGGGCCGACGGCGATCATCACCGGCAGGCCGATCGCACCCCAGACGGAATAGCGGCCGCCGACCCAGTCCCAGAAGCCGAAGACGCGATCGGGCGCGATGCCGAACTTGGCGACCAGGTCGAGCGCCGTCGAGACGGCGGCGAAGTGCTTGCCGACCGCTTCCTTGCCGAGCGCCTTCTCGACCCATCCGCGCGCGGTCTCGGCATTGGTCATAGTCTCGACCGTGGTGAAGGTCTTGGAGGCGATGATGAACAAGGTGGTTTCGGCGGAAAGTCCCTTCAGCGTGTCGTGGATATGCGCACCGTCGATATTGGATACGTAATGCGCGCGCGGCCCGTCATGATAGGGCGCCAGCGCCAGCGTCGCCATGGCAGGGCCGAGATCGGAGCCGCCGATGCCGATGTTGACGATGTCGGTGATCTTCTTGCCGGTCGCGCCGGCTGCCTTGCCGGAACGCACCGCGTCGGCGAAGGCACCCATCGCGTCGAGTACGGCAAGGACTTCCGCCTTCACGTCCTGGCCGTCGAGCACGATGCCTTTGCCGGTCAGGTTGCGCAGCGCCGTGTGCAGCACGGCGCGGCCTTCGGTGACATTGATCTTCTTGCCGGCAAACATCGCGTCGCGCCGGCCTTCGAGGTCGGCGGCCTCAGCCAGCTTCTCCAGCAACTCCATCGTCCGCACATCGACCGCACATTTCGACCAGTCGAGCAGCACGTCGTCGTCGCTGGCGGAGAATTTCTCGAAGCGCTGCGGATCGGCGGCGAAAGCCTCGCGCATCGAGCCCGATTTGGCCGCACGATGATCGCGCAACGCGCCGAGCTGCTTTTGAAAGGACGGTTGATCCACTGCCTCGCTCCGGTTCTTGAGGTGCATCTTATCAGGCCGGATGTTTCCGGCGCGTGTCGTCGCGGCAAACTATCGGGTCGAATTCCATCTGTTTCAATGCGCAGCGATGCCGCAGCGCAGCGCGGGCCGGCGCAAAGGATCACTGGCATAAATCCCAGCGATCAGAAAAATTGATTGGCGCAACACCTTGTGCCACCGGTACATTCGACTGGTCCAGCCAAGTGAAAAAGCTGGCCATCGAGGAACATCTCCCATGCCACAGCGAAACGACACGGCCATATGGTCCGGCCTGTTCCGGATTTCGGCGGACTCCGGTCAGACCCTGCAGGCGCAGATCCGCCAGGCGATCGTCGCCGCCATCCTCGACCGGCAGATCGCGGCTTCGATGCCGCTTCCGTCCTGCCGGATTCTTGCGGAAAAACTCGGCGTAGCGCGCGGCACCGTGGTGCTGGCGTTCCAGCAGCTGGTCGACCAGGGCTTTCTGGTGGCGCGCGAGCGCCGCGGCCACTTTGTCAATCCCGAGGTGCTGGCGACGCCGGCCAAGCCGCACCAGAAAGCGCCCGACCAGGCCAACGAGATCGACTGGAAGGCGCGCCGGCAGATCGCGGCGAGCGACATGCCGCCGCCGGCCAAGCACGACAACTGGATCAAGTCGTCCTACCCCTTCGTCTACGGCCAGTTCGACCCGGCGCTGTTCCCGACCGCCGAATGGCGCGAGTGCAACCGCATGGCGCTGGCGGTGCTCGAAATCCGCAACTGGGCATCCGACATGGTCGACCGCGACGATCCGCTCCTGATCGAGCAGATCCAGGCCCGGCTGCTGCCGCGGCGCGGCATCTTCGCCAATCCGGACGAGATCATCGTGACGCTGGGCGCGCAGAACGCGCTTTACATGCTGGCCACGCTGTTGATGACCAAGGGCTCCAAGGTGGCGATGGAAGACCCCGGCTATCCCGATGCACGCTCGATCTTCCGGCTGGCCGGCGCCGATATCCAGCCGGTTCCAGTCGACCACTCCGGCATCGTAACCTCTGCCATTCCCACTGATTCCGGCTTCGCCTTCGTCACGCCCAGCCACCATTGCCCGACCATGGTGCCGCTGTCGGCGGAGCGGCGGCAGGATCTTCTGGCGCGCGCCAACCGGCACAACCAGATCATCATCGAGGACGGCTATGACAGCCAGCTCCTGGACGAGGCGCCGCAGCAGGCGCTGAAGAGCCTCGATCGGTCCGGCCGCGTCGTCTACGTCGGCTCGATGTCGAAGACGCTGGCTCCCGGCCTCAGGCTCGGCTACATCGTCGCCTCGGCCGGGCTGATCTCCGAGCTTCGGGCGCTGCGCCGCTTCATGCTGCGCCATCCGCCGGCCAACAACCAGCGCGCCGTGGCGCTCTTCCTGTCGCTCGGCCATCACGAGGCGCTAGTGCGACGGCTGTCGAGCGCCTTCGACGAGAGGCGCAAGCGTCTGGTCCATGCGATTTCCGCCTTCCTGCCTGAATGGCGCTCGACCGATTCGGCCGGCGGTACGTCGCTCTGGCTCGAGGGGCCGCGCGGCACCGATTCGCGCGGACTGGCGGAGGCCGCAGCCTCGCGCAGCGTCATCATCGAGCCCGGCGACCGCTTCTTCGATCGTACCGAAAAGCCATCGCGTTTCATGCGCTTGGGCATTTCCTCGATCGCGTTGCAGCACATCGAACCCGGCATCCGCGAACTGGCGACGGCAGCTGGACGCAGGCCGGCAGCGGCCTGATCTCCCTTCCCCGACCGGAGCCTGGCGCATGTAGTGCGGCTCCGGTTCTTTAGCTCCTTGGCATATGCGACGGGATCGGCTGGCACATAGGCTGTGCCAATGCCGGCGGCATAGTCGGAGTATAGGGGACGAAGCAGGCAGATGGTGGACCAACCGCCGCGCCCGCTCCGCAGCTAAAGTTGGAGTGCCTTCATGCCAATGGCCCATGAGAAGCAGGACGTGTCCGCAGACCAGCGTTCGCGGCGGTCCGGCGGGCGCGAGGCGCGCCGCGCCATGCGGGCGGCACCGCTTGCCGACGACGTCAAGCCGGTGCGCGCCGGCCTCGAAGGCGGGAGCTACAGCCCGCTCAGCGGCAATGATTGCGAACGTATCCACGAGGCCGTGCTTACCCTTCTGGAGACGGTCGGCTTCGCTAATGCCATCCCCTCCTGCATCGAGGCACTGACCAAGGCGGGTGCGACCCTCGGTGAGGACGGCCGCCTGCGCTTTCCTCGCGGCCTTGTGCTCGACACCATCAAGAAAGCGGCGCGGCATTTCACCCTGCACGGCCAGTATCCGAAGCACGACATGGTGATCCAGGGCAAGCGTGTGCATTACGGCACGGCTGGTGCTGCGGTGCATCTTGTCGATGTCGAAAAGCGTGAGTATCGCGAGTCGCTGCTGCAGGACATTTACGATGCCGCGCGCCTGGTCGAAGGGCTCGACAACATCCATTTCTTCCAGCGGCCAATGGTGCCGCGCGACATTCCCGACCCGCTCGATATGGATTTCAACACGCTCTACGCCTGCGTCATGGGCACGTCGAAGCATGTCGGGACCTCGTTTACCGTGCGCGAGAACGTCAAGCCGGCGCTCGACATGCTCTATGCGATCGCGGGCGGCGAAGCGAATTTTCGCGCCCGGCCTTTCGTCTCCAATTCGAACTGCTTCGTCGTGCCGCCGATGAAATTTGCCGAGGACGCCTGCGGCGTTCTCGAAGCCTGTGTCGAGGGCGGCATTCCGATCCTGCTGCTGTCGGCAGGACAGGCGGGTGCGACGGCACCGGCGGCGATTGCCGGCGCCGTGGTGCAGGCGGTCGCCGAAGTGCTCGTCGGCCTCATCTACGTCAACGCCATCAAGCCCGGCCATCCAGCGATCTTCGGCACCTGGCCGTTTGTCTCGGATCTCAGGACCGGCGCCATGTCGGGCGGTTCGGCCGAGCAGGCGGTGCTGACCGCGGCCTGCGCGCAGATGGCGCAATTCTACGACCTGCCGGGCGGTTCGGCCGCCGGCATGACAGATTCGAAACTGCCTGACATTCAGTCCGGCTACGAAAAGGGCATAACCGACGTGATGGCCGGTCTCGCCGGCCTCAACCTGGTCTATGAGTCGGCCGGCATGCATGCCTCGCTGCTCGGCTTTTGCCTTGAGAGCCTGATCATCGACAATGACATGCTCGGCCACTGCCTGCGCTGCGTGCGCGGCATCGAAGTGACGGACGAGTCGCTGTCGATCGACACCATTGCCGATGTGTGCCTGAAAGGGCCGGGCCATTATCTGGGCAACGAGCAGACGCTGCGGCTGATGCAGACCGAATATTTCTATCCGGCCGTCGGCGACCGCTTTTCGCCGAAGGAATGGAATGAGAAAGGCAGGCCCGATATCCTGCAACGGGCGATCATCGAGAAGAAACGCGTGCTTGCCGAACGCTTCCCGCGCCATGTGCCAAAACCGGTCGACGACAAATTGCGCGCCCGCTTCGGCGATATGATCAAGCTGCCGCGCGACAGAATGGGCGGCTGAGCGTTACCCGCTCGCCGCCAGCAACAACACGCCGGCCAGCGCCGATCCGACAAGCGTCGGCAGCATGCCGATCTTCAGCTTCAGGATGGCGATCATCGAGGCACAGGAAAGCAGCGCCGCGCGCCAGTCTATCGATGAAAGCACCGGCACGTCCATTCCAAGCCCGACATTGCGCACTTCGCCGAAGATGACGTGCAAGCCGAACCATAGAGCGAGATTCATGATGACGCCGACGACGGCGGCGGTGATTGCGCCGAGCGCCGCCGACAGCGCCTTGTTGCCGCGCAGCGCTTCGATGTAGGGCGCGCCAAGGAATATCCACAAGAAGCACGGCGTAAACGTCGCCCACAGCGTAAGCAGCGCTCCAAACAATCCGGCAAGAAGCGGCGCGAGCGCGCCGGAGTGGCGGAAGGCGGCGACGAAGCCGACAAACTGCAACACCAGGATGAGCGGACCCGGCGTGGTTTCGGCAAGTCCGAGGCCGTCGACCATTTCACCCGGTGCCAGCCAGCCGAAGGACTCGACCGCTGCCTGCGCGACGTAGGCAAGGACGGCGTAGGCGCCGCCAAAGGTGACGACCGCCATGACACTGAAGAAGCCACCGATTTGCGTCCAAACGCTGGCAGGGCCGGTGACAGCCCAGACGAGCAGAACAGGCCCGAGCCAGATCGGCAGCCAGATCGCCAAAATGCGCGGCGCATGCCATCGCGTCGGCCTGACGTGGGTCAGTTCGCCGCGCTCGAACATCAGATCGACCGCGCCTTTGACGTCGGGAACATCGCCCTTGCCCTGTGGTGCCCCTGAAAAAAATGCCGGCGCACTACGGTTGCCGATCCAGCCTGCCAGGCCGGCAAGCAGGACGATCAGCGGAAACGGCACGTTCAACGCGTAGATGGCGATGAAGGCGGCGAGTGCGATCGACACCATGACGGGGTTCTTCAGCGCGCGTCTGCCGATCCGGATCACCGCCTCGATGACAATGGCGAGCACCGTTGCCTTGACCCCGAAAAACAGCGCCGCGACGAGTGGTAGATCGCCATAGAGCGCATAGAGGCTGCTCAGGACGAGCATGACAAGCGCGCCCGGCACGACGAAGAGAATGCCGGCAACAAGGCCACCGACCGTTTTGTGCAGCAACCAGCCGATATAGATGGCAAGCTGCTGGGCCTCGGGACCAGGCAGCAGCATGCAGTAGTTCAACGCATGCAGGAAGCGCTGTTCGCCGATCCAGCGCCGGTCCTCGACCAGTTCCTTGTGCATGAGCGCGATCTGCCCGGCCGGGCCGCCGAAGCTGAGCACCCCGATTTTCGCCCAGACCTTCACGGCCTGCCGGAAGCTCGGCACAGCGGGATCCTGGATCTCCGCCGGCTTTTTCGAAAGGACGGCGCTCACGATGGTTTGCCCGCGCTGACTGCGCCGGCGGCCGGCCAGTTATGCGTCTCCTCGGTGGCATCGCGGCACCAGCGGAAGAACATATCATAGAGCAGCATGCCGGCCTCGAGCTGCTCCAGATCGTTGCGAAACATCCGTGACAGGCCAAGCGAGGCGGCCAGGAAGCCGGCCGCCTGTGGAACAAGATCGAGGCTCGCAGTATCGGCAGCGCGTATGATCGTGGCCAGGCGATCGAGCGCTTCGTATTTAAGCCCGAACTCCTCGATCATGGTGTCGAAGGTGCAGCGTTCGCCGCGGTGGCTCCAGAACACGTTCTCGATGTCGAAAGGCACGGCCTGAAAGCGATCGGCGACGGCCGACACTTCAGCCGGCTCGACGAAGAGAAAGACCGCGTGAGGATCGATGAAGCGCCGGATCAGCCAAGGGCAGGCGATGCGGTCGACCTTCGGGCGCGTACGCGTCACCCAAACGGTGCGGCCCTTGGCGTCGGCGGGCGGTATCTTGTCGGCGTGAACGAGAAGGCCCTTGGCATCGCGCCATGCTTCAAACCCGCCGTCGAGCGATTCGGCGGCTATGCCCTCGTGCCGCAGCCATGCGGCCACGCCTTGCGAGAGCTTTTTCCCCTGCTGGCAGACGACTGTCACTTGCCTGCCGGCGAAGTCGGCAGCCCAGTTCGAGACAGTCCTGAAATCACGCCGATCCGACCCCGGCAGCAGGCGCGGATCGGCGTTGTAGTCATCATCGATGCGGACGTCGATGACTGCGGGCGCACCCGGCAGCCCAATCAGACGGGATAGTTGCGATACGGTGATAGCGGTTGTTGACGGCATGGCGTCCACCTCCTTGAAAGAGAAGCTTGGACGCGAACGTTGGGCTGACGCCTCACGGGGTCGTCGCGATGCACCCCTTGCGATGATCGTGGATTTGTCACGCTCGCTTGTCAAGCATTTGTCCCTGCTGTCGCAGGACAATCGTTTTTGACAAACGATCGCGTCCAACTCTGTGCCGGGCATTTCTCCCCGTTAGCGGGCTGTTAACGGGGAGAAATGAGGAGACCGCAACACCGGCGACCTGACGGCTGGCCCGTGCGATGGACCCTGGTCAGTGATTGTCCCTCGGCACGCCGCTTGTATGAGCCACATCCTGGTATTTCACCGCCGGCTTCAGCACCATGCCTTCGGAAAACTGGTCGACCATGCCGCGCTGGATTTCCTGCCAGGGCGTCTGGTGCTTCGGATAGTGATAGCCGCCATTGTTCTGCAGCTCGGCGCGGCGCCGCGCGATCTCGTCGTCGCTGACGAGGATGTCGGCGGTGCCCTTGCGCAGGTCGATGCGGACGCGGTCGCCGGTCTTCAGCAGCGCCAGGCCGCCGCCGATGGCGGCTTCCGGCGAGGCGTTGAGGATCGACGGCGAGCCCGACGTGCCCGACTGACGACCGTCGCCGATACAGGCCAGCGCGTGGATGCCCTTTTTGATCAGATAGGCAGGCGGCTGCATGTTGACGACTTCGGCGCCGCCGGGATAGCCGATCGGACCGGCGCCGCGCATGAACAGGATGGTGTGCTCGTCGATGCCCTGTGCCGGGTCGTCGATGCGGGCGTGATAGTCCTCGGGGCCGTCGAAGACCATGGCGTTGCCCTCGAAGGCTTCGGGGTCCTTCGGGTTCGACAGATAGCGCTCGCGGAACTCGGGCGAGATGCCGCTGGTCTTCATGATCGCCGAATCGAACAGATTGCCCTTGAGATTGATGAAGCCGGCATTGGCTTTCAGCGGCTCGGCAACCGTGCGGATGACGTCGAGGTTCTCGTTAACGGCGCCGCGGCAATTGTCGCCGATGGTCTTGCCGTTAGCGGTCGTGGCTTCCGGATAGGGCAGCAGACCGCCCTTCATCAGTTCGGCGATCACGGCCGGCACGCCGCCGGCATGGTGATAGTCCTCTCCGAGATATTCGCCCGTCGGCTGCAGATTGACGATGAGCGGTATGTTGAGGCCGACCTTCTGCCAATCGTCATTGTCGAGCGGCACGCCGAGATGGCGGGCGATGGCGTTGAGGTGGATCGGCGCATTGGTCGAGCCGCCGATCGCCGAGTTGACGACGATGGCGTTCTCGAAGGCCTTACGGGTCATGATGTCGGAGGGCTTCAGATCCTCATGCACCATGTCGACGATGCGCTTTCCGGTCTCGTAGGCGATCTGGCCGCGTTCGCGATAGGGGGCGGGGATAGCGGCCGAGCCCGGCAATTGCATGCCGAGCGCCTCGGCCAGCGAATTCATCGTGGTGGCGGTGCCCATCGTGTTGCAATAGCCGGTCGACGGCGCCGAGGAGGCAACGATATCCATGAACTCGTCATAGCCAATCTCGCCGGCCGACAGGCGCTGGCGCGATTCCCAGACGATAGTGCCGGAGCCGGTGCGCTTGCCCTTGTGCCAGCCGTTGAGCATCGGCCCGACCGAAAGCGCGATAGCCGGGATGTTGACGGTGGCCGCGGCCATCAGCATGGCCGGCGTCGTCTTGTCGCAGCCGATGGTGAGCACCACACCGTCGAGCGGATAGCCGTAGAGCACCTCCACCAGGCTGAGATAGGCAAGATTGCGATCAAGTGCAGCAGTCGGCCGTTTGCCGGTCTCCTGGATCGGGTGGCAAGGGAACTCGAAAGGGATGCCACCCATCGAGACAATGCCTTCGCGCACGCGCTTGGCCAGTTCGATGTGGTGGCGGTTGCAGGGCGACAGGTCCGAGCCGGTCTGCGCGATGCCGATCAGCGGCTTGCCGGACATCAGTTCGGCCCGCGTCAGCCCGTAATTCAGGTAACGTTCCAGATAGAGTGCCGTCATGCCCGGATTGTCGGGATTGTCGAACCACTCCTGCGAGCGAAATTTTTTCTTGCTGGTTGGGGCGCCTGCCATCGTGGTCTCCGTATTTGTATGACAAATCGATATGACAACGCGCGGGAGCAGGCAAGGGGCACGCGCCATCCGAATCCGCACTTTGGTGCGATAGACACACATCTGCCTCCGCGCTAGACGGGATCGTGGTTTGTCAGCCCGCTATCCCGGAAAAGCTGGAACGTGTCGCCGCGGACCTACCCGGCCGTTCCGGCCGCCCTCCCCTCAAGGTCCCACTTGGGGGAGGACATCCGCATCACTCGAACACGATGCTCGGGACTGCAGCCTCGGCCGCGCCGCGCTCTTCATTGACGCGGTTCCAAACCTTGGCGGCGATGTCGCGGTAGATTTTCGCCTCGGCGCCATCGGGTTTCGAGACCACCACCGGCGTGCCAGCATCCGAGCTTTCGCGGATGCCCATCTCGAGCGGCACTTCGCCAAGGAAGGTGACCCCGAGACGCTCGGCCTCGCGGCGCGCGCCGCCATGGCCGAAGATGTCGTAGCGTTTTCCCGTATCGGGGGCGAGAAAATAGCTCATATTTTCGACGATACCCAATAGCGGCACGTCGACCTTTCTGAACATGTTGAGGCCTTTGCGCGCATCGATCAGGGCCAGGTCCTGTGGCGTCGAGACGATGACGGCGCCGGCCAGCGGCACCTGTTGGGCCATGGTCAGCTGGGCGTCGCCGGTGCCGGGCGGCATGTCGACGACGAGCACATCGAGCGGTCCCCATTCGACCTCGCGCAGCATCTGCGTCAATGCCGACATCACCATCGGCCCGCGCCAGATCATCGGCGTCTCCTCATCGACGAGAAAGCCCATCGACATGACCTTGAGGCCATAATTCTGCATCGGTTTCAGGATCTTGCCGTCGACGGTCTGCGGCCTGCCACGAATGTTGAGCAGACGCGGCATGGAAGGGCCATAAATATCGGCATCGAGCACGCCGACCCGCAGCCCGTTGGCGGCAAGCCCAAGGGCGATATTGACGGCGGTGGTCGACTTGCCGACGCCGCCCTTGCCGGAAGCGACGGCGATAATCGCTTCGATGCCGGGTACGCCGCGCTTGCCCTGGCTGTGCGAGGCGGGCGCCTGCGGCGCGGGACGTGCAGGTGCGGCCGGCGGAGCGGGCCTCTGAGCCGGTCTTTGCGGAACCGGGGCCTCCATGCCGCCACCCTTCTTTTCCGCCGTCAGCGCGACCACGGCGCCGGCAACACCGGGGATCGCCTTGACGACACGTTCGGCCGCCGCACGCAGCGGCTCCATCTCCTGGGCACGGGCAGCGGGAACGGTGATCGAGAAGAACACCTTGGCATCGGCAATGAAAATCTCGGAAACCATGCCGAGGTCGACGATATTGCCGGTGAAATCCGGCCCATTGACCGTCTTCAGGCGCTCGATAACCATTTCCTTGGTCACGTTTTCATGGGCGGCGGGCATGAGTTTTTCCTCTACTTTTCCGCTCCAGATAATGCACTTCCGGAACAGAACCAAGCGATGGACCAACAGTTGCAGCGGCGTATCGGGGAGGAAGCGACCATACGACAGCATTTCCAGCGGGAGTGGCCGTCGCCAAATCGTCAACGCAACCTATTTCAGTGGACATGGAATGACCGCCAGGGAAGGAGACGAATCATGCTCGCAAACAGCAACGCAACGGCCAATCTCGCTGTGAAGGACCTGGCCAAGGCCAGGGCATTCTACGAAGGGGTCCTCGGCCTGAAAGAAGTGAACAATGAGGGTGGTGAACTGATCGTCTATGAAAGCGGCGATACCGCCATCAACGTCTACCGTTCGAACTTCGCTGGGACCAACAAGGCCACAGCTGTGACCTGGACGGTCGGCGATGAACTCGGCAAAATCGTTGAGGCATTGAAATCGAAGGGCGTCGCCTTCGAGCATTACGACATGCCAGGCCTGACGCTTGAGGGCGATGTCCATGTCGGCCAGGGCATGAAGGTCGCATGGTTCAAGGATCCGGACGGCAACATCCTGAACCTTGTGGATAGGTAGATACGGCGCATCGCCTGCCGCGCAGTGCTACGGTGCTGTCACCATGCCAGGCCGACCGCGAGGTAGGTGAGAGCCGCGATGGCCGCGGTTGCCGGCAAGGTGACGATCCATGCCACCACGATGTTGCCGGCAATGCCCCAGCGAACGGCGGAGACGCGGCGGGCGGCGCCGACGCCGATGATGGCGCCGGTGATCGTGTGCGTGGTCGATACAGGAATACCGAGCCAGGTGGCGGCGAACAGGGTAATCGCACCGCCGGTCTCGGCGCAGAAACCCTGCATCGGGTTCAGCCGGGTGATCTTGGAGCCCATGGTGTGGACGATGCGCCAGCCGCCGAACAATGTGCCCAGCGCCAGCGCCGACTGACAGGTGATGACGACCCACAGCGGCACGTAAAAATTCGCGCCGAGCATGCCTTGCGAATAGAGGAGCACGGCGATGATGCCCATGGTCTTCTGCGCGTCGTTGCCGCCATGGCCGAGCGAATAGAGCGAGGCGGAAAAGAACTGCATGACGCGGAAGGTGCTGTCGACGGCAAACGGTGTCTGCCGCAGGAACAGCCAGGAGACCGCGAGGATCAGGACGAGCGCCAGCAGAAAGCCTGCCGCCGGCGATAGCACGATGGCCGCCGTGGTCTTGCCCAACCCGGCCCAGACGATGGCGCCGGTGCCTGCCTTGGCGACGCCGGCGCCGACCAGACCGCCGATCAGCGCGTGCGAACTGCTGGACGGGATGCCGACGAGCCAGGTGACGATGTTCCAGACGATGGCGCCGACAAGTGCTGCGAAGATCACTGCCGGCGTGACGATGCTGGCGTCGATGATGCCGGTTCCCAGCGTCTCCGCCACGTGGAGACCGAAGAACATGAAGGCGATGAAATTGAAGAAGGCCGCCCAGAACACCGCATAATGCGGCCGCAGCACCCGGGTGGAGACGATGGTGGCGATCGAGTTGGCGGCATCGTGCAGGCCATTGAGGAAATCGAAGAACAGCGCGACGACGACAAGGCCGACCAGCACGGGAAAGGCTATCGCGGCTTCCACTATACGTTCTCGATGACGATGCCGCTGATTTCGTTGGCAACGTCCTCGAAGCGGTCGACCACCTTCTCCAGCTGGCCGTAGATCTCGCTGCCGATCAGATAGGCCATCGGGTCGCTGCGGCCATGCCGCTTGAACAGGTCCTTCAGGCCTTGCTCGTGCAGGTCGTCGGCCCGGCCTTCGGCGCGCATGACCTCCTCGGCGATGGCATTGAGGCGCACCGTGTGCGCCCCGACCTTGCCGAGCAGCGGGATCGCCTCGGCCACCAAATTGGCGGCCTCGACGATGACGCCTCCCATTTCCTGCATCAGCGGGTCGAATTCCTTCTTCTCGAACAGCCTTACCGTCTTGACGGTCTTGTGCATCATATCGATGGCATCATCCATCGACTGGATCAGGTCCTTGATGTCGCCGCGATCGAAGGGCGTGATGAAGGAGCGCCGCACCGCAAGCAGCACCTCCGCGGTGATCTGATCGGCTTCGTCCTCGAGATCGATGATCGTCTGACACCAGCGGTCGATGTCGTTGCCCTGCAAAAGCTGCTGCAGTGCCTCGGCGCCACCAACCACGGTGCGGGAATGCCGCTCGAACAGGTCGAAGAAGCGATCTTCGCGCGGCAAAAGCTTGCG
The DNA here is from genome assembly GCF_040322515.1 of Mesorhizobium sp. M0136. Lineage (NCBI taxonomy): Bacteria > Pseudomonadati > Pseudomonadota > Alphaproteobacteria > Hyphomicrobiales > Phyllobacteriaceae > Mesorhizobium > Mesorhizobium sp. M0136. The sequence goes on from NZ_JAMYTP010000001.1 coordinate 329,016, forward strand.
GAACCAGCCCAGCATGTTCGGTCTCCCGTCGTGTCCAGTCCACGACCCCGTCTGATCCACATAGCGCCGCATTCCATTGCGGGAAACAGTAAGCCGGCTGAAAGATGTGGATGCGGACGATTTACACAGGCGGCTTGCGGCCGAAGGCGATTTCCACGACCTTGCGCGCTACGACAGGACACATCGTCCGTGACAGGCTCCCGACGGCATGATCGACAAGCTGGAATTCTTCATAGCACTTGCCAAGGAAGAGCATTTCGGCCGGGCGGCCGAAGTATGCGGCGTCACCCAGCCGACACTTTCGGCCGGCATCAAGCAGCTGGAGGGCCAGCTCGGCGTGATGCTGGTGCTGCGCGGCTCGCGCTTCCAGGGGCTGACGCCCGAAGGCAAACAGGTGCTGGTGTGGGCGCGCCGCATCGTCGGCGACAGCAGGACCATGCGCGAGGAGATGCGGGCGGCGCGTCACGGCCTGTCAGGGCGTATCCGCATCGCGGCGATCCCGACGGCGCTGGCCATGGTGGCGCGATTGACGACGCCGTTTCGGGCAAAACACCCCGGCGTCACCTTCTCGGTGCTGTCGCGGACCTCGATCGAGGTGCTGTCGCTGCTCGGCAATTTCGATATCGACGCCGGCATCACCTATCTCGACAACGAGCCGCTCGGACGCGTCACCAGCGTGCCGCTCTACGACGAGCGCTATCAGCTGATCACCGCCGTCGGGAACCCGTATTTCGACCGCGACAAAGTGACATGGGCCGAGCTCAGTCAGCTGCCGCTCTGCCTGCTGACGCCGGACATGCAGAACCGCCGCATCATCGACCAGCATCTGGCCGAAGCCGGCGTGCAGGTGCGGCCGACATTGGAATCCAACTCGATGATCGTGCTGTTCTCGCATATCCGCACCGGCAAATGGTCTTCCATCATGCCGCTTAACCTTGCGGAAACGTTCGGCTTTTCCGAGCCGATCCGGGCTATCCCGATCGTCGAGCCGGATGCCAGCCACACCGTCGGGCTGGTGGCGGCGCCGCGCGAACCGCACACGCCGCTAGTCTCGGCGCTGTTGGACGAGGCAATGGCGCTGGCGGACGATTTCCGCACCCGTCGCTAGGCTAGACAATGCTGGTGATCGCGAACGATAGAAAATTTCTATCGAGCAACGGATCGGCTTTATTGATTTAGCGGGTTTCCTCTGATTTCCTAAGCACTTAGCGGAAGACCGCCACGACCAGGGAGGGCGCTGCATGTCGATGCAGCCTGCAAGTACCGAGATCGCATCGCGCACCGCGGCGATCATCCACGAGTTGAAAGGCCTCGAAGGCCCGCTGTTGCCGATCCTGCACGGCATACAGGAAGAGTTCGGCTATGTGCCGCAGGATGCGCTGCCGGTCATCGCCGAGGCGCTGAACATCTCCAGGGCCGAGGTGCATGGCGTCGTCACCTTTTATCACGATTATCGCAGCCAGCCGGCCGGCCGGCATGTGCTGAAGCTCTGCCAGGCGGAAGCCTGCCAGTCGATGGGTTCGGATGCGATTGCCGCCAGGCTCAAATCATTGCTGGGCATAGGCTTCCACGAGACAACCCGCGACGGTTCGGTGACGCTGGAGCCGGTCTATTGCCTCGGCCTTTGCGCCTGCTCGCCGTCGGCGATGCTGGACGGCGAGGTGATCGGGCGGCTCGACGACGAAAAGCTCAATGAAATCGTTGCCGAGGTGCGCTCATGATCCCGCGTATCTATATTCCCGGCGATTCGGGCGCGCTGGCGCTGGGTGCGGAAAAGGTCGCCAAGGCGGTTCGGGCGGAATTGGCCGAGCGCGGCATCGAGGCCAAGATCGTGCGTAACGGCTCGCGCGGTGCCTATTTCCTCGAGCCGATGGTCGAGGTGGCAACGGCCAATGGCCGTGTCGCCTATGGGCCGGTGAAGCCATCCGACGTCAAAAGCCTGTTCGACTGCGGCTTCCTCACCGGCGGCCACCACAAGCGCTGGCTCGGCGCTCCCGACAAGATCCCGTTCCTGGCCAGGCAGACGCGGCTGACCTTTGCGCGCTGCGGCGTCACCGATCCGCTGTCGCTCGATCACTACAAGGCGCATGGCGGGCTGAACGGCCTGCAGAATGCAGTGGCGATGAAGCCTGCCGACATCGTCAAGCAGGTGACCGAGTCCGGGCTGCGCGGTCGTGGCGGCGCCGGCTTCCCGACCGGCATCAAATGGAAGACGGTGCTCGATACGTCGGCCGAGCGCAAATACATCGTCTGCAATGCCGATGAAGGCGATTCCGGCACGTTCGCCGACCGCATGATCATGGAAGGCGATCCTTTCGTGCTGATCGAGGGCATGGCGATCGCCGGCATCGCCACCGGCGCGACGAAGGGGTTCATCTATATCCGCTCCGAATATCCGCATGTGGTGGTGGTGATGCAGAAGGCCGTCGAGATCGCCCGCAAGGCCGGCGTGCTCGGCGTCAATGTGCTCGGCTCGGCCAATTCATTCGACATGGAAGTCCGCGTCGGCGCCGGCGCCTATGTTTGCGGCGAGGAGACGGCGCTGCTCGACAGCCTCGAAGGCAAGCGCGGACAGGTGCGGGCCAAACCGCCACTGCCGGCGCATAAGGGCCTGTTCGGCAAGCCGACGGTGATCAACAACGTCATCTCGCTGGCCTCGGTGCCGGTGATCATGGACAAGGGCGCCGCCTTCTACAAGGATTTCGGCATGGGCCGTTCGCGCGGCACCATCCCGATCCAGATTGCCGGCAACGTCAAATATCCCGGTCTCTATGAGGCGGCGTTCGGCATGACGCTGGGTGAGATCGTCGACGATATCGGCGGCGGCACGGCGACCGGGCGTCCGGTCAAGGCTGTGCAAGTGGGTGGCCCGCTCGGCGCCTATTTCCCGCGCGCCCTGTTCGACACGCCATTCGACTACGAAGCGTTTGCCGCCAAGGACGGGCTGATCGGCCATGCCGGCATCGTCGTTTTCGACGACAGCGCCGACATGCTGAAGCAGGCACGCTTTGCCATGGAATTCTGCGCTATCGAAAGCTGCGGCAAGTGCACGCCGTGCCGCATCGGCTCGACGCGCGGCGTCGAGGTGCTGGACCGGCTCGCCCAGAACATCGAACCGGAAAAGCAGATCGCACTGGTCACCGACCTTTGCAACACGATGAAGTTCGGCTCGCTTTGCGCTCTCGGCGGCTTCACCCCATATCCAGTGATGAGTGCACTCAACCATTTCCCGGACGACTTTCGGCCGACGCCGGTCGCCGAAGCAGCGGAATAGGAGCGGACAGGCATGAACGCGGCATTCGACATCAAATCGCTGGTCCAGGAAATCGACTACGGCACACCCGCCTCCGAAGCCGAACAGCAGGTAACGCTGACAGTCGACGGCAAGTCGGTGACGGTGCCGGCGGGCACCTCGATCATGCGCGCTTCGATGGAAGCGGGCGTTGAAATCCCGAAGCTGTGCGCGACCGACATGCTGGATTCGTTTGGCTCCTGCCGGGTCTGCCTGGTCGAGATCGACGGGCGCGGCGGCACGCCGGCCTCGTGCACGACGCCGGTCAGCGAAGGCATGGTCGTGCACACACAGAGCGACCGGCTGAACGCCATTCGCCGCGGGGTGATGGAACTCTACGTCTCTGACCACCCGGTGGCGTGGGGCGAGAAGGCCGGCACCGGCGCCAGCGAGTTCGACAAGGTCGCCAGGACGGTCGGCCTGACCGAGAACCGCTACGGCGTGGACGGCCGCAACCACGTGAAGCAGGAAAACGGCGTGGCGCCCGGGCATGGCTCGCTGACGATCGACTACATCGCCCGCGATGAATCAAACCCCTATTTCACCTACGATCCGGCACAGTGCATCGTCTGTTCGCGCTGCGTGCGCGCCTGTGAGGAGGTGCAGGGCACGTTCGCGCTGACCATCGAGGGCCGCGGCTTCGAATCCAGGGTCTCGGCCGGGATGCACGAGGCGTTCGTCGATTCCGAATGCGTGTCGTGCGGGGCCTGCGTGCAGGCCTGCCCGACCGATGCGCTGAGGGAAAAGACCGTGCTGGCGAAAGGCCTGCCCGAGCGCTCGACCGTCACCACCTGCGCCTATTGCGGCGTCGGCTGCTCGTTCAAGGCCGAGGTCAAGGGCGACGAGGTCATCCGCATGATGCCCTACAAGGCAGGCAAGGCCAACCACGGCCACTCCTGCGTCAAGGGCCGCTTCGCCTATGGCTATGCGACGCACAAGGACCGTATCCTGAAGCCGATGATCCGCGAGCGGGTCAGTGATCCGTGGCGCGAAGTTTCGTGGGAAGAGGCGCTCACCCACACGGCGAATGAATTCCGCCGCATCCAATACCAGTACGGCCGCACCTCGATCGGCGGCATCACCTCCTCGCGCTGCACCAACGAGGAGACCTACCTCGTCCAGAAGCTTGTCCGGCAGGGCTTCCGCAACAACAATGTCGACACCTGCGCCCGGGTCTGCCATTCGCCGACCGGCTATGGTCTCGGCCAGACCTTCGGCACCTCAGCCGGCACGCAGGACTTCGATTCGATCGAGCAGACGGACGTCATCCTGCTGATCGGCGCCAATCCGACCGATGCGCATCCGGTGTTCGCTTCGCGCATGAAAAAGCGCATGCGACAGGGCGCCAAGCTGATCGTGCTCGATCCGCGCCGCACCGACATCGTGCGCTCGGCCCATGTCGAGGCTCAGTACCATCTGCCGCTGAAGCCGGGCACTAACGTCGCCATGCTGACGGCACTTGCCCATGTCATCGTCACCGAAGGCCTGTTCGACGAGGCCTTCATCCGCGAGCGCTGCGACTGGGACGAGTTCCAGGACTGGGCGTCGTTCGTGGCACTGTCGGAAAACAGCCCGGAGGTCGTCGGCCAGCTTGCCAATGTCGATCCCGACGACATACGCGGCGCGGCGCGGCTCTACGCCCGCGGCGGCAACGGCGCGATCTATTATGGCCTCGGCGTGACCGAGCACAGCCAGGGCTCGACCACCGTCATCGCCATTGCCAACCTCGCCATGGCGACCGGCAATATCGGCCGGCCGGGCGTCGGCGTGAACCCGCTGCGCGGCCAGAACAATGTGCAGGGCTCCTGCGACATGGGCTCGTTCCCGCACGAGCTTCCCGGCTATCGCCACATTTCAGGCGACGCCGTGCGCGCGATCTATGAGAGCCTGTGGGGCGTCAAGCTCGACGACGAGCCCGGCCTGCGCATCCCCAACATGCTGGACGCCGCCGTCGACGGCTCGTTCAAGGGGCTCTATGTGCAGGGCGAGGACATCCTGCAGTCGGACCCCGACACCAAGCATGTCGCCGCCGGCCTTGCCGCGATGGAATGCGTGGTCGTGCACGACCTCTTCCTCAACGAGACGGCCAACTACGCGCATGTCTTCCTGCCCGGCTCGACCTTCCTCGAGAAGGATGGCACCTTCACCAATGCCGAGCGCCGTATCAACATGGTGCGCAAGGTGATGGAGCCGAAATGCGGCTATGCCGACTGGGAAACGACGCAGGAACTCGCCAAGGCGCTCGGCCTCGGCTGGACCTACACGCATCCGTCGCAGATCATGGACGAGATCGCCAAGACGACGCCGAGCTTCGCCGGCGTTTCCTTCGACCTCCTCGACAGAGTGGGCTCGGTGCAGTGGCCCTGCAACGAGAAGTCGCCGGAGGGCACGCCGATCATGCATATTGGCGGCTTCGTGCGCGGCAAGGGCAAGTTCATCCGCACCGAATACGTCGCGACCGATGAGAAGACCGGGCCGCGCTTCCCGCTGCTGCTGACCACCGGCCGCATCCTGTCGCAATACAATGTCGGCGCGCAGACCCGGCGTACCGAGAACGTGGTCTGGCATAGCGAGGACCGGCTGGAGATCCATCCGCACGACGCCGAAAATCGCGGCCTGCGCGACGGCGACTGGGTGCGGCTGACCAGCCGCTCCGGCGAGACGACGCTGCGCGCGCTGATCACCGAGCGGGTGTCGCCAGGCGTCGTCTATACGACCTTCCACCATCCCGACACCCAGGCCAACGTCATCACCACCGACTTCTCCGACTGGGCGACCAACTGCCCGGAATACAAGGTGACCGCGGTGCAGGTGGGCGCGTCCAACGGCCCGTCGGAATGGCAGCGCGACTATGACGAGCAGGCAAAGCAAAGCCGCCGTATCGCGAAGTTGGAAGCGGCGGAGTAGTCCTTGACCGCGCGCCGCAAAGCCATTGCGCAGATCTCGCGGCTGGCGCGCCGCGCGGGCGGCACCGCGGCCGCCAACCGGATGGTGCCGGAAGAGACGCCGGTGGCGTTCTCCTTTGCCGGCACCACGCATGCGGTGATGATGGCAAGCCCGGCCGATTTCGAGGATTTCGCGCTCGGCTTCTCGCTGACCGAAGGCATCATTGCCTTGCCGGACGAGATCGAAGCCATTGAGGTCGAGGATCACGGCGCCGGCATCGACATCCAGATCCGGCTGAAGGACCAGGCCAACACCCGCTTCGAAGCGCGGCGCAGACGGCTGGCCGGCCCGGTCGGCTGCGGGTTGTGCGGCATCGAATCGATCGAGGAGGCGATGCGCTCGGTAAACTCGGTCGGTGCGTCAACACTTACGCTTCAGGCCAACGACATCGTCCGTTCGGTCAAGCTGCTGTCGAAGGTGCAGCCGCTGCACGCCGAAACTGGTGCCGTCCACGCCGCCGGTTTTTACGTTCCCGACAGGGGCGTCGTCATGGCCCGCGAGGATGTCGGCCGCCACAATGCGCTGGACAAGCTGGCCGGCGCGCTGGCCAGGGCCGGTATCGACGGTGCCAGCGGTGCCGTCGTCGTCACCTCGCGCGTTTCGGTCGAGATGGTGCAGAAGACGGCGGCAATCGGTGCTGCCGTCATCATCGCCGTCTCGGCGCCGACCGCACTTGCCATCCGCACCGCGGACGACGCCGGCATGACGCTGGTGGCGCTGGTGCGCGGCGATGATTTCGATATTTTCACCCATCCTGACCGCGTGGTTTCCGGAGTTGCCAAGCATGTCGCATGACGAAGGCCATCTCATGAGCACCAGCGAAAAGCTGGTTCGCATGGCCAACCAGATCGCCGCCTTTTTCCACTCCAAGCCGCGCGAGCAAGGCATTGCCGGCGTCGCCGAGCACATCAACAAGTTCTGGGAGCCTAGAATGCGCCGGCAATTGTTCGAGATGCTTGACAGCGGCGGCGAAGGTTTCAACGAGCTTGTCGTCGCGGCCGCGCCACACATCAAGCGGCCGGGCGCGCCGGAGGGCGCAGGTTTTAGCGTCGGCGGAGCGAACATCGAGACCGCCGCGTCACAGAAGTAGGCGTCGCCGGCCCACATTCACTCGCGCTAAAGTTTCATCTGCCGCAAGCTGCGCGGCTCTGCTATGATCCGGCGATAAGAAATCGTCGGGTCGGGCGGACAATTCGTGAGGCCGATCGAAACTCGATACGCTCAGTGGCGACGTGCGGATCGCCTATCAGGTGGTCGGCCAGGGATCGCTCGATCTCGTCTTCGTGCCGGGTTTCATTTCCAATCTCGACCTGCACTGGGAAGACGAGGGCTACAGCCGGCTGCTGAAGCGGCTTTCCGCGTTCTCACGGCTGATCCTGTTCGACAAGCGCGGCACCGGCCTGTCCGACCGCGTCGATGTCCACCACCTGCCCAGCCTCGAAACCCGCATGGACGATGTGCGCGCCGTGATGGATGCGACCGGCAGCGGCCGCGCCGCCTTGCTCGGCGCTTCGGAAGGTGCGCCGATGGCAATGCTGTTCGCCGCCACCTACCCGGAGCGGACGCGGGCGCTGGCGCTTTATGGCGGCTATGCGCATTTCCACAAATGGGTGATGCCGCCGGAACGCCTCGAGGCCTTCATCGCGACGGCGGAGACCGCATGGGGCACCGGCGCCACCCTGCCGCATTTCGCGCCCGGTCGCGTCGACGATCCGCGTTTCGCCACATGGTGGGCGCGCTTCGAGCGGCTGTCGGCGAGCCCGACGGCGGCTATCGCCCTGGCCCGCATGAATGCAGCAATCGACGTGCGCGGCGTGCTGGCGGCGATCAGCGCGCCGACGCTGCTGGTCCACCGCCGAAACGATGCACGCGTCGACCCGGAGGCCAGCCGCTTCCTGGCAAGGAAGATCCCGAATTCGCGATTGGTCGAGGTACCCGGGCGCGACCACCCGATCTGGACCGGCGATGTCGACCGGGTGGCTGATGTGATCGAGGAATTCCTGACCGGAGCGCGCGCCGTTGCCGAGGTGGAACGAGTGCTGGCAGCACTTCTGGTCACCCGGATCTACGACACGGCGCGGCTTGGCGACCGCATGTGGAGCGAGCGCAGCCAGCGTTTTCAGGAAACATGGCGCCTGCTGGTCGGGCGCCATGGCGGCCGCCCGGCCGGCACGCATGGCGAGCTGATGATGGCGTGCTTCGACGGCCCGGCGCGGGCCGTACGCTGCGCGGCGGCGCTGCGCGATGCGGCGCAGGAAATCGGCGTCGCCAACGCGCAGGGCGTGCATGTCGGCGAGGTCGAGTTGCGTGGGCCGCCAACGGGATTGATTGCGCGCGTGACGATGCAGCTTGCCGCGCATGCCGGGCGCGGCGACATAATCGCATCGCGGCTGGTCGCCGACCTCGCTGCCGGTTCAGGCCTTCATTTCAATAACGCCGGGCGCATCGCACTTGACGAGCTGGATGAGCCGCTGGCGCTGGTGCAGGCGACCTCGGAACAGCATCTGGAGCCGACCTTCCGGCCGAAGGCCAAGGCTGCCGAGCCGGCCGCACTGACGGCGCGCGAAAGCGAGGTGGTGAACCTCATTGCCGACGGCAAGAGCAATGCCGCGATCGCCGCCGAACTCGGGCTGAGCGAACACACGGTCAAGCGCCACGTCGCCAATATTCTGCTCAAGCTGGACCTGCCGTCGCGGGCGGCGGCGGCGGCGTTCTCGGCCCGGCACGCTGGCCCGCACGGGCCATAGCAGCCATGGCGCTTTCGGGCGAAGCGGCTGGGCATGCCTGAGCGCTATCACTTCGTCCCATGCAGGCCAGGCGGATATCGCCGGGAAAGGCGCTGCGAAGGGAGAAATAAAATGCTGAAGTCGACACTCAAATCGCTGGTGCTGGCGGCAGGCGTTGGCGCGCTGCTGGCGATAGTTCCTGCCAAGGCCGAGGACGCCTCGGCGACGGCCGCCTACAAGGACATCCAGGCAACGCTCGGCTCGGTGCCGGACATGTTCAAGACGCTGCCGGACGTCGCTGTCGCCGGCGCCTGGGCCGAGATCAAGGGCGTGCAGCTCAACCCGAAAACCGCGCTCGACGGCAAGACCAAGGAATTGATGGGCCTCGCCGTCGCCTCGCAGATCCCCTGCCAGTACTGCATCTATTTCCACACGCAGGCGGCCAAGCTCAATGGCGCCAGCGACGAGGAAATCAAGGAGGCGGTGGCGATGGCCGCGATCGTGCGCCACTGGTCGACGATGCTCAACGGCAGCCAGATCGATCTCGCCACCTTCAAGAAGCAGTCCGATGAGGTGTTCGCGGCCGTCAAGGCGAAGTCGCAGTGAAAAACCGCTGCCCGGCGGCGAGCGCCGGGCAGCGGCTGATCAAGCAACCGCCCGATCGTCAAGACGGGCCCATGGAGGACAAAATGCTGACCAAGACACAGGCGGTAGACGGCGCGGCGATCAAGAAGGCAATCGAGGGCCGTGATGGAAAATTGCTGGCGAGCTTCTATGCCGACGACGCATTGGTGCGGGTGATCGACCGCAACAACCCGCCGAGCAAGCCGCGCGAGATCCGCGGGCGCGCGGCGATCACCACGTTCTGGGATGACATCTGCAGCCGGGCGATGACCCACAAGGTCGACACCACCATCGCCGACGGCAACAATCTCGCCTTCACCCAGGCGTGCGCTTATCCGGACGGGACCAAGGTGTTCTGCGCGGCGATGCTGGAGCTGAAGAACGGCCAGATCGCGCGGCAGACCGTCGTGCAGGCGTGGGACGAGTGAGGCGGCCATGTTCGGTACCAGATGGCATTTGCCAGGCCGCGTACCCCACCCCTAACCCCTCCCCACAAGGGGGAGGGAGACGATGCCGCTGCTGTTTCGGCTAGAATTGTCGAAGTTAATGCTAAGTGGCGCTGCCGCTGCGAAGTTCCCCTCCCCCTTGTGGGGAGGGGCTAGGGGTGGGGGTCTTCGTCGCAAGAATCCGCTGCGGTGCACGGGAGCAGGTTGCGGCAGCCGGGTAGCGCAACCCTCCATTACGGCGAACGAAATCCTACTCGCTTTCACCCTCCAGCGCCGGCACCGACACACCCGCAAGTTCCGCCGCCAGCAGCCGCGCGGCACCGGCGCGCGCGATCCTCAGCATCAGCGCCTTGCGTGTTGCCGCCGCCATGCGGTGCTCGGGCGCATCGCGCAAAATCTCGGCACCATAGCCGTCGGAGAGAATGAAGCCGCATTCTTCCGGAAAGATTTCCTGGGGTACGCCGGGATGGGTGGCGAAGAACAAGCGGTCGGAATGCACCCGGTAGTCCGGCCATTTGCGGTCGACCCTGAAATCCTCGAGCGAGGATTTGATCTCGATGATCCAGATGTCGCCCTGGCGGGTCAGCGCCACGAGGTCGGCGCGCCGCCCGGTGGCCAGCGACAGTTCGGGCAAGACATGCGCGCCCATGTCCTTGAGCAGACGCTGCACGCCACGCCTGACCAGCATGGCACGCTCCGACTGGCGGCCGTCGATGAGCGGGTTGAGGGGAATCGGTGAGATGATCGGCATGGCCGCACCATGCCAGATTTTGTTCACGGTTTGAACCCGGTTTTTGCGGCGGTTATATATTCGACAAACCCCAACGGGATGAGCGATAACGAATCCAAGAAGTTATCGCCATGTCCGTTTTGTCCCGCCCCTACTTCTACGACGAAGCCGCCGCATTTGAGCATGTAGAGGGTATGCTGTGGCCGCAGGGTTCCGTCTGCCATCACTGCGGATCAATGGACAAGCATTACAAGCTGGCCGGCGTCCGCTCCAAGTCTTCCAAGAAGAACCCGAACGGCGTTGAGCCTGTACAGTGCTCGGCTTGCCGTGGCCAGTTCACAGTTCGCATGGGCACGATCTTCGAGGAAAGCCACCTGCCCCTGCACAAGTGGTTGCAGGCCATCCACCTCATGTGTTCGTCAATGAAGGGCATTTCCAGTTGCACCGCGTTCTCGAATGCACCTACAAGGCGGCTTGGTTCCTTGTCGCACCGCATTCGCGAAGCCATGCGCTCGGATGACTTCACCCCGCTTGGGCCGCAACGGCAAGTTTGTTGAAGTGGACGAGACCTTATATCGGTCGCTTGACTGACACCCCGGTGAAGCGTGGCGGCGGCGCCCACAAGAACACCGTGGTTACGCTGGCAGAGTTTCGATTTCCGCTATTCGAACTGTTCGGCCATGAGCATTGAGGACAACATTCGCTCGCTCATTGCCTTGAAGGGTGCCAAGGGCAAGCGCCTTGCGTACCGGCAACCTGCTTGAGGCCAAGAAGGAACACTATCGCAAGCCTGTCAACTGAGCCTTCGCCTCTGGAAATACCAAAAGGCGAAAAGGAAGCGGCCATGAAACGCGAAACCCGCCCTTGTGAGGGGCGGGTTTCTTTAACCACCAATGGTCATTGACGTGTTCTCCGTATTGCCCTTCGGAGCGAAACTAAGTTGCCCTCAACATAGTTGCTGAGACCATGCCATACAAGAAAACCCTTTGCAAATAGGTTAACGAATTGAAACCGTATTCCCGCTAGGCGTGCTCGTATAGAATAATTTCTCCGGCCGCCCTAACAATCAGGTTGGACCATGGGCGAAGTTTCTCATAATTCGATCTAGTGGGGAGAATGACCGTTGCGTTCTTGTCTTCGCGACCGTGGGCAAGGGCGTTTCGTATTTTGCGGGCCGAATTGCAGATATTCCGAACACCATTGTTCATAAAATCGTCTTTGCTCTGGGTGCCTGCGATAAGGGCGCCGATCTCAAAACCGCCGTCAAACGTCTCGGTCTTGGAGAACATTTCAACGTTGACTTCGATGAACTTCCAAAGAATCTGCGGGTCTACAGCCTTCGCCATGACGGATTCGAAACGCTGATACTCATTTATCGTTGAAGACCTGACTGCCGCCAGCACGCGGTCAGCCGTACCGCTGATATCGTCGAGTGCGTGAGGCATCATCAGCGCTTTTCTGACGGCGATTTTAGGAGCGCTTTCGACGAAGAAAAAAGCAGAATGCTCTATGATGCGGTAGGCATAAAGAAACTTACGTGCCGGCTCCGCATTGTCCGTTGCGCCCCAGAATTGAAGCAATTCTGGATCCAAGGGGCGGGCCGAAATCAGCGCAGGGAATTTGTCGTAACGATATCGAATCCCTACTTCACTAAGGGCTTTTGGCAGCTGCGGCGGGTGGATTATGACGCGGGGGGTCAATGCATCATAGTAAGACATATAGAAATTCAGGCAATTCAAGAACTCAACTATCGTATCTTCTGAGTAATCAATTCCATCTATGTAAAAACATGACGGCGTGCCGAAACGCTTGTCCAATTCTTCATCAAGTTCCAGAGACATGCGATAATTGATAAACGATAGAGTGTTTCGATATCCGTTTTCGGACGCGCCAATCGGCTTCATTGCACCAGAGATAGTCAACAATTCGTCGCTGGCTTTTCGGAAGCCGCAATTATACGTCTTATTGTTATAGTAAAATTCGAACGAACGACCAAATACCTGACTATTATTCTGGCTTAGCGCAAAAGCGGTCCAAAGAACCTCAAGTTGCTTGCTTCCGACATGGAAAATCGCGGAAAGCCGCTCCGGGAAAACAAGGCTGTTAAGCGCCGGAATAATTGCGTCGTCGTCGTCCTCAAGACTGATAATTAGCGCGGGGTCTCCCCACGGATTGACAACCGCGAGAACGTCCTCGCCGGACAGTGTTAGTTTCTTCACTCCCGATTTTGGGTTACTATCCAAAAATGGTTTGAGCTTTTGTTGAGCTTCAATTTCTTGCATCCTGCCCCCCCCGGAGACGTAAACAATGGCAGCTACAAAACAAAGTCAATTGGAGAAATTCAAAGAAGCGGCCCGCGAACTGGAAACTGACTGTCAGAGGAAGCCTTCGACCGCGTGTTGAAGAAAGTGGAGAAGGGGGCGCATCCTAAGGACGGCAAGGCGCCGCTGCTGCCGAAGGACGACAAACCAAAGAACAAGCCCGCCTAGTAGCCGCTTTTCCCCAAGATTCATGTCGGCGAGTCAGGATATGGCTCCATACTGAACAATCCTGACATCTTGGCGTTGACGGCAGAAAACGAGTCGCCTTTAGTTTCCGATAGATCAGCAAATGCTGATTCTCGATACGACAAAGCCGGGGCTGGCACCCCGGCTCCGTGTCGATAACCGCAAAACCTTTGGTCGGGTTTGTGGCAGATCGGCGACACAGGGGCAAAATGCCTCTCCAGCGATTCGCTGTCAACCCGCCCAAAGGCTCCAGACAAAGGAACTTTTGGAATGGCGAACTTCGTTATTACGTATGACGTGAACGGCCCTCGTCCGTCTCACAAGGAGATGGACGATTTCCTGAAGGCGCTGGTCGCAAACCGGGGCCGAATCCTCGAAACAGTATGGTGGGTTGATTATCGCGGTACGGCTGCGGAGCTTCGTGATCGGGTGAAAACCATTCTCGGTCCCGAGGACCTTCTAATGGTGATCGAAGCCAAGAGTGCGGCATGGACGAAATTCCTTGTCGATGGAAATGCCCTTGTCAAAGCATGGGCAAACGTCGCCTAACAAATTGACAACGAGCGGCGGCTCTTTGAGTTGCCGCCCGCCATTCCCCTAAGGGTGGGTAGCGCCCAGTGCCGTTTCAAAAGCTTTGGCTGCCACGTCCGGTGCGGCCTTCGCCATTGCCAAGGCCAATTTCTCAAAGCTTTCGGCATCGATTTGGACGGACCAGTGTGTTCCCCGCTCCATACCGCTGGTATCAAAGGTAATGGTCACAACAGGTCCAGCTCGGCGAATCCTGCCCTCAACAGCATCGCTAGTCTTTTCCGTTCGGCTGCCCTGCCGGACACAGGTAATTCCCATCTCCTCGGTCCTTTAGTCGGATACCGGATTTACGGATTATATTCCTACAAGATGCCGGGTCTATCAAATATATAATCGCCTTTTGAGGGCGATTACCTCATTGAAACCCGGCCCTCAGCTAACCGGCATCATGCCCTCGAGAGCAATGATCCTGGTTTTCGCGCAGCGTTCGCGGATGGCTTTGAGGCGGCCGTATTCTGGAGAGTCGTACCATGCCAGGAGGGAAGCCATGTCAGGGAACTCGACAATGACGAGGCGATGAGGTTCCCAATCGCCTTCCAGAACTTTGGTGGCTCCGCCGCGAGCGATGTACCTCCCCCCATAGCGGGCTTCGGTTGCCGGCACATCCCGGCGGTATTCCTCGAAAACGGCGGCGTCGGTTATGTCGACATCGGCAATAAGATATGCGGCCATTGACCTTACTCCCCTTGGGAAAGGCAATTGAAACAGGTCTATTAGCGGCCCCGCAACTAAGCCAGCGGTACTACGCCTCGGAAACGACTCGCCTTCTCCCGGATTGCGGCGCTTAACTATCCTCGTGGGGGCAGCTCTGGGAGGAGACGAACCATGCCGATGTATCTCACGCGATTCAGCTACAGGCCCGAAACCTGGGCGCGCTTGATGGATAATCCCGAGGATAGACGCGAGGCTGCCCGGTCCTACATCGAGTCGGTCGGCGGAAAGCTGCACGGGTTCTGGTATGCCTTCGGAGAGTACGATGGCTGGAACCTGTGGGAGGCGCCGGACAACGTGTCGATGGCATCGGTCATGCTTGCCATTGGCGCCGGCGGCGCACTCAGCTCGTACGAGACCACCGTGCTGCTAAGTGTCGAAGAGACGATGGAGGCGCTTGGGAAAGCGAAGTCGATCCGGTATCGCCCACCGGGATCGTGACCGCCGCCCGCGCTTTGCGGAATGTGGAAGGCTAGGTAACGCTTGCTCGCGAACGGCGCACGTTCCTAAACTTTTGCGCAAAACAGTCCGCTGCGGCTCTTGGCAGCGCCGGCAGCTTGCGCTTTCAATGTCGACCATGGATTCTACGAGGAGCATTAGATGACGGAAGATGACGTCCGGAAATCAGCGACGCCGGAGGAAATCCGCTCAGCCATCAGAGGATGGGCGGTGCTTGGGGCAATCATCGTTGCCGTGTTTGGTGCCGCCTACGTCATGATCGATAGTTGAATGGCCGACAATCCTGGTCGCCCCGATGGACTGCCTGAAAAGATCGGCACGGTCCTTGGCGCATTGGTGGTGATTGGCACGTTCGGGCTTCTGGCTTGGACCGTGCTTCGCGGCGTCCTTTATTGAACCCGGCCCGTCAGGATTATCTCCTGCGGCGGCCGCGTCTCAGGCCGATCTCCTCGTAGCAACGTATGGTCTTGGCCGCAGGCCGGAGCGCCAGGCAGCGTCACCGACATTCACGGTGATGTCCTCGTCTCCTGGTTCTTGTTCTTGGCCCATTGATTTTGCAACATAATCCTGCGGGGGCTGTTGCCGAAATACCATAGTCGCAGGTTTACCAGCACGCAAGCCCAAGGATATAGGCATCGCCCGCTTGGCAAGCAAAGCAAATGCCAGCATGAATGAAGATGAAAAAGCGGCCGACTCGAGCCGCTGTAGTTTGGGCAGGGCATCGGACCTTTTCATGCGCATGAAGTCACTTGCAATCGTCGCGGCCCTGGCGCTGTCGACGGCTGTCGCCGGTTGCAGCACCATCGGCTCGCAGATCTTCACTAACAATTACGGCGCGGTGACCGATGCCGGCTATCACCTGCCGCGCGTTCCGATCGAAAAGGTGCCGTTCAAATACCGCCGGCAGATCGTCGACTACGACACCAAGGAAAAGCCGGGCACCATCATCGTCGATACGCAGAACAAGTTTCTCTACTTCGTCATGGGCGACGGCCAGGCGATGCGCTACGGCATCGGCGTCGGCCGTGAGGGTTTCGAATGGCACGGCACCGCCCGTATCGCGCTGAAGCGCGAATGGCCGACCTGGACACCGCCTTCGCAGATGATCAAGCGGCAGCCGGAGTTGGCCAAGTTCGCCGGCGGCATGGAGCCGGGGTTGAAGAACCCGCTCGGCGCGCGCGCCATGTACCTGTTCAACAAGGGCGGCGACATGGGCTACCGCCTGCATGGCAGCCCGGAATGGAATTCGATCGGCAAGGCGATGTCGTCGGGCTGCATCCGGCTAATGAACCAGGACATTATCGACCTCTACGACCGCACCTCGGTCGGCGCCAAGGTCATCGTTCTGTAAGACCATGATCAGTGGGATTTCGGACAAGACCATGGTCAGACAAGAAGAGCTTTATACGCGGACCGTCTAGGCAACACACAGACGTCGCAAACAGAAAACCGGGCACTTTTGCCCGGTTTTTTGTTGTCTATCGATGTTGACAATGGAACGGCGCATCAGGAGACCTGTTCGACGTGCTGCACTTCCGGCACAAAGTGCCGGAGCAGGTTCTGGATGCCGTGCTTCAGCGTCGCCGTCGACGACGGGCAGCCGGCGCAGGCGCCCTTCATGTGCAGGAACACTGTGCCGTTCTCGAAGCCACGGAAGGTGATGTCGCCGCCATCCTGGGCCACGGCCGGGCGCACCCGCGTGTCGAGCAGCTCCTTGATGGTGACGACCAGCTCCTCGTCGGCCTTGTCGTAGAATTCGCCGGTCTGGCTGGTCTCGGCGGCGGGGCCGGCCTTGGCCATCACCGGGGCGCCGGACATGAAATGCTCCATAATGGCGCCGAGGATAGCCGGCTTCAGATGCTGCCAGTCGGGGCCGTCCTTGGTCACGGTGATAAAATCATAGCCGAAGAAGACGCCGGTGACGCCGGGAATCTCGAACAGCCGGCCGGCCAGCGGCGAAGCCGTCGCGGCACTGTCGGCATCGCGGAAATCGGCGGTGCCTTCTTGCAGCACTTCCTTGCCGGGCAGGAATTTCAGCGTCGCCGGGTTTGGCGTCGACTCGGTCTGGATGAACATGGCCGTCTCCGTGCCCGTTTCGGGCAGCTAGTTTGGAATAGTTCTAATTAGGCTTTATCCGCCCGACATTCAAGCGAAAGCCATCGCCGGGAACGGCTGGCTGGCGGAATGTTTTGCTAGCGCCCTGAAACGCTTGGAGATGTGTTGAGATTCAGGTCAGGCCGAGCCGAAAATGATGGGTTCCGAGAACCGGAGCGGAGCGTACTTTTGGTACGTGAGCACCGGAAGCGCAGGAAGCCGCCAATTGCAGGCCGGCCTCACCTGAATATCAGCGCATCTCAGGCGAGGCTGTCGATCTCTTCGTCCGACAGGTTCTGCGGCACCACCGTGACGGGAATCGGAAAGGCGGCGCCCTTGCCGGCGACCGCGCCGACCAGCGGCCCCGGCCCCTCCTTGCCGGCGCCTGCCGCCAGCACCAGGATGGCGATGTCCTGGTCTTCCTCGATCAGCTTGTGAATCTCTTCGGTCGGCTTGCCTTCGCGCACCACCAGTTCCGGCTCGATGCCGAGCTTCTGGCGCACCTTGTTGGCATAGCTGTCGAGTGCGGCACGCGCCGTGGCGGTCGCCTCCTCGCGCATGATCTTCTCGACGCCCAGCCAGTGCTGGAAATCATCCGGCTCGATGACATAGAGCAGCACCAGCACGCCGCCCGTGCTTTGCGCCCGCTTCGAGGCATAGGCGACGGCGCGCTCGCATTCCGGCGTGTCGTCGATGATCGCCAGGAACTTACGGCGATGACCGGCTTCGCGGCTGAGGCGTTTGGAGACCATATTCACCCTGTTCGATGGTTTCGGTCGCAATCTGCCACCGCCACAGCCCGCCCGCAAGCGACAGGCGGCGGTGGCGATATTGGTGCGGCTTGAAGCGCGTCGCGTTCGACCAGCGACGCGCTTCAGGTTCTTGTTTTATGCATGTCGTTATCGCAAACCGCTACACACTTTGCGCGACATGCATCAGCCTTGCAGCAGGCCGATAATGTCGCGCACGGTCTTCATGGTCGCTTCGGCCAATGTGCCGGCACGCTCGCCGCCATCCCGCAGCACCGCGTCGACATAGGCGCGGTCGCCGGAGATGCGGCGCATCTCACCGGCGATCGGCGCCAGCTTTTCCACGGCGAGATCGGCAAGCGCCGGCTTGAACACCGAAAACTGCTGGCCGCCGAACTCTTGCAGCACCGCCTCTTTCGATATTTCGGCGAGGCCGGCATAGATGCCGACGAGGTTCTCCGCTTCCGGCCGGCCGGCAAGGCCGTCCAGTTCGCCGGGCAAAGCCTCCGGGTCGGTCTTGGCCTTGCGGATCTTCTTCGAGATGGCGTCGGCATCGTCGGTCAGGTTGATGCGCGACAGGTCCGACGGGTCGGACTTCGACATCTTCTTCGAACCGTCGCGCAGCGACATGATGCGTGCCGCCGGGCCGCCGATGACCGGCTCGGTCAGCGGGAAATAGCCGTTCACCCTCTCTTCGCCGACCTGCATCTCGACGCCGACGCCAAGCGCTGCGATGCGGTCCGAAAAGTCGTTGTTGAATTTCTGCGCGATGTCGCGGGTCAGCTCCAGATGCTGCTTCTGGTCGTCGCCGACCGGCACGTGGGTGGCGCGGTAGACGAGGATGTCGGCGGCCATCAGGGAGGGGTAGGCGAGCAGGCCGAGCGAGGCGTTCTCGCGGTCCTTGCCGGCCTTGTCCTTGAACTGCGTCATGCGGTTCATCCAACCGATGCGCGCCACGCAGTTGAAGATCCAGGCAAGCTCGGCGTGCTGCATCACCCGCGACTGGTTGAAGACGATGTGCTTGGTCGGGTCGATGCCGGAGGCGAGAAACGCCGCGGTGATCGACCGCGTCTGGTCCTGCAGATCCTCATGGACGAGCTGTGCGGTCAGCGAATGCAGGTCGACGACGCAGTAGATGCAGTCGGAGGTGTCCTGCAGGGCGACGAATTTCTTGATGGCGCCGAGATAATTGCCGAGATGCAGATTGCCGGTTGGCTGGACGCCGGAAAAGACGAGCGGTTTGAAGGCGGGCTGATCGGTCATGGTGTTTCCCTGGCTTGTGGAGGGCCGTTTCGCGCGCGGCGAAAGTCTTGCGACGGCGCGCTTATGGACGAGAGCGAGGAGACGATCAAGAGGGGCGTTGGCCAGGGCGCGCAGGCTTTGACGTCGGCCGAACAGAAGGCTGTTTGAGGGATGGCGCCGACCAGAAATAAAAACCCGCCTCGGTGGGCGGGTCGTTGGAGCCAATTAGCACCATACAGAGATTAGTAGCATAGCTGCCGGCACAAAGCAAGAACAAAATTGGCGCTGATGAATTTTCCCCCTCACGGATCCGGAGATTGCTCCTTGACCGGCTGGGACGCCTTCCTCCCGATATTGCGGCGGATCATGCCGAAATCGGCGCCGCCGGTGGCGAAGGCGGTGACGAAGTAAAGCAGCGCCCCGCCGGCGACGAGCGCAAGCAGGGTTACCGCCTTGATCACCAGCGGCGAGCCGGAGCCGAGACTTGCGGCGAACCAGTGTTCGGCAAAATAGAGCGCCGCGGCCATCACCGCCGCCGACAGCACCAGCCGCGGGATGCGTTTCATGAGCGGCACGTCGCGGCCCCAA
Organism: Mesorhizobium sp. M0136; assembly: GCF_040322515.1. Lineage (NCBI taxonomy): Bacteria > Pseudomonadati > Pseudomonadota > Alphaproteobacteria > Hyphomicrobiales > Phyllobacteriaceae > Mesorhizobium > Mesorhizobium sp. M0136. Next base: position 348,718 of record NZ_JAMYTP010000001.1, read on the forward strand.
TGGCCGCGCCGGATCAGCACGGCGAGCAGCATCGCCGCATTGACCCAGCCGGCGACGGCGGAGGCAACGGCAATGCCGGGCGCGCCCATCGTCGGAAACAGCGTCAGCGCCGTCGTAATGTTAACCGCCACCGAGATGGCGGCAAAAATCATCGGTGTGCGCGTGTCCTCGCGGGCGAAATAGCCTGGGGTGAACGCCTTGATCAGCACGAAGGCCGGCAGGCCAAGGCCGAAGATCGCCAGTATTGCCGCGACCGTCGGCGTCGAATTGTTGGCGGCGAAGGCGCCGCGCTCATAGACCAGCCGCACGATCGGCTCGGACATGACCAGCAGGGCGGCCGCCGCCGGCAAGGTCATGAACAAGGTGAACTCGACCGAGCGGTTCTGCAGATTGGCGGCTTCGCCCAGATTGCCTGACTTCAGCGCCCGCGACAGTTCCGGCAGAAGCACGATGGCGACGGCGACGCCGACGACGCCCAACGGCAGCTGGTAAACGCGGTCGGCATAGGCCAGCGACGACACCGCGCTGTCCTGCGCCGACGCGATCGCGGTGCCGATCAGCTGGTTGATCTGGGTGATGCCGCCGGTGATCGCCGCCGGCAGCGCCAGGATCAGCAGCCGCTTGACGTTCGGCGTCATCTTCGGCCGGCGGAAGCCGATCGAGATGCCGGCATGGCGCACCGCCGCCCAGACGATCGCCAGTTGCACCAGGCCGGCCGCCAGCACACCCCAGGCCAGGCCGAAACCAACGGTGCGGGCGTCCGAACCCTTGTACCAGGCATAGGCTAGCACGGCGATGAGGATGACGTTGAGGAACACCGGCGCCACCGCGGCGGCGAAATAGCGGCGCAGCGAATTCAGCATGCCGGCCATCATGGCGCCGAGCGACATGCAGATCAGGTAGGGGAACATGACGGTCGCCAGTGCCACCGTAGTTTCGAATTTTCCCGGCGTGTCGGCAAAGCCCGGCGCCACCAGGTAGCGCACGATCAGCGGCATCGCCAGTTCCATGGCAATGGTCAGCGCCAGAAGCGCCGTGAACAAGACGCCGAACACCTCTTCGGAAAAACGCTTGGCGCCGTCGGTGCCGTGCGTCTCGATCTCCTTGGCGAACAGCGGCACGAAGGCGGCGTTGAAGGCGCCTTCGGCGAACAGCCGGCGAAAGGTGTTGGGGAACTGGAAGGCGGCGTTGAAGGCGTCGGCGATCGGCCCGGTGCCGAGTGCGGCGGCCATCAGCATCTCGCGGCCGAAGCCGAGGGCCCGGCTCATCAGCGTGCCGGAAGCGACCGTGGCGAATTTCTTGACAAGGCTCATGCGCTTGAAGACTGCCTGTGGAATTGGGGCAAATGGAAGGTGACAGTCACTCGGCGGCCGTTTTGGTCTTGCCGCGCTCGGACGCCGTGCCCTCGAGCACCGCGATCAGCCTGTTGCGGATGGTCGCCGTACGCGACGGGCTGTCGATCTTCTGGCCGGTGAGATCGGTGACGTAGAACGTGTCGATAACCTTTTCGCCGAAGGTGGTGATGTGGGCCGAGGCGATGTCGAGCGACAGGTCCGACAACATGCCGGTGATCTCCGACAGAAGGCCCGGCCTATCCAGCCCCTCGACCTCGATCACCGAGAACCGGTTCGACAGGGTGTTGCGGATCTCGGCACGTGGCGGGATACGGAAAACCTTGGCGCCGCGCCGCGGCTTGGTGCGCTTCTCGATCATTTCAGGCAGCCAGCTCTTGCCCGACAGCACGTCCTCGATCAGCCGGCCGACGCGCTCGGCACGGCGGCGCTCATCCTCGTCGCGGTCGAACTCCCTCGAGATCAGGATGGTGTCGAGCGCCCGACCATCCGAGGTGGTGAAGATCTGCGCGTCGACGATGTTGCCGCCGGCCGCAGCACAGGCGCCGGCAATCACCGAGAGCAGGCGCGGATGGTCCTGCGCCAGCACGGTGATCTCGGTCACCGCCTCGAACTGGTGGGTTTTCACCATGGTGGCGAGCTTCTTGCCGGCATGGTCGGCTTCGCGGATGAATTCGGCATGGCGGAGCTGGTCGGGAAGATCGACCGCCAGCAGATAGTTCTCGTAGTGCTGGCCGACATAACGCTTGCGGGCCTTTTCCGGCCAGTCGGCAAGCGCTTCGGCGAGTTGTTCGCGCGCCGCCGCCGTCCGTTTGGCGCGCGACACCTCCGAAAACCCGCCGGTCAACAAAAGCTCGGTCTCGTAGTAGAGCGTGCGCAGCAACTGGCCCTTCCAGCCGTTCCAGACCCCAGGCCCGACGCCACGAATATCGCAAACGGTAAGCACCAAAAGCATCTTCAGCCGTTCGACCGACTGCACGATGGCGGCAAAATCCTCGATCGTCTTGCGGTCGTTGAGATCGCGGGTCTGCGCCGTCATCGACATGACGAGGTGGTTCTCGACCAGCCAGGCGACCGTTTCGGTGTCGGCCGGCGAGAGCCCCATATGCGGGCAGATGCGCCGGGCGATCCTGGCGCCGGCTTGCGAATGGTCCTCCGGCCTGCCCTTGGCGACGTCATGCAGCAGCACGGCGACATAGAGCGCCTCGCGGCTCTTCTTCAGCCCCGGCATCAGCGAGTGGGAGAGCGGATGGACCTTTTCGCCGTCACCGCGTTCGATCTCGGCCAGCACGCCGATGCAGCGGATCAAATGCTCGTCCACCGTGTAGTGGTGGTACATCGAGAACTGCATCATGGCGACGATCTTGCCGAAGTCCGGGATTAGCTTAGCAAGCAATCCGGCCTCGTTCATGCGCCGCAAGTTGAGCTCGGCGTTGCGGTCCGAGGTCAAGATATCGAGGAACAGCCGGTTGGCCTCCTCGTCGCGCCTGAGCGCCTTGCCGACGAGGCCGAGCGAACGGGTGAGAAGCTTCAGCGCATCGGGGTGGAATTCCAGGCCGTGCCTGTCGGCAAACCAGAACAGCCTGAGCAGGTTGACCGGATCGCGCTCGAACACCTCGTCGTCGGCAATGTTGATGCGGTGATTGTCGACGATGAAGTCGGCCGTGCCGGCGAGCTTGCGTTTGCGCCGCGAGAAGGTGAGGAAAATGCGGTTGAAGCCCGGCACATGCTTGGCCTGCTCCTCCTCGAGCGCGGCGCAGAAAATGCGGGTCAGGTCACCGACGTCCTTGGCGACGAGGAAGTAGTGCTTCATGAAGCGCTCGACCGCCGACAGGCCGGGATGGGTGGTGTAGCCGAGCCGCTCGGCAATGTCGCGCTGGATGTCGAAATGCAGCCGCTCCTCGGCCTTGCCGGTGAGGAAATGCATGTGGCAGCGCACCGCCCACAGGAAGTCCTCGGCCTTCTGGAATTCCCTGTATTCGGCGTCGGTGAAGACACCCTTGTCGACCAGTTCCTCGCCGGTGCGCACCCGGTAGAAATATTTGCCGATCCAGAACAGCGTCTGCAGGTCGCGCAGGCCGCCCTTTCCGTCCTTGACGTTCGGTTCGACCAGATAGCGGCTCTCGCCGGCCTTGGCGTGGCGCTCGTCGCGTTCGGCGAGCTTGGCCTGGACATATTCGGGGCCGGTGGTGCGCACCACTTCGTGGTCGAAGCGCTGCAAAAGCTCGTCATAGAGTTTTTGCTCGCCCCATAGGAAACGCGCTTCCAGGATCGAGGTGCGGATGGTGACGTCGGTGCGCGACAGCCTGAGGCATTCGTCGATGTTGCGCGTGGCGTGGCCGACCTTCAGCCCCAGATCCCACAGCATGTAGAGCATGTATTCGACAATCTGCTCGCCCCACGGCGTCTGCTTGTAGGGCAGCAGGAACAGGAGATCGATGTCGGAGCCCGGCGCCAGCGTGCCGCGGCCGTAGCCGCCGACGGCGACGACCGCCATGCGCTCGGCGGATGACGGGTTTTTCACGCGATAGACGTGGGTGGCGGCGAAATCGTAGAGCGCGCGGATGATCTCGTCCATCAGATGCGACAGCCGGGCGGCGCAGGCGGTGCCGCTGCCGTCGTCCATCAGCATGCGTTCGGCGACCGTGCGGCCGTCGGCGAGTTGGCTTTTGAGGAGCTTGAGAACACCGCTGCGCGCGGCCTTGCCCGAACCGTCGCCTGCCGTGGCCGCGGTCACTTCGGTCATCTCGCGACGCAAGGCCTCGCCGTCGACCAATTCCTCGAGCTTCAGTGATATTCTTGCCATAGATGCCGTTCGGCCTCGCCGTTTCGGCGGCGTCTATAGCGCGTTTTCGCGGCGCTGGGTATGGGGCTGACGGACGCGTTCTCCGCAGCGGTGGAACTGGACGATCGTCTCGTGCCCGCAGCCGGTTCGGTTTGGGATTGGCTGCGAAAAATCGAAAATCGGCCCTTGACCTTCCAGTTACTGGAAGCACTACCTCCGCCGCAACATCGAAATACAGGGGCTTTCGGCATGACGCATTCCGACCACCATCATCACGCCCATGGCAGCTGTTGCTCGGCAAAAGGCGCCACCTCTGCTGCGGACGCCGTCGTCCGCGATCCGGTCTGCGGCATGACCGTAGATCCGGCTGCCGGCAAGCCGACCGCCGAGCATGACGGCCATCGCTATCATTTCTGCAGCGAAAGCTGCCGCTCGAAATTCATCGCCGAGCCGGAAAAATACCTGACGGCCAACGATCCCGTCTGCGGCATGAGCGTCGACCGCGCCACGGCCAGGTACTTTTTGCGGCACGAGGGCCAGGGTTTTTATTTCTGCTCCGCCGCTTGCCAGGCGAAGTTCGAGGCCGAGCCGGCAAAGTATCTCGGCGACAGGCCGGCGCCGCAGGCGATGCCCAAGGGTACGCAATACACCTGCCCGATGCACCCGGAGATCATCCGCGACAAGCCCGGCTCCTGCCCGATCTGCGGCATGGCGCTGGAGCCGATAGGGGTGCCTAACGGCGACGAGGGTCCGAACCCGGAACTGGTCGACTTCACCAGGCGCTTCTGGGTGAGCGCAGTGCTGTCCGTGCCGTTGCTGGTCATCGCCATGGCACCGATGCTCGGCCTGACGTTCCAGGCCTTCATCGACGACCGCGCGAAGGTCTGGCTGGAACTGGCGCTGGCCAGCCCGGTGGTGCTGTGGGCGGCATTCCCGTTCTTCCACCGCGGCTGGGATTCGATCCTCAACCGCAGCCCCAATATGTGGACGCTGATTTCGCTCGGCGTCGGCGCCGCCTATCTCTACAGCATCGTCGCCACACTGTTTCCGGGCCTCTTTCCACACCAGTTCCGCGGCCATGACGGCACCGTGCCGGTCTATTTCGAGGCGGCGGCGGTAATCGTCGCGCTGGTGTTCCTCGGCCAGGTGCTGGAATTGCGCGCCCGCGAGAAAACCGGCTCGGCGATCCGGGCGCTGCTCGACCTGGCGCCGACGACGGCGCGGCTGATCGGCGCGGACGGTTCCGAAAACGACGTGCCGCTCGATACGGTCAAGGCCGGCGACCGCCTGCGCATCCGCCCAGGTGACGCCGTGCCGGTCGACGGCATCGTGCTCGAAGGGCGCTCTTCCATCGACGAATCGATGATCACGGGCGAGCCGCTGCCGGTCGAAAAGACCGAGGGCGACAACCTCACCGGCGGCACGCTCAACAAGAACGGCTCGCTGGTCATGCGCGCCGATAAGATCGGCGCCGAGACGACGCTGGCACGCATCGTCGAGTTGGTCGCCAAGGCGCAGCGTTCACGCGCACCGATCCAGGGGCTGGCCGACCGCGTCTCGTTCTACTTCGTCCCGGCCGTCGTGCTGGTCGCGATCATTGCGTTCGTCGCCTGGGCGATCATCGGACCGCAACCCAGCCTGGTCTTTGCCATCGTCGCGGCAGTCTCGGTGCTGATCATTGCCTGTCCGTGTGCGCTCGGCCTTGCCACGCCCATGTCGATCATGACCGCCACCGGACGCGGCGCGCATGCCGGCGTGCTGATCAAGGAAGCGGCGGCGCTCGAACGCTTTGCCTCGGTCGATACGCTGATCGTCGACAAGACGGGAACGCTGACCGAAGGCCGGCCGCGACTGACCGACGTCGTCGCCGTCGAGGGTATGGCACAGGACGAGCTGCTGGCGCTCGCCGCCGGGCTGGAAAAAGGCTCGGAGCATCCGCTGGCCGAGGCTATCGTCGACGGCGCCCACGAACGCGACGTGAAGGTCCCCGACGCGAGCGGTTTCGAGGCCGTCACCGGCAAGGGCGTTTCCGGCACGGTCTCGGGACAGAAAGTGGCGCTCGGCAATGCCGCGATGATGGCCGATCTCGGCATCGAGACGGCTTCGGTCCTGGCCAGCGCCGAGGCGCTGCAGGCCGACGGCAAGACCGCGATGTTCGTCGCTGTCGCAGGCAAGCTCGCCGGCCTCGTTGCCGTCGCCGATCCGATCAAGGCGACCACCGCCGAGGCGATCAGGGCCCTGCATGACAGCGGGCTGAAGATCGTCATGGCGACCGGCGACAATGAGCGCACCGCCAAGGCCATCGCCGCCAAGCTCGGCATCGACGCGGTGCGTGCCGGGCTTTTGCCCGAACAGAAGAACGCGCTGGTCGAGGAATTGCGTGCCGGCGGTGCGGGCGTCGCCATGGCCGGCGATGGCGTCAACGATGCGCCCGCACTTGCCGCCGCCGATGTCGGCATCGCGATGGGCACAGGCGCCGATGTTGCGGTCGAAAGCGCGGGAATAACGCTGGTCAAGGGCGATCTCAACGGCATCGTCAGGGCCAGGACGCTGGCCCGCGCGACGATCCGCAACATCCGCCAGAACCTGTTTTTCGCTTTCCTCTACAATGTGCTTGGCGTGCCGGTCGCTGCCGGCGTGCTCTATCCGCTCACCGGCACGCTGTTGTCGCCGATGCTCGCGGCGGCGGCGATGAGCCTGTCTTCGGTTTCGGTCATCGCCAACGCATTGCGGCTCAGGACGTTGAAACTCTGAGTAAAACTTCCAGATAGACCCTGTTCAAAAAGGAGACGATGAATGACCTTGGCCAAGAAGATCGTGCTGCTGATGATGGCGGCGGGAATGCTGCTTGCTGTTTTCCTCGAAAGCGTTCCGGCACAAGCCGAGGAGATGAAGCACGACATGGGCGCAATGGGCGCGCAGAGCCCCTCGACCGAGGGCTACAAGGCGGCGATGGACAAGATGCATACCGACATGATGGCAATCGAATATTCCGGCAATGCCGATGTCGATTTCGCCCGCGGCATGATCCCGCATCACCAGGCGGCCATCGATATGGCCAAGATCGAGCTCGCCAATGGCAAGGATCCGGAAATCCGCAAGCTGGCGGAAGCAGTGATCGCCGCGCAGCAAGCCGAGATCAAGCAGATGCAGGACTGGCTCGCCGCCCATCCGGTGAAGTAGGCGTCACGCTGTCGGGGAATCCGGGCGAGAGGCTTCACCTGGATTTCTGCTTCACCTGGATTTCCCTTGGCGGCTATGGTGCTATCCGGGCCTCGGACTGGAGCATGCCATGGCATCGACGATAAGAACGACCACCCTGCCCTGCGGCGAAGCCGTGCCGGTGCTCGGCCAGGGCACCTGGAAGATGGGCGAGGACGGCCGCCGCCGCGCCGACGAGGCCAATGCCCTGAAGCTCGGGCTGGATCTCGGCATGACGCTGATCGACACCGCCGAAATGTATGCCAGCGGCGGTGCCGAGCAGGTGGTGGCGGAGGCCATCGCCGGGCACCGCGACGAGGTTTTCCTGGTCTCCAAAGTGCTGCCGTCCAATGCCTCGCGCGCCGGCGTGAAACGGGCCTGCGAGAACAGGCTGAGGCATCTCGCCACCGACCGCATCGATCTCTATCTCTTGCATTGGCCGGGCAGCGTTCCTTTGATGGAAACGGTAGAGGCGTTCGAAGCGTTGAAGGCGGCCGGCAAGATCCGCCATTGGGGCGTCAGCAATTTCGATACCGATGAGATGGAAGAGCTGGTTCGGTTGCCGGCCGGCGGCAACGTCCAGATCAATCAGGTGCTCTACAATCTGTCGCAGCGCGGCGTCGAGTTCGACCTCGCCCCGTGGAGCCGGCAACGCGGCATGCCGCTGATGGCCTATTCGCCGGTCGATCAGGGGGTATTGGCGCGCAACGCCAGGTTAGATGCCATCGCCGCCCGCCACGGTGCGACGCCGGCGCAGATCGCACTTGCATGGGTGATGGCGCAGGAGGGCGTGATCGCCATTCCGAAGGCCAGCCGCCCGGAGCATGTCCGGCAGAATGTCGCGGCGTTGGACATCGAGCTCACGAGCGAAGATTTCGCCGAAATCGACCGCGCCTTCCCACCGCCGAGGCGGAAGTCGGGCTTGGCGATGATTTGAGGGTGAAGCTGCCAATCTCCCCCTCGTGGGTCCCTCGAGGGGGAGATTGGCGGTTTCGCCGACGCCGCTCCGATTGCAGAAGCCCTACTTCGCCAGCATCCCCTTCAATCTGTACAGCGCCTCCAGCGCCTCCCTTGGCGTCATCTCGTCGGGATTGATCTCCGCTAGCGCCAAACCCAGCCCATCACTCTTCGCCGGCTTCGACGCTTCCCGCTGCGCCGCCACCGAAAACAGCGGCAGGTCGTCGACCAGACGGTTGGCCTTGCCCGAGACCTCGCCGGCTTCGAGCTGGTGCAGCACTTCCTTGGCCCGGCCGACGACGGCTTCCGGCAGGCCGGCCAGCCGCGCCACCTGGACGCCGTAGGAACGGTCGGCCGCACCCTTGCCGACCTCGTGCAGGAAAACCACGTCGCCTTCCCATTCCTTGACCCGCATGGTGACGTTGTGGAGCCGTGCAAGTTTCCCGGCCAGCGCCGTCATTTCGTGGAAATGCGTGGCGAAGATCGCCCGGCAGCGGTTCTTCTCGTGCAGATATTCGACCGCCGCCCAGGCAATCGACAGGCCGTCGAAAGTGGCGGTGCCGCGGCCGATCTCGTCGAGGATGACCAGTGCGCGCTCGCCTGCCTGGTTGAGGATCGCCGCCGTCTCGACCATCTCGACCATGAAAGTCGAGCGGCCGCGCGCCAGGTCGTCGGAGGCGCCGACCCGCGAAAACAACCGATCGACGACGCCGATATGGGCTGATGCCGCGGGCACGAAAGAGCCGGTCTGGGCAAGGATGGCAATCAGCGCGTTTTGCCTGAGGAAGGTCGACTTGCCGCCCATATTGGGGCCGGTCAGCAGCCAGATCGCGCCGGTCTTGGCATCGCCTTGCGGCGACAGATCGCAATCATTGGCGACGAACGGGCCTTCGCCGGAACGTCGCAGCGCCTGTTCGACCACCGGGTGGCGTCCGCCCGAAATCTCGAAGGCAAGGCTCGCATCGACCAACGGCCGGCACCAGGCCTCGCTCTCGGAAAGCAAGGCAAGTGCGGCCGAAACGTCGAGCACGGCGAGCGCTTCGGCGCCGGCACGGATCCTGTCGGCGTGGCCGACCACTTGCGCCGTCAGCGCCTCGAAAGCGGCAAGCTCGATCGCCAGCGCCCGGTCGGCCGCATTGGCGATCTTGGTTTCCAGCTCGGCGAGTTCGGTGGTGGTGAAGCGCATGGCGTTGGCCATGGTCTGGCGATGGATGAAGCGCGCCCTGGCGCCGTCGCTGCCGGTCATCAGCGCATGATGATTGGCGGTGACTTCGATATAATAGCCCAGCACATTGTTGTGCCTGATCTTCAGCGAGCGGATGCCGGTCTCGTCGATCAGCGAGCGCTCCAGCCCGGCGATCACTTTTCGCGACTCGTCGCGCAACGCCCGCATCTCGTCGAGTTCGGCGTGGTAGCCGCCGCGGACGAAGCCGCCGTCGCGCTTGAGCAACGGCAGCTCGTCGCTCAGCGCCTGCGCCAGATGCGCCGCCAGTTCATTGGGCAGCGTCTTGATAGCTCCCAACGCCGCGGCCAGTTCGCCCGGCAAGGCGATTTGGCCGAACAGTTCGGCGATGGCGCCGGCCGCTTCGAAACCGGCGCGCAGCGCGCCGAGGTCGCGCGGGCCGCCGCGGTTGAGCGCCAGCCTGGACAGCGCGCGCGGCATGTCGGCAACGCTTTTCAGGCTTGCCCGCACCGCCTGGCAAAGGCGCGTCTCGGAGCGGAAGAACGACACCGAGTCCAGCCTTGCAGCGATTGCCGCCGGATCGGTCAGCGGCGCCATCAGCCGGTCGGCGAGCAGCCTTGCACCGCCGCCGGTCACCGTGCGGTCGATCGCCTTGAACAGCGATCCGTCGCGGCTGCCGGACAGCGTGTGCAGCAGTTCCAGGTTGGCGCGCGTCGCCGGGTCGATGAACAGCGTCGAGCCCTGCTCCTCGCGCTCCGGTCGCGACAGCGGCGGCCGCTCGGCTTTCTGCGTCTTTTCGACATAGGCGATGACGCCAGAGATCGCCGACAGCTCGGCGCGCGAAAACGAGCCGAAACTGTCGGGGGTCGCCACCTCGAAGAAGCGGGCGATGCGGCCGGCGGCCGAAGCCGAATCGAACAGCGACGGCGGCTGCGGGCTGGCGACGCGGCCGAGCACGTCGAAGACCGGTTTCAGCTCCGGGTCGTAAAACACCGGCTCGGCGACGATCAGCTCGCGCGGGTCGACGCGGAAGACATCGGCGAGCAGCCGGTCGGCGGTGGTCTCGGCGACGCGGAAGACACCGGTCGAGATCTCGATCCAAGCCAAGGCAAAGGAATGCTCGACCCCGCCCTTGACCCGTCCCAGCGCCATCAGAAAACTCGATTCCGACGGCGCCAGCAATTTGTCTTCGGTGATGGTGCCGGGCGTTACCAGCCGCACCACGTCGCGGCGCACCACCGATTTGCCGCCGCGCTTCCTGGCCTCCGCCGGATCCTCGATCTGCTCGCAGACGGCGACGCGGAACCCCTGGCCGATCAGCTTCTGCAGATAATCGTCGGCGGCATGCACCGGCACGCCGCACATCGGGATGTCGAGCCCCTGGTGCTTGCCGCGCTTGGTCAGCACGATGCCGAGCGCCCGGCTTGCTTTCTCGGCGTCGTCGAAGAACAGCTCGTAGAAATCGCCCATGCGGTAGAACAGCAGCGAATCCGGGTTCGCCGCCTTGATCTCGATATACTGCTCCATCATCGGCGTCGCCGGCGCGAAGGCCGGCGTGGCATTGTCGCTTCGAATGGGCGTCTCGTCGTTCAAGAAGCTGCTTCCAAAATTTTCCAGGCCATGCTTGGCGGTTTACAGCGGCGAAGTGTAGCCTTAATCCCGAACCTTCCACAAAAGAAAGCATGCGCACCCATCTCAAGCGGTGCCGTACGGGCGAGGAACCGAAAGCATTATGGCCAAGAAATCCGAAAGCAACGGGCCCTCCGTCAGCGCCCAGGAGGCATTGGAATTCCATGCCATGGGACGTCCGGGCAAGCTGGAGATCGTCGCAACAAAACCGATGGCGACGCAGCGCGATCTCAGCCTCGCCTATTCGCCGGGCGTTGCCGTGCCGGTTCTCGCCATCGCCGAGGATCCGAGCCGCGCCTTCGACTATACGGTTCGCGGCAACATGGTCGCCGTCATCTCCAACGGTACCGCCATCCTTGGCCTCGGCAATCTCGGCGCGCTTGCTTCGAAGCCAGTGATGGAAGGCAAGGCGGTGCTGTTCAAGCGCTTCGCCGACGTCGATTCCATCGATCTCGAGGTCGACACCGAGGATGCCGACGAATTCATCAACTGCGTGCGTTTTCTCGGCCCCTCCTTCGGCGGCATCAACCTTGAGGACATCAAAGCGCCGGAGTGTTTCATCATCGAGCAGCGGCTGCGCGAGCTGATGGACATACCGGTCTTCCATGACGACCAGCACGGCACCGCCATCATTTCGGCCGCCGGCCTGATCAATGCGCTGGAAATCACCGGCCGCGACATGAAGACCACGAAAATGGTCTGCAACGGCGCCGGCGCTGCCGGCATCGCCTGCATCGAACTGATGAAGGCGATGGGCTTTGCGCCAGAAAATATCATCCTATGCGACACCAAGGGCGTGGTCTTCCAGGGTCGCACCGAAGGCATGAACCAGTGGAAATCGGCGCACGCCGTGAAAACCGGTGCGCGCTCGCTGGCCGAAGCGCTGGACGGCGCCGACGTGTTCCTCGGCCTCTCGGCCAAGGGCACGCTGACCACCAGGATGGTGCAGTCGATGGCCAAGAACCCGATCATCTTCGCCATGGCCAATCCCGACCCCGAGATCACGCCGGAGGAGGTCGCCGAGATCCGCACCGACGCCATCATGGCGACGGGGCGGTCCGACTATCCCAACCAGGTCAACAACGTGCTTGGCTTCCCCTACATCTTCCGCGGCGCGCTCGATGTGCGGGCAACCACCATCAACGACGACATGAAGATCGCCGCGGCCAAAGCGCTCGCCGAACTGGCGCGCCAGGACGTGCCCGACGACGTCGCCGCCGCCTATCAGGGCATGCGGCCGAAATTTGGTCCAAACTACATCATCCCGGTGCCGTTCGATCCGCGCCTGATCTCGGCGATCCCGATCGCGGTCGCCAAGGCGGCGATGGACTCCGGCGTCGCCCGCAAGCCGATCCTCGATCTGGACCGCTACGCGCAGGAGCTTTCCGCCCGCCGCGACCCGATCGCATCGACGCTGCAGCGCATCTACGACCGGGTGCGCCGCCAGCCCAAGCGCATCGTCTTTGCCGAGGGCGAGGAGGAGCAGGTGATGCGCGCCGCCGTCTCCTATGTGAACCAGCGGCTCGGCACCGCCATCCTGCTCGGCCGCGACGACATCATCAAGGAAAACGCGCGCAACGCCGGCATCGACCTCGGCAAGCAAGGCATCGAGATCATCAATGCGCGGCTGTCGCGGCGCAACTCGGTCTACGCCGACTATCTCTACGAGCGCATGCAGCGCAAAGGCTTCCTGTTCCGCGACTGCCAGCGGCTGATCAACAACGACCGCAACCATTTCGCCGCCTGCATGGTGGCGCTGGGCGATGCCGACGGCATCGTCACCGGCGTCACCCGCAACTATTCGACGGCCCTCGATGACATCCGCCGCGTCATCGACGCAAGGCCCGGGCACTGCGTTATCGGCGTGTCGATCGTGCTGGCGCGGGGCCGCACCGTCCTCGTTGCCGACACCGCCGTGCACGACATGCCGAATGCTGAACAGATCGCCGACATCGCCGAGGAGGCCGCCGGCTTTGCCCGCCGCATGGGCTACGAGCCGAGGCTCGCCATGCTCGCTTATTCGACCTTCGGCCATCCGCAGGGCGAGCGCTCCGAGCGCGTCCAGGAAGCGGTGCGCATCCTCGACAAGCGCCGCGTCGATTTCGAGTATGACGGCGAAATGGCCGCCGACGTGGCGCTCAACGCCCGCGCCATGGCGCAATATCCGTTCATCCGCCTCACCGGTCCGGCCAATGTGCTGATCATGCCGGCTTTCCACTCGGCCTCGATCTCGACCAAGATGCTGCAGGAGCTCGGCGGCTCGACCGTCATCGGCCCGCTGCTGGTCGGCCTGAACAAGCCGGTTCAGATCGTCTCGCTCAATGCCAAGGACTCAGACATCGTCAATATGGCGGCGATCGCGGCGTATAGCGCGGGAGCTTGAGGAGCGCGTAGCGGCTACAACAACCCCGCCTGCTCGGCCTCTCGGCGCAAATTCTGCCTTGGCCTTGGGCCGATCTGCTGGATGACCAGTCCGGCGGCCAGCGAGCCGAGATCGCCGCAATCCTTGAGGCTGCGGCCTTGCGTATAGCCGTAGAGGAAGCCGGCGGCGTAGAGGTCGCCGGCGCCGGTGGTGTCGACCAGCTCGCGGATCCTGGTCGCCTCGATGGTGACGGTCTCGTCGCCGCGCACGATCACCGAGCCCTTTTCCGAGCGGGTGACGGCGGCGATCTTGCAGTCCTTGCGGATCTGCGCCAGCGCCTCGTCGAAGGACGATGTCTGGTAGAGCGACTTGATCTCGTGGCTGTTGGCAAAGACGATGTCGACGGTGCCGGAGCGCATCAGATCGAGGAACTCGTCGCGGTAGCGGTCGACGCAGAACGAGTCCGACAGGGTCATCGACACTTCGCGCCCGGCGGCGTGGGCGAGTTTCGCCGTCTGCCGGATCGCTTCCTTGGCGCGCGGCGGGTCCCACAGATAGCCCTCGAAATAGGTGACGGCGGCGCCCGACGCCTTGTCGGCCTCGACGTCCTCCGGGCCGAGCTCGACGCAAGCGCCGAGATAGGTGTTCATCGAGCGCTCGCCGTCCGGCGTGACGAAGATCATCGAGCGCGCCGTCGGCGGTTCGCCGTTGAGCGGCTTTGTGTCGAAGGCGACGCCCTGGGCATGGATGTCATGCGCGTAGATTTCGCCGAGCGCGTCGTTGGAGACCTTGCCGAAGAAGGCGGCGCGGCCGCCGAAGGAGGCAATGCCCGCCGCCGTGTTGCCGGCGCTGCCGCCCGAGGCTTCGATGGCCGGGCCCATGCGGCTGTAGAGCAGTTCGGCGCGCCTTGTGTCGATCAAATTCATCGCGCCCTTGATGATGCCGTTGGTCTCCAGGAACGCCTCGTCGCACTGGGCGATGATGTCGACGATGGCATTTCCGATACAAAGCACGTCATAGTCCGGCATCAATTCATGTCTCCGACAAAAGCCACCGGCTTTCTGCCACGCCGGGCGCGGGCGGGTCTAGCGGTTTGATGCGGCTTTGCCTAGCGGCGATCCGACGAATGTCAGCATAGCGACCATCGTTGGATGGCGGCCGAAGCATTTCCCGCGTGCCTGGCTTACAAGCATCGCTGAGATGAGCGATGCCCAGAGGTTCCAGCCGGCCATGTCCATGAAAACCGACACGAGGATCGAACTGCTGCTGCTCGTCGTATTGGCGCTGCTGTGGGGCGCATCCTACAGCTTCATCAAGATCGGCGTCGCGACGATCCCGCCGGTAACGCTGATCGCCGCGCGAACCCTGGTCGCGGGTGGCATCCTGTTCGCCCTGATCCGCTGGCGCGGGCTGGCCTTGCCGGGTGATGCCGCAAGCTGGCGCCGGTTTGCATTCCAGGCATGCCTGAACAGCGTCGTGCCGTTCACGCTGATCGCTTGGGCCGAGCGCTCGCTGGATGCCGGGCTGGCCACGATCCTGAATGCGACCTCGCCGATCTTCACCTTCTTGCTGACCGCCCTCATCACCCGCCATGAACCGGCAACCATGCGCAAGCTGTTCGGTGTCGCGGCGGGAATCGCCGGAATATGCCTCGTTGTCGGCGCCCCGGCGCTAGGCGGCCTCGGACAGCAATTATTGCCGCAACTTGCCGTGGTCGCAGCGACGATCTGCTACGCCGGCGCCGCCGTTTTCGGCCGCGGCTTCAGGGGGCTCGACCCGATGGTGCCGGCCGCCGGTTCCATGCTCTGCGGCGCCGCGATGCTGATCCCGTTGAGCCTTGCGTTCGACCGGCCATGGACCCTGGCGCCATCGACAACTTCGGTCCTTGCGCTGCTCGGGCTTTCGGTGTTTTCGACCGCGCTGGCCTTCTCGATCTATTTCCGCCTCCTCCATACGCTGGGCTCCGTCGGCACCACCTCGCAAGCCTATCTGCGGGTGCCGATCGGCGTTGCTATCGGAGCCGTGTTCCTTGGCGAAAGCCTTGGTCCGAGCGCGTGGTGGGGAATGGCCCTGGTCGTCGTCGGCGTGGCGGCGATGACCATTCCCCAGGCGAAGGTCGCGCGCTAGGAAGCCACGCTTGCGACTCGGGCGGTCTCCGCCTATTCGGAGATATCAGCCACGGGCATGTTTGACATGGAATTGGAAACGCCGTGATCCTCGACGCCGCCCGCGCCGCCTTGAGCCGGCTGTTCTCGCCCGAATTCCGTTCCGTGTTCGTGAAGACGCTGGGGCTGACCTTGCTGGCGCTGGCGGCGCTGTGGTTCGGGATAAAGAGCCTGTTCGAATGGCTGGCCTGGCCGTGGATCGATGCATGGCTGCCCGCCCTTCCCTCCTGGGCCGGATGGCTGGGCGCCTTCGTCGCCGGCGTCGGCCTTGCGCTGGGGCTGGCGCTTTTTATCGCGCCGGTGACGGCGATCATCGCCGGCCTGTTCCTTGACGACGTCGCCGAAGTGGTCGAGCGCACCGACTATCCCAACGATCCGCCCGGCCGCGCCGTGCCGGCGCTGCGCTCGCTGGTGCTGGCGATCAGGTTCTTCGGCGTCGTCATCCTCGGCAACATCATCGCTCTGCTGCTTCTGCTGGTGCCGGGCATCAACATCGCCGCCTTTTTCATCGTTAACGGTTATCTGCTCGGGCGCGAGTTCTTCGAGTTCGCCACCATGCGCTTTCGCCCGGAGGCCGAGGCCAGGGCGCTGCGCAGAAAGCATGCGGTCACCGTATTCCTGGCCGGGCTGGTCGTCGCCGCTTTCCTGGCCGTGCCGCTGCTCAATCTTTTGACGCCGCTGTTCGCCGCCGCCATGATGGTGCATCTGCACAAGGCGATCTCGGCGCGGGAAGGGAGCTAGCGCAGCAGGAAACCCCTGCCCAGTTCATCATCGTCCTCGACGATGAATTCGGCACGTCCTGAGTAATAGGCGCGGCCGCCGACGCGGGCGATGATGGCATCATGCGGCCCGGCTGTGGCCGTGCGTGCGACCGCGCCGGAAAAGCGCGAGCCGGCGATGCTCTCGAACAGCCGCGTCCGGCCAATCTCGATTTGCCCCTTGGCATGCATTGCCGCCAGCCGCGCGGTGACGCCCGAGCCGGTCGGCGAACGGTCGACCTCGGCTTCGGCGAAAACGCAGATGTTTTTGGTCGGCGTATCGGAGAACGCATCCTGGCCGTCGGTCAGGATGGTGCCGTAGAGAAAGGCGAGATCGGCATGGTCGGGATGCGACAGCGGCAATTCGGCCTTGAGCTTATTGGTCAACGCGGTCGCTGCATCGACGAAATCGCGCACCCGGTTCCTGCCGAATTCCAGCCCGAACTGGCGGCAGTCGGCGAGCGCATAGAAGGCGCCGCCATAGGCGATGTCAAAGCCGACCGGACCATAGCCCGGCAGCTCGATCCGGCGGTCGCGGGCGAACAGAAACGCCGGCACGCTTTCGAAGGACACCGCACCGGCCTTGCCATCCCTCACCTCGACTGCAGCCGAGATCAGCCCGCACGGCGCCTCGATGTTTACGGTCGTCAACGGCTCGCGTGGCGCCACCAGCCGCTCGTCGACGGCGTAGCGGCCGAGCGCGACGATGGCGTGGCCGCACATCGTCGAATAGCCCTCATTGTGCATGAACAGCACCGCGAGGTCGGCGCCCGGCAGGTC
This sequence comes from Mesorhizobium sp. M0136, assembly GCF_040322515.1. Lineage (NCBI taxonomy): Bacteria > Pseudomonadati > Pseudomonadota > Alphaproteobacteria > Hyphomicrobiales > Phyllobacteriaceae > Mesorhizobium > Mesorhizobium sp. M0136. The sequence continues at coordinate 365,890 of NZ_JAMYTP010000001.1, forward strand.
GGGCTCCACCAGCAGCGCGCCATACATGTCGTAATGGCCGCGCGGCTCGAACATCAGGACCTTTCTGAGATGATCGAGATGGTCGCGCACATAGGCACGCTTTTCGAGGATCGTGCCCTTGGGGATGTCGGGGTAGCCGCCGGTGACGATCCGCAGCGGCTCGCCGCCGGTGTGCATGTCGACGACGGTGAGGGTCATTCGCCGGGCCCGACCTAGGCTGAAGATTTGGCAAACAGCGCCTGCAGCTTGCCGAACGGCATGGCGGCGCGGGTGAAGCCGAAGGTGCCATCCTGCTGGATCTCGCGCGCCGCGGTCTCCAGCATGCCGAAGGCGAAATTGGTGAGCCATGGACCGAGCGAGACCCGCTTTACCCCCGCCGTGGCCAGGTCGGCGATGGTGAAGCCGGGCCTGGCCATGACGTTGACCGGCTTGGTCAGCGCCGAGCAGACGGTTCGAACCATCTCGATGTCGCCCAGCCCCGGTGCATAGAGCACGTCGGCGCCGGCCTTCTCGAAGGCCTGCAGCCGCTTGATCGTATCGTCAAGATCGGGCTTGCCCCACAGGAAATTCTCGGCCCGCGCGGTGAAGACGAAATCGCGTTTCAGTGCCCGTGCCGCTTCTGCAGCCGCCGCGACGCGCTCGACGGCATGCGCAAAATCATAGATCGGCTTGTCGGGCTCGCCAGTATGGTCCTCGATCGAGCAGCCGGCGAGGCCAGCCGCCTCGGCGGCGAAGATGGTCTCGCCGGCACTTGTTGCGCTGTCGCCCTTGCCCTTTTCGAGATCGGCCGAAACTGGCAGCCCGGTCGCCGCCGACACTTCACGGCAATGATGGATCATCGCCTCGAACGTCACCGCACCATCGGGCAGGCCGCGCGAAAAGGCAAAGCCGGCGCTGGTCGTGGCCAGCGCCTTGAAGCCGAACGAAGCCAAGAGCTTGGTCGTCCCGACGTCCCAGGAATTGGCCATGACGAAGATCGAGGCATGCAGGTCGCGAAAAATCTTACCTTTGTCCATGGATGCTCCCCTCCAGTACAGAATGTGAGGCAAATTCTAGCCCGGCGGAAGGCGCCGGGCAAACAAATGCGGTTGGCTCAGAAGCGTTTGGCGTTGTCATCTGCCAATCGGTCCAGCGCATCGGAATCCTTGACGTAGCGCGAAGCATTTTTGTTCCAATGATAGGTGACGGAAATGTCGCGCGAAGACGCCTCTGGCGGCGGCTGGCCGTCGCAGCTTTCTTCTCCCGGTAGCGTCGCGTCGGTCACTGTGACCTTGATGGCTGCATAAGGCTGGCCGTCGGCGATCACCTGGAACGCCGCAGTCTGTGTCCTCCTATGAGTGCAGAGGTTTTCGTCGAACGTGTAGATCATGTCGATCAGCTCGAACCTGTCGTTGCGGACCATGATCAGCGGCGTGATCCCATAGCCCTGGCTCGAATTGAAATGCATGCTCATGCTGATGATAGCGTCGTCACCAGGCCCGATTGCCAGCTTGCCCGGATCGCGAAGATAGGTGATGCGGTCGACGGCGACATTGACCGCGTCGAGCAGCGCCGGCTTGCCGGTGATGTCGTAGAGTGCCAGCACGGCATAGCCCTCGGCACTGTCAGGCGAGTCGCCAAGGTCGAACAGCATGGCTAGCCGCTCCTTGCCGCCGGCCTTGATGCCGAGCACGCCGGCGTTGGAAAGACCCGACGTCGCCGGCGGGGAGCCGCCGTAGTCCGGACCAGCGATGTGGCGCATCTCGATCGGCGTCGAACCCCGGAAAAAGCCGTCCTTGTCCGCGGCCAGATCGGGAATGACCATCCTGGCGAGGTCGAGATAGGTGACATCGCCGTGGCCGGGGACAGCGCTGCCGAGCTCCGGGAAACTGACGGCCTCGGCGCTGGCCGTCGTCCAAAGACAAGGCAGCAGCAGGCAGGCAAGGATGAAACGAACCAGCAGAAGGCCATGCGCGCGCTCGTTATGTCGGGCGCGCGCAAGCTAGAGCATTTTGCGGCCAAGAGGAAACACCTGGCGTTACCCCGCTATGTTGGTTTGGCTTCGGTCGCCAAGGTCTGCTGGAAAACAGGCACCAGCTGATCCATGGCGGCTGCGAGCCACGCGCCGAGTTCGTCTGGCAGAGTGTCATGGATCCAGACCAGGCGGCTCCGGCCCTCGCCCTCGGCAAAGACCTGCATGGAGGTGTTATCGTGGGTGACCTCATCGCCGAGCCATCCCCACACGATGCGCCGGCTCTGCTCGTCGCGGGCGATGAGCCGCTCTCGCACAATCTTGCCGTCGGCGAAAGTAAGGGCCCGTACGTCGTCCTCATCCACCCTGCAGTCGACGAAAACGCCTGGGGCTATCCGTTGGGCGCCGCCGGCGAAGTCGCCGACCGTCGCCCATACGCTTTCCGGTGAAGCATCTACGATGATTTCCCTGACTATCGAAGCCATGTTCGCCTTTCCTTCATTAGTAGGTAGACCTGTCTGTCTACATATGGATGTATACAGACCTGTCTGCTATATAGTCAAGGCATGTCCGCAGCCCGAATCAACGATCGTCCCGAAAGTCTTGCGCGCCGTCGCATCCTCGATACGGCGACCGCGCTGTTTTCTCTGGAGGGGGTGCGCGCAGTCGGCATCGACCGCATCATCGCCGAGGCCGGCGTTGCCAAGGCGACGTTCTATCATCATTTCGCAGCCAAGGACGATCTCGTCCGCGCCTACATCGAGGAGCTCAGCAAGGGAGGACGGGCGGCAATCGCGCGCCTTGGCCGGCGGCCACCTCGCCCGATGATCCTTGTGATATTCGATCTCATCGCTGATGCGGCAGATCAGCCGGGCTACCGCGGCTGCCCGTTTCAGAACGCCGCCGCTGAATATCCCGACCCCAGCAGCCCGGTTCGCCAGGCGATCGATAAGCATCGTCACTGGAAGTGGGGTATCCTCAGGGATCTGCTGATCGCGGACGCAAATCCCGATCCGGACCGCACAGCGGACGCGCTAACGGTGGCGGCCGACGGCCTCCTTGTCGTCAGTCATCTCGACAGGCCGGCCAATCTGCGCAGCCTCATACGCGACACGGTCGACCGAGTACTTGGAGCCCCACGCCCGGTCTGAGACCGGATGCGCATGCAGCTTGCGCAAAGGCGATCAGTGGATCGGCACCAGCCCGGCCAGTTCACGCATGTCGTCGAACAGGATGCCGCCAGCTTCGATCAGTCCATCGCGGTCGGAAAGCGGGTCGCCGTGGTAGGAATAGACGCGCATGCCGGCGGCGATGCCGGCTGTCGTCCCGGCGACGCTGTCCTCAATGACGATGCAGTCGCCGGGCGCGAAGCCCATCGTCGCTGCCGCATGCAGGAAGAGGTCGGGGAACGGCTTGCCGCGCGAGACCATGGTCGAGCTGAACAGCGCATGCTCGAACAGCGGCAGCAGCCCGGTCTGGCCGAGTGTGATGTGCATTTTCGGTACCCGTGCCGACGAGGCGACGCAGGTGGCGATGCCGGCGGCGTGCACGGTTTCGATGAACTCGCGAACGTACGGGATGGCCTCAACGCCATGTGCGAACAGGTCCGGCAGGCCGGCGTTCCAGCGCTCGACAAAATCGGCGCCAAGGCTGACGCCGGTCGCCTCGACTTCCTTCTGCACCGAAACCATGCTGCGGCCGGAGAAATTCTTGCGGCAATATTCGAAGCTGGCCGGAAAGCCTGCCGCAGTCAACCATTCGGCGAGGCGCCGATTGGCGAGGTTCTCGGTATCGACCAGAACCCCGTCGCAATCGAAGATGACGAGTTTGGGTATTTTCATCAAGCGGTGCCGGTCGATCCGAAGCCGCCCGAGCCGCGCGCCGTGCCGCCGGCCAATGTGCGCTCCTCGACGGTCGCCCGCGTTACCGGGGCGAAGACGATCTGGGCGATCCGCATGCCGCGCGTCACCGCGAAATCTTCGTCGCCGAGATTGATCAGTAGCACCTTGACCTCGCCGCGATAGTCGCTGTCGATGGTGCCCGGCGTGTTGAGGCAGGTGAGCCCGTGCTTGAAAGCGAGGCCCGAACGCGGCCGGACCTGGCCTTCGACGCCCTCCGGAATTTCCAGGACCAGCCCGGTCGGCACCAGCGCGCGCTTTCCCGGCAGGATCAAAAGCGGCCTGTCGTCGGGGACGGCGGCGCGCAGGTCCATGCCGGCGGCGCCCGAGCTCTCATAGGCGGGAAGCGGCAAGCCCTCGCCATGCGGCAGCCTGACGAAACCGACAGCCGGACCGATGACGGAGGTAGGATAAGGTGCTGCGCGCATAAGGCTGATCCTATCGTCGCGAACGCTGGTTCAGTCAACTCGGCGGCAATGCTATCAACGGCTTTCTTTCAGCGCAGTTCCGCCTCAGCGCAGTTCCATCGGAACGACCGTGGTCTCCTTGATCTCCTCCATGACGAAAGAGGCCGAAACGTCCGACAGCGCCACCTTGGCGATCAGCCGCTGGTAGAGCCGGTCATAGGCCTTCACGTCGGCGACGCGGGCGCGCAGCACATAGTCGAGATCGCCGGACATGCGGTAGGCGCCGGTGATCTCGGCAAAGCCGGTCACCGCCGCCCGGAATCTTTGCAGCCAGTCGGGATCGTGGTTCGAGGTGCGGATCAGGATGAACACCGAAAGGCCGAGTCCGAGCTTGTCGGCGTCGACCAGCGCCACCCGACCGGTAATGATGCCGTCTTCCTCCAGCCGCTTGACCCGGCGCCAGCAGGCATTGCGCGACAGCGATATTCTTGCCGAGAGCTGGTCGACGGACAGCGTGCCGTCGCGTTGCAGCTCGGCCAGCAATCTCCGGTCTATTTCGTCGATTTCCGCCCTCATGTGGGATGTTTGTCCCAAAATGTGGCTTTAGACAAGGACAATTTGAGACCTACGAACCTGATAGCCGTGGCAGGATATTGATCGCTGGCTCTTCATGCCGGCAGGAGGGATCGACATGACAGCACGGCTCGCAAGACTTTTCACCTCTCACCCGGCCGCGGTCGGCGAGAGCTATTTCGGCCATATGGCTTTCGCCGCATGGTTCTCGTCGCGATTGTTCATGGCGGCCTTTGCCGCGCTCATTCATGCTTTCTTGCCGTTTCTGTTCGAGACCACGGCAAGCGGCATCATCCGTGAGCTCTACGAACGGACGCATAACAGAGGACGGTAAGCCGTAGAGGTGCCGATCGCGGCGAGGCCTGCTGGACAGCGCCGACGCTCAACGGATCCCGGCAGCGCAATCCCGATCAAGCGCCGCCGTCGTCGAAATACCGAGCCAGGCTTGAAGCCGCGCCGCAATCCGCCATTTTGAGGAGCGCGGCGCGATAGCCCGGAGCAGTCATGATGGATATCGTCTTTTCCTCGACCACCAAACTGGCCGCGGCCATCCGCGACCGTACGGTTTCCGCAATAGAAGTGCTGGACGAGCATCTGGCGCAGATCGACAGGCACAATGAGGCGGCCAATGCTGTCGTCACGCTCGACAGGGAGGGGGCTCGCGCTCGAGCGCAGAAAGCCGACGAAGCGCAGGCGCGCGGCGAGGCACTTGGGCCGCTGCATGGCCTGCCGTTCACACTGAAGGACACGCACGAAACCGCTGGCATGAGAACCACCGTCGGCTTCCCGGCCTTCGCCGACTATGCCCCGAGGGCAGACAGTTCGGTCGTTGCCCGGCTAAAGGCGGCAGGCGGCATACTGGTGGGCAAGACGAACGTGGCGACAATGCTCGGTGACTGGCAGTCGAGCAATCCGCTATTCGGCCGCACCGGCAATCCCTGGGATCTCCAGCGCACCGCCGGCGGCTCCAGCGGCGGTGCGGCGGCGGCGCTCAGCACCGGTATGACGCCGTTCGAGGTCGGCACCGACATGCAGGATTCGATCCGGCTGCCGGCCGCCTTTTGTGGCGTCTACGGCCTCAAGCCGACCGAGCACCGCGTCTCGCTCGCCGGCGCCTTCCCCGATCCAGGCGGGGCGCCGCGCAGCGTGCGGCTGATGTCCTGCCTCGGACCGCTGGCGCGCAGCGTCGAGGACCTGGCGCTCATCTACGGCCTCATTGCCGGCCCGGATGGAAGCGATACCGACCTTGCGCCGGTACCGGTCGAAACCATGCCGGAGCTGGACCTCAAAAATTTGCGCATTGCCGTCGCGCCGTCCTTTCCGGGCTTTCCAGTGGCCGGCGAGATCAGCGCGGCGGTCGAAAGTCTGGCAAAAGAGCTTCAGGCTGCGGGCGCCATCGTCGAGGAAGCCGAATTGCCGGAGCTCGACCTGCACGACGATCTGAAGCAGGGCGGCGTCCTGATCGGCATGATGCTGGAGGCGGCGCAGCCCGAACCGCCGGAGAATCCGACGCCGGTCTCGCGCTGGTTCGAGGCGCTCGCCCGCCGCGACCGCTCCATCCTGGCGTGGGAACGGTTCTTCGACCGTTGCGACGCCTTGCTGTGCCCGGTCGCCATGGTCACCGCCTTCCCGCATTGCGAGCCGGGAACGCCGATCGAGGTCGACGGCGAGAAGCAAAGCTACTGGATGCTGCCGGCCTATGGCGCGGTGTTCAACTACAGCGGCCATCCGGCACTGTCGCTGCCCTGCGGACAGGATCGCGACGGCTTGCCCGTAGGACTACAGCTTGTTGGCAAACGCTGGTCGGAGTCGCGCCTGCTCGGGATCGCCAGGGCCATCGAGCCGCTGGCCGGCGGCTTTCGCCGCCCACCCGGTTATTGAGTAAACCGCGCCAGTCCGTAGGGATCAAGCAGCGGATCGCGCTCGCCGTCGAGGATTTCGCGGGCGGCGAACAGGCCGACGGCCGGCGCCAGCGTGATGCCGGAATGCATAACGGCGACGTAGACGCCGCCCGTGCCTTCGGCGCGGCCTATGATGGGAAAGCCATCGACCGGCGTCGGCCGGTAGCCAATGGTGTGGAAATCGAGTTCCAGCCCATCCGCGCCGCGCAGCATCGCCTTCATCGCCGCAAACAGGTCGCGGGCGGTGGCCGCGGCATCCATGCCGGGATCGGCGCCGCCGAAATCCGAGCCGGCGATGACGCGGCCTTCCGCTGTCTGGCGCATATGCAGGCGGTCGCCGATCACCAGCCCGTTGAGCAGCTTTTCGTAGGGGCGCGAGTGCACGATCAAGCCGGGTGGCGTCTCGATCGGCAGTTCTATCCCGGCTGTTGCCGCTAGTGCCGGAGAGCCGGCTCCGGCCGCGATCACCACCTCGTCGGCAGCAATCCGCCCGCCGGATGTATCGACGCCGGCAATCCTGCCGTTGGCCTGCACAAGCGCGGTCGCGGTAACTCCCGTCAGCAGCCGCGCGTCGCGCCGTCCGGCGTCGGCCAGCAGTGCTTGCGTGGCGGCGACCGGCTCGGCGACACCTTCCTTGGCGACATGAAGGGCGAAGTCGGGAAGTTCGGCCAGATTGGGCTCGATGCGGGCCGCTCCGGCACGGTCGACACGCTCGATGCCATAGCCCCATGAGGAATGTTCGGCGGCATAGGCTTCCAGTTCGGCCGCGGGCAGGTCCCAGCACAGGCCACCGCACCATTGCAACGGGATGCCGGGCACCTCGTTCGCCAGCCGCGTCCATTCGGCCATAGCGCGAACGCGCAGCCGGAAGTACAGCTCTGGATTGCCCCAGCTGGCATTGATCCAGGCAAAGGAATTCGGTGTCGCAACGCCGCCGGTGCCGCTGCCGGCAATGACCGTCACCTTTGCTCCGGCTCTGGTCAGGTGCCAGGCGATGGAGGCGCCGATGATGCCGGCGCCGATGACGATGACTTGTCTCGCCGCTGCCATGCTTCACTCCTCGTTCCAACACCACCACTGCGATGCCATTGCCCGTGGGTTCTGCCAAGAGCGCGCGGTATAAAATATGCTTCTTGACTTTAATACGTACGTACGTATTATACCGGCATGGCTAGACATTCACTTCGCGAAAAACTTCTCGACGCCGGTTTCAAGACCATCTGGAGTTCCGGCTATTCGGCCGCCGGCGTACGCGACATCGTCGCCGCGGCCGATGCCCGCCCGGGGTCCTTCACCAATCATTTTGCCTCCAAGGAGGCGTTCACCGGCGAGGTGCTGGACCGCTATTTCGCCTATGTGAGCGGTTTGGTGGAGCAGGCCCTCGCCCGGGACGGCACGCCTCCGGTCGGGCGCTTGCGCCGCTATCTCGAAATCATCACGTCGAAACTGGAGGCGCATGATTGGGCACGGGGCTGCATGATCGGTAATCTCAGCCTCGAGACGGCAGCTCACAGTGAGGCGCTGAGGCTGCAACTCGTCGCCATTTTCGAACGCTGGCGCAAGCCCTTTGCCGAATGCATCGCCGAGGGCCAGGCGGCCGGCGATATCACCGACGCGTTCGATGCCGAGGATCTCGCCGACTTCCTTTTGAGTTCCTGGCAAGGCGCGATGCTGCGCATGAAGATGGAGCGCAGTCCCGAACCGCTCGAGCGTTTCAAGAACATCGTCTTCAAAACAGTCTTCGCAAAAAGGAGCTGATCCGGTGAACCCGAAACTCGAAAAGCGCAGAATGTTGCCGCGCTCGCAAGTCGCGGTACTCGATTCCACCATTTCCTATGCCGAGGCAGGCACGGCTGGCCCGACAGTACTCTTCCTGCACGGCAACCCGACGTCGTCCTACATCTGGCGCGACATCATCCCGCATGTAGCGCCGTTCGGCCGCTGCATAGCGCCCGACCTGATCGGCTATGGCCAATCCGGCAAGCCGGACATCGACTATCGCTTCTTCGACCACGTCCGCCATCTCGACGCTTTCATCGAGACGCTTGGCATCACCGACATGGTGGTCGTCGCGCAGGACTGGGGTACCGCCCTTGCCTTCCATCTCGCCGCCCGGCGGCCGCAGCGGATCCTCGGCCTCGCCTTCATGGAATTCATCCGCCCCTTCGAGAGCTGGGACGATTTCCACCAGCGTCCGCAGGCGCGCGAATTGTTCAAGGCAATGCGCACGCCTGGCATCGGTGAAAAGCTTGTCCTGGAAGACAACGTCTTCGTCGAAAAAGTGCTGCCGGCCGCTGTGCTGCGCACCATGAGCGATGAAGAAATGGCCGCCTACCGGGCGCCGTTCCCGACGCCACGATCGCGCAAGCCGATTCTGCGGCTGCCGCGGGACCTGCCGATCGAAGGCCAGCCTGCCGACGTCGCCGCCATCAGTGAGAACGACCATCGGGCGCTCCGGGCTTCCTCCTACCCGAAGCTGCTTTTCTCAGGCGATCCGGGCGCCCTCGTCTCGCCGCAGGCGGCACGGGAATTCGCAGCCGGCCTAAAGAACTGCCGGTTGATCGATCTCGGACCCGGCGCGCATTATCTGCAGGAGGACCATGCCGACAGGATCGGTACCGCCATTGCCGAGTGGATTCCCGAGATAGCCTTCGAGAGCCATGCCGCCGAACCGGCGTGACGTTATCACGCCGCCGCAGCTTCTTACGCGGGTGCCTCTCTATTTGTGCCGCCGAGCAGCGCCTTCAAGGTTTCGTATCGGCGCATAAGCCGTGACGAATCGACTTTCCTTGCGACCGTCAGCACGGTGCCAAGTTCCAATTCTGCGCCGGTGCGATCACCCAGTTGAATGAGCAAAGCCGCAAGCGAGAGCCGGGCGTCGGCGGCATTAACCGCCGAACCGATCTCATTCCAGCGCGAGTATGCAACTTGCAGTTCTCCAATGGCCTCGGCCAAGCGGCCTTCCCGTATGAAAAGCTCGGCCTTGGCTTCCGAGGTGAGCGCCCGGATAGATGCCATCGGCCAGCGCTGTGGCTGGGTTTCCAGTTCGGCGATGACCTGCTTCGCGCGCTCCAGTCGATCCGTTCGTGCCGCCACCTTTGCCAGAGTGGCGAGAATCAAACCCCGGCGCTGCAAGGTCGGCCAGGCGGACCCGATCAGGGACCGCTCGAGAGCGCTGAACGCGGCTTCTGCCTGTCCTTGCTCGAGCTGCAGCAATGCAAGGCCCGGCTGAGGGTCCCAGCCGACCGCATGGGCGCCACGATACGCAGCTTCCGCCTCGGTGAGGTCCCCTGCGGCAAGATGGATGTCGCCTAACACACGCAACGCGTCGCCCATCGCCCAAGGCGCATCGAGCGCAAGTTGGTTGAGGGCGGTGCGCACCAATGCTTCCGCTTCCTTCAGCGTGCCGTGCACGCCGAGCACCTCGGCCCGATGCAACCGGCACGAGCCCGACAGATCCTCTAGCCCGTGGCCCCTGCACCAATTCTCGTAACCGAGGGTCCACTGGTTTGCTCTCGACCAGTCGCCGAAATTTCGGCAGGCCCAAAGGACGTTGCAATAGAGAATTCCGCCGACCACCGGATCGACGTCGCTGGACAAACCGAGGGCGGCGGCGGCGTCCTGATCTTCCAGTCCGGATTGGGTGTCGCCAAGGCAAAGCTTGAAAAAACCGCGATAGACAAGGCCGAGCGACTCCACGACCGGATCTTCCAGATGTTTGCCGACGACGCAGGCCTGCTCGGCAAACGCCAGCGCCTGTTCCGGTTCCGCGTCCGCTGCCTTGATCCGCGACCCCATCCAACACCAAAGGCCGTGCTCCCGGCTATCGGTGGCGGTGCCGATCAATGCTGCCGCGCGCTGATGCCAGCCCTTGGCGACGGCAAGCTCTCCTCGCTCTAGGTGGATCCGCGCAAGTGTGATTGCCGGAGCAGCGCCCCTCGAACCTTGCCCAGCAATGCTGTATGCCCGCACGGCACGCGTCAGCGGCGGGATGGCTTCGGCCGGCCGCCCCATGCATTCCAGAGCCAGCGCCCATTCCTCGAGATCGGCGGTGACCAGCTCGTCGGCAGTGTCCGCTTCGGCGAACAAAGCCGCGGCCTCATACCATTTCCTGGCCGAAGCAGCCGCCCGCGCGGCCAAGATCTGCAAGCTAGCGCTCGAATGCGCAGTCGACGGATCAGGGAGAGTCGGCGCTCGTTCCGAAACGGCTGGCGGATCGAGACACATCCGGTAGCCGAACCGCGGCAGGTTGCGCAGTGCCGTTTCCATGCCGCCCTGGCGAAGAATGCTGCGAGCCAGGCTGGCAACACGCTGCAGCGAGGCTTCGGTCACCGTGACGCCCGGCCACAGGGTTTCGAGCAACTCTTCCTTGCTCAAAGCCCGGCTCCGATGGCGCAGAAGAATGGCGAGGAAATCGAAGACCAGAGGTTGCGCCTCGATCTCCCTGCCGGCGAGGCGAAGACCGCGAGCTTCCTCGTTCAGCTCGAAGTCACCGAAGCAATACATCCCCATCGGCAGCATTCCTCCTACGACAATGGGCAAAGGATCAGAAGAAGATAAGAGCGGCGTAAGGACTGTTGGCCGCCCCTCCTGTCATTCTTCATGTGCCTGGCCGGCCAAGGAGCATTTTAGCTCAGCAGCCCCGGGGATGTCATCGGCAGCGATCGCCGTCCGGCGACATTTGAACCCAACACAAGGAAACTAGGAAAATGCATAAGTACATCATTGAAAGGGACATTCCGAAGGTCGGCACTTTCGAGCGAGAGCAGCTTCGCGAGGCATCCAAGGCTTCGAACGCTGTTCTTGCCGAACTCGGCCCGGAAATCCAGTGGGTGGAGTCGTTCGTTGCGGATGACAAAACGTTCTGCGTCTACCTCGCGAAGGACGAAGCGATCATCCAACGCCATGCCAAGATGAGCGGCTTCCCGGCCACAAAGATCACGCAGGTGAAGCGCCTGTTCGATCCAACGACCGCCTACGCGCAGGCCTAGCAGGGAGGGACGGATCGTGAAGCTCTTTTCAGATATTGTGCTTGCCGTGGCAATCTCGGCATTCTTCTGCGGCGCGGCGGATGCCCATGACATACCTGACCCGGTCCTCAACCGGTCGCGGGAGATGGCGGCCAAATACCTCAGCATCGAGGTCGCCAAAGCCGACGGTTACCAGCAGTTGTTCGAATGCACGACACATGACGAGCACGGCACGATGGGTGTGCACTTCATTCATCCCGGTCGTGCCGGTGACGGCAAGCTGGTGCTCGGCGAGCCGGACGTGCTGACCTACGAACCTGAGCCCGACGGCTCCATGCAGCTCGTTGGCATGGAATATATAGTCTTCGAGAAGGACTGGAAGGGCAAGGGTGTTCCCGAGTTTCTCGGACGCACTCTCCAGCGCAAGACGACGGTGGGCGTTCATCCCGTGGACCCCTACTACGAGCTTCACGTCTGGCACTGGCGGCACAATCCGGCCGGCATGTTCGCCGACTGGAACCCTTATGTGAGCTGCGAACACGACATGTCTTGACTGGTGTTACGCAGCGCCCAGGAGGGCCATTGCATGGCTCTCCCAACATTCCGCGGCCGACATCTCGGAACCGTGTCTCCCATCCCTCGAACCACAGGAAATATTGCCATGCTGATCGGACATACAGAGCCGGATTTAATCGCCGATCATCCCGATAGTTCGCGGTTCGTCGCCGCAATCGTCGAAATGTGGCTCGCCGTTCCACGCGCCTTAGCCCGCATCATCCGCATCCGGCGTGACCGCGCATTGCTTTACGAACTGCCGGACTACCTGTTGCGCGACATCGGCATAAACCGCTCGGAGATCCAGTCGATTACCTGGCTCGGCGGCAGGGGCGTCGGCCACCAGCCACCCTTACCAGAAGCAAATCATGGTAGCGTGGACATAGCGGGAGAGTATCTTCTCATCTGAACAGCCGCAATCTGTGCCGTTGGCTCGTTAGGACAGGGTCCTATCGTCCATTCGGTCGCAACGACAAACCGGCATGTCCCTTCGGCCGAGCCCATTAGCCCAAAACCGTCGACAGGCGGAGAAAGCGCTGCTAAAAGCCCGCGCCACAGACAGGATTCCATGAAATTGGCTGAATACATCGAACAAGCGGTATCGCGCCGCCGCACTTTCGCGATCATTGCCCACCCCGACGCCGGCAAGACAACGCTCACCGAAAAGCTGCTTTTGTTCGGCGGTGCGATCCAGCTTGCCGGCGAGGTCAAGGCCAAGAAGGACCGCATCCAGACCCGGTCCGACTGGATGAAGATCGAACGCGAGCGCGGCATTTCGGTGGTCACCTCGGTGATGACCTTCGAATATGAGGGCACTGTCTTCAACCTGCTCGACACGCCCGGCCACGAGGATTTCGCCGACGACACTTATCGCACGCTGTCGGCGGTCGACAGCGCGGTGATGGTCATCGACGCCGCCAAGGGCATCGAGCCGCGCACGTTGAAACTGTTCGAGGTCTGCCGGCTGCGCGATATCCCGATCATCACCTTCGTCAACAAGATGGACCGAGAAAGCCGCGACCCGTTCGACATCCTCGATGAGATCGAGCAGAAGCTGGCGCTTGATACCGCACCGATCACCTGGCCGATCGGCCGCGCCAAGACCTTTTCCGGGACCTACCATCTGGCGCTGAACGCGGTTCGCAAGGGCGACGCCGAAAAGGAGCGCACGCCGGTCAACGGCCCCGATTCCAACCGTGTCGCCGGTCTCTTGCCGGAGAACGACCGGGAGGCCTTCATCGAGGAGCTGGAGCTGGCACGCGCGGCCTGCCGCCCGCTCGATCTGGAAGCCTTCCGCGAAGGCCATCTGACACCGGTCTATTTCGGCTCGGCGCTGCGCAATTACGGCGTGCGCGACCTGATCGAGGCGCTCGGCGCCTATGGGCCGCCGCCGCGCGCGCAGGAAGCCGACACGCGCAAGGTCGACGCGACCGAGGACAAGATGACCTCCTTCGTCTTCAAGATCCAGGCCAATATGGACCCCAACCACCGCGACCGCATCGCCTTCGTCCGCGTCTGCTCCGGCAAGCTCGAGCGCGGCATGAAGGCCAAGCTGGTGCGCACAGGAAAGCCGATGAGCCTGTCGGCGCCGCAATTCTTCTTCGCCCGCACCCGCGTCACCGCCGACGAGGCGTTTGCCGGCGACGTCGTCGGTATTCCCAACCACGGCACGCTGCGCATCGGCGACACGCTGACCGAAGGCGAGGAGATCCTGTTTCGCGGCGTGCCGAATTTCGCGCCGGAAATCCTGCGCCGCGTCCGCCTCGGCGACGCGATGAAGGCCAAGAAGCTCAAGGAGGCGCTGCACCAGATGGCCGAGGAAGGCGTCGTGCAATTGTTCTCGCCGGAGGACGGCTCGCCGGCCATCGTCGGCGTCGTCGGCGCCCTGCAGCTCGATGTCCTGAAAGAACGGCTGAACTTCGAATACACATTGCCGGTCGATTTCGAGATGTCGCGCTTTTCGGTCTGCCGCTGGATCTCGGCCGACGACAAGGCCGAGCTCCAGCGCTTCATCGAGGCGCATCGCGGCGACATTGCTCGCGATCTCGACAACGATCCGGTGTTCCTCGCCCAGCACGCCTTCTCGCTCAATTACGAGGCTGAACGCTGGAAGGCGATCCGCTTTGCGGCGGTAAAGGATTATCAGGTCCGCGACAAAGCGGCCTGATGCGCCCCTTCCCTTGTCCCCTTCTTGTGGGAGAAGGTGTCGCCGAGGGCGACGGATAAGGGGTGTTCCAGGAAACACCAACGTCTCATTCCGTCCAACATCCCTCAACCGTCTCGGCGCTTCGCGCCGATCCACCTTCTCCCACAGGGGGAAGGCAAGACCGCGTTCGTTCACCCCCTGGCTGCCTCTTCGATCTTGGCGATGTCGATTTTGCTCATCTGCATCATCGCCTGCATCACCCGGCCGGCCTTTTCCCTGTCGGGGTCCAGCAGCAGCTTGGGCAACTGCTCGGGAACGACCTGCCAGGAGAGGCCGAACTTGTCCTTCAGCCAGCTGCACTGGCTGGGTTCGCCACCGCCCGCGATGAGCCTGTCCCAGAAATAGTCAACCTCTTCCTGCGTCTTGCAGTCGATGGAGAGCGAGACTGCCTGGGTGAACTTGAATTGCGGCCCGCCGTTGAGCGCCTGGAACTGAACGCCGTCGAGCTCGAATGAGACCATCAGCACCTTGCCCTCATTATCGCCGCTGCCTTTGGGCCAGCGCATCACGCTCAGCACCTTCGAATTCTTGAAGATGGAGATGTAATGGTTCATGGCCTCCTCGGCCTGGTCGTCGAACCACAGGCAGGGGGTGATCTTTTGCATTCTCTTGCTCCTCGGACTGGTTTTGGCTTTGTTTTCACTCGCAAAACGGCCGGCTGGCGATTGATGCCCGGCCCCGCCGTCTGCCCAAGGACGCTCGAGCAAAACCCGATCCGACAGCACCTCTGACTTTTTACGGCCTGGACCGGCTGCGTCTCTGGCTGGCGCTCGTTCCGCACCCTGGCGCAGCGCAAAATTGTGGCCAGACCAGAGCTTGGCGTCTATAAGGCCTGCGGCTCAATTCCGGTTTTCCGCGCCTGTGCGGCGCGAGCAGACAGCAAGGACAGTTCAATGCCCGCCTACCGTTCCCGCACCACCACCCATGGCCGCAACATGGCCGGCGCCCGCGGCTTGTGGCGCGCCACCGGCATGAAGGATTCGGATTTCGGCAAGCCGATCATCGCCGTGGTCAATTCCTTCACCCAGTTCGTGCCCGGCCATGTCCATCTGAAGGACCTAGGCCAGCTGGTTGCCCGCGAGATCGAAAAGGCCGGCGGCGTCGCCAAGGAATTCAACACCATAGCCGTCGACGACGGCATCGCCATGGGCCATGACGGCATGCTCTATTCGCTGCCGTCGCGAGAATTGATCGCCGACTCGGTCGAATATATGGTCAACGCGCATTGCGCCGACGCCATGGTCTGCATCTCGAATTGCGACAAGATCACGCCGGGCATGCTGATGGCGTCGCTGCGCCTCAACATCCCGACCGTCTTCGTCTCCGGCGGACCGATGGAGGCCGGCAAGGTGGTGCTCGCCGGCAAAAGCCAGGCGCTTGACCTGGTCGACGCCATGGTCGCGGCCGCTGACGACAAGGTGTCCGACGAGGACGTCAAGATCATCGAGCGATCGGCCTGTCCGACCTGCGGCTCGTGCTCGGGCATGTTCACCGCCAATTCGATGAACTGCCTGACCGAGGCGCTCGGCCTGTCGCTGCCCGGCAACGGCTCGACGCTGGCGACGCATGCCGACCGCAAGCGCCTGTTCGTCGAGGCCGGCCATCTGATCGTCGATCTCGCCCAGCGCTATTACGAGCAGGACGACGACACCGCGCTACCGCGCAGCATCGCGTCGAAAGGCGCTTTCGAGAACGCCATGACGCTCGATATCGCCATGGGCGGCTCGACCAACACCGTGCTGCACATCCTCGCCGCAGCACATGAGGGCGAGGTCGACTTCACAATGGAGGACATCGACCGGCTGTCGCGGCGGGTGCCGGTGCTGTGCAAGGTGGCTCCGGCCAAGGCCGACGTCCACATGGAGGACGTCCACCGCGCCGGCGGCATAATGGCGATCCTCGGCCAGTTGGATAGCGCCGGGCTGATCAACCGCGACCTGCCGACGGTGCACACCGCAAGCCTCGGCGAAGCGCTCGATCATTGGGATATCTCCCGCACCTCAAGCCAGAATGTCCGCGACTTCTTTCTGGCGGCACCCGGCGGCGTGCCGACGCAGGTCGCCTTCAGCCAGGACCGCCGCTGGGACGATCTCGATCTCGACCGCAAGACGGGCGTCATCCGCTCGGCCGAACATCCTTTCTCAACGGATGGCGGCCTTGCCGTGCTGAAAGGCAATCTCGCGCTCGACGGTTGCATCGTGAAGACGGCCGGCGTCGATGAATCGATCCTGAAATTCACCGGCCCGGCAAGAGTGTTCGAAAGCCAGGACGCCAGCGTCAAGGCAATCCTGTCGAACGAGATCAAGGCCGGCGATGTCGTCGTTATCCGTTATGAAGGCCCGCGCGGCGGCCCCGGCATGCAGGAAATGCTCTATCCGACCAGCTATCTCAAATCGAAGGGCCTCGGCAAAGCCTGCGCACTGATCACCGACGGTCGTTTTTCCGGCGGCACCTCCGGCCTGTCGATCGGCCACGTCTCGCCGGAAGCGGCTGAAGGCGGGCTGATCGGGCTGGTCAGGGAAGGCGACACGATCGAGATCGACATCCCCAACCGCACCATCAGGCTTGCTGTCGGCGACGCGGAGCTCACCGC
Source organism: Mesorhizobium sp. M0136 (assembly GCF_040322515.1). NCBI lineage: Bacteria > Pseudomonadati > Pseudomonadota > Alphaproteobacteria > Hyphomicrobiales > Phyllobacteriaceae > Mesorhizobium > Mesorhizobium sp. M0136. Next base: position 382,944 of record NZ_JAMYTP010000001.1, read on the forward strand.
CCGTCGCGCGGCGATGGACGCCAGGGGAACGACTGCCTGGAAGCCCGAGGAAAAGCGCAAGCGCAAGGTGACGACGGCCTTGCGCGCCTATGCGGCGATGGCGACAAGTGCCGCCAAGGGGGCGGTGCGGTATGTGCCGGAATAGGCATACTCTTCAAAGGGGTAACGATAGATGGATTTCGACCTTGTGGTGCGCGGCGGCACGCTGCCGGACGGCAGGATCGCCGATATCGGCATCGTCGGCGAAACGATCGCAGCGATAGAGCCCGAGCTGAACGTCAGCGCCGGCACGGCGATCGATGCCCGTGGCAATCTGGTCTCGCCGCCTTTCGTCGATCCGCATTTCCATATGGACGCAACGCTCTCGCTCGGCATTCCGCGCATCAATGTCTCTGGCACGTTGCTCGAAGGCATTTCGCTGTGGGGCGAGCTGAAGCCGCTTCTGACCCACGAGGCGGTGCGCGATCGTGCGCTTGCCTATTGCGACTGGGCGGTGTCGATGGGCCTGCTCGCCATCCGCACCCATGTCGATGTTTGCGACGACCGCCTGCTGGCGGTCGAAGCGCTGCTCGACGTGAAGAAGACCGTTGCGCCGTATATCGACCTGCAATTGGTCGCCTTCCCGCAGGACGGCTTCTATCGCTCGCCGACGGCGCGCAGCAACACCATCCGGGCGCTCGACATAGGCGTCGATGTCGTCGGCGGCATCCCGCATTTCGAGCGCACCATGGCCGACGGCACGCGCTCCGTCACCGAGCTCTGCGAGATCGCGGCCAAGCGCGGCCTGATGGTCGACCTGCATTGCGACGAGACTGACGATCCGCTGTCGCGCCACATCGAGCAGCTTGCCTATGAGACGCAGCGGCTCGGGTTGCAGGGCAGAGTGGCCGGCTCGCACCTGACATCGATGCATTCGATGGATAATTACTACGTTTCGAAGCTATTGCCGCTGATTGCCGAGGCCGGCGTTTCGGCGATCCCCAATCCGCTGATCAACATCATGCTGCAGGGCCGCCACGACACTTTTCCCAAGCGCCGCGGCCTGACGCGGGTCAAGGAGATGCTGGCGCACGGCATCCGCGTCGGCTGGGGCCAGGATTGCGTGCTCGACCCCTGGTATTCGCTGGGCACCGCAGACATGCTCGACGTCGCCTTCATGGGCCTGCACGTCGCCCAGATGTCGAGCCCGGCCGAGATGGCGAGCTGCTTCGACATGGTCACCAACGTCAATGCCGCCATCATGGGCCTCGATCACCTTGGCCTGGTGGTCGGCAAGCGCGCCAGCCTGGTCGTTCTCGATGCCGGCAACCCGGTCGAGGCGCTGCGGCTGCGCCCAGAGCGTCTCTGCGTCATTGCCAGGGGCAAGATGGTGGCCGAGCGCAGCCGGCAGGACACGCGGCTTTCGATCGCCGGAAGGCCGGGCACGGTGAACCGGCGCCACGCTTAAAGCGCGTCGCGCTCGACCGGCCTCATGCGACGCGCTTGTCTTATGACTTTCATTGCAAAGAGGCGAGAATGAATCGCTGGGAGAGAGTAGCAGCTCTCTCCTCAGCGGCGAGGGATGGATCGTCGACGCGCTGGCCATTTGAGGGCCGAGCTAAAGTTTGATCACCCTCGTCTTTTCCCGAAGGCCTGAACGGATACGCGCAGTTTGAGCTGCGCATGACAAGCAGAGGCACGGCAAAAGATGACAGACATTACCATTGGCGTCGACATCTCGAAAGAGGCGCTGGACGCCTTTCGCTTTCCCGACGGCGAGAGCCGCCGCTTCGACAACACGGCCAAGGGCCACAAGGCGCTGATGCGCTGGATCGGCTCCGAGGTTACACGG